>NZ_MUOA01000063.1:0-36976 GCF_002001065.1 Pseudomonas sp. A25(2017) | reverse complement strand
GAGCACAAGGTCGGCAGCCTCGCGCTTGAATTCAGGAGTAAAGGAGCGGCGTTGTTTGGTCATCTGACACCTCGATCTGGCGAGCATTCTCGCCTAAATGGGTGTCCGGTTTCATTAGACCACTACAGACCGGAGCTAGCATCCGGTCGCTGTTTCTTCGAAACCCGTCCGCTGGGCGTAAGCGTCCACCCCTCTCACCTTGCGTAAGTCAGGCCGGCATCCACTGATGCGGTGGCAGTTGCCTGATCTCACTGGCCCGCTGTGTCGGCAACCGCGTCAGCACATCTTTGAGATAAGCATACGGATCATGCCCATTCATGCGCGCCGACTGGATCAAACTCAACGCCACCGGTAACGCCGCGAATAATCAGCTGACGGGCAACGGGGGCAATAACCGCCTGGATGCCGGAAGGGCAATGACTGGCGGCGCGGCGGCGCGGGCAACGACCTTTACCAATTTGATCGCAACGCAAGCCAGGGCGTCATTGATGATTTCGACTCTGCAACGAATACCGATGTGCTGCAATTCGGTAGCGGAATCTCCGCTGATCAGCTGTGGTTTCGTAAAAACGGCATGGATCTAGAGGTCAGTATCATCGGCACGGCAGACAAGGTGACGATTTCCAAATGGTCATCCTCGGACCAGGCTGGTACGCAAAAGGCTCAGCATGTCGAACAGTTCCGAACCGCCGATGGCAAAGTCCTGCTGGACAATCAGGTAGACCAACTGGTCGGAGCAATGGCGGCGTTTGCACCACCTGCAGCGGGGCAAACGTCACTGCCGAACAATTACAAAGAGGCGTTGGTATGACGGGATGAGGTTGGTTGCCCATGGCGCTTTGACCGAGTGCACCAAGCACGATATCCGCGCCATCGGCCGGTTGCTGTACCGCTTCAGGCCATTGAATCGGCGGCTAGCATGCCGTATTGCTTGGATGTAGAACCCAACGGCTTCTTGAACCGTCAGGCCGCCTGGAATACTGGAGGCGGCCTTTTGTCATGCGGGTGTATCGGCAGTCATCTGGGGATGGGCGGGTAGCAGGTCCATGACGTTGCAGAAGAGATTACGCTGCCTCCAGTCATTGCGATCGCCGATCACATACAGCCGGCGCTTGGCCCGAGTGGCGGCGACATTGAGGAGGTTGGGTTGAGACACTGCCCAATTGCGAGCGCCGGCGTTTTCGCTGTTACCGCCCAGGACGAGGATGATGACTGCGGCTTCCTTGCCCTGCATGGTGTGGATGGTGCCACGTACGATCTTCCCGTGGAGGCGGTCTTTGAGCTGGTTGCGCACGTCCTGAAAGGGGGTGATGACGGCGATACTGTCGGGCGGCACGCCGTCGGCATCAAGCAACGCCAGCAGGCGTTCGAGGGCGTGCCCTTCGTTGTCGACCCAGTTGCCGGAAGAGCGACCGCTTGCGTGCACCCAACCTGTGGATAGGCGGGCTGGGGTTTCCTTGGCTGGGGACGGGGCAATGGTGCCATAGACCATTGCGCCGTCGTAGGCGATGCGGTTGGCCAGGTCGAACATCGGTTTGTCGCAGCGCCGGTGCACCACCAACGGCAGGCCGACCCAGCATTTTTGGCCTTGGGGGCCGGCCATGCGACCCCAGGGTGTGGCGTGGTCGGCAAGCGTCTGGGCGGACTGGCGGTTGGGCAGCCAGTGGGCGTCGACCTGGTAGCGGGTGCGCATGTGTTCAAGCACGGCGTCGGAGACGGTGACGATGGGCTCCAATTGCAGCGGATCACCGACCAGTACGGCACGGCGCGCGCGCCATAGAGCGCCCACCGCAGCCTGCGGGGTGGCCTGGCCAGCTTCGTCCACCAGCAACCAGCCGATCTCGCCGCAACCGAGGCTACCGAAGGAGCGGGCGAACGAGGCAAAGGTGCTACTGAGCACCGGTACCACCATGAACAGCGACGCCCAGGCCGAGCGCATCACGGCTTGGGACACACCACGATAACGGCTTCCGGTCAGCAGGCTGGTGATGAAGGCCAAGTTATTGCCCAGGCGCGAGGCTTCGATCTGGAAGAAGGTGCGATGTAGCTTGAGCGCTTCGATGAACACTTTTGACCTGGCCTGGCGCCAGCCTTCGAGGATCCAGGGTTCGAGCAATTCGATCTCGCTGCCTCTGCCGAGCTGGCCTTGCGCGAGCCAAATCAGCAGGTGTTCGGCCTGGCCGGCCTGGGCAACGCTACGAGCCTTGTCGATTTGCAGGGTGGCGTGGCGTATGGCTTCGTTGATCTCCTGTTCGTCCGTGGCCAATTGTCGATTGAGTTGGCTGAGCTGGGCGCTGAGTCGCTGCAGTTGGCGTTGGACGCTGTCGAAGGCCTCACGGGCCAGGGCATGGGCGCCGTCGAGCAGGCGTTGCCGGGCGGACCAAGTGCGATGAGCACCCCATAGGCTGAACAGGTTGGCGAGCAAACCGGGCTTTTGTACAAGGTGCGCTTCGAGGGCTTGGAGTTCACGCTGCAGTTGCTCACGGGCGGGCGTTAGCTGTCGGATTTCAAGTGTGGTTTGTTCCTCGTCGAGGCTGCAGCGCTGCGTCAGGCGGATCTGGCGCTCCTGTTCCTTCTCTCTGATCCGCGCCTTGGCACTGATCACGGCCCGGATCCGTTCCAGGATGTCGCTGACCTGAGCACGCAGCGTCTGTTCGGTGTCCTTGGCGGCCTGGTACTGTTTGACGGCGACGCGCCAGAGGGTAGCTTTTTCGGCGGGCGCGAGCAGCTTCATCTGCTGCGCCTGCTCGTTCAGCCACTCACGCATGCCTTTGGGCGCCGGCTCGTTGTCCGCTTCCGGGTTGTCGAGCATGAGCTCACCGGTGTACAGGTCTTCGTCCGGGGCTTGGCTGTCGAGAGGTTCCAGGTTCAGAGGCGCAGGCTCGTTTTCTGATCTCGTCGCTTTAGAAGGACGTTTGCCATAGAAGAAGCGTTCGACAAACTGGGTGCGCTTGGATTTGCTGCCCAACGCTGCAGAGATCAGGCCCCAGGCAGGCCTGCCGCTGGTAAGCTCGGCGAGCTCGCTGAAATATTCGGCATCGGGCAACCAGGACGGGTCGATTTTGTCGCGCTGGGGCAACTCGAGAGTTACGTTCTCGACGGCACCGTTGTTGGAGGAGGCCACCACCATCTCGAAGCCGAACAGGCGCGGGTCAAGTTGGTAAGCATAGCGCTCGCGTCCGCCATCGTTGGCAGATTCGCGGCCATTCTGGATGAAGGCCTCCGAGGCCTTGCTCAGCGAAGCCAACACATCGGCCCGCTGCGTCACCACGGCGGCGATCAGGTCGCGCAGCAGGGTTGTCTTCCCGGTGCCTGGCGGGCCGTTGACGCCCATCACGCCGGTGTCGTTGCCCAACGTCTGCAGCAGACTGTTGACCGCCAGTTGCTGGGAGTGCACCAGGCCCAGGTGCCGTTCGGCAGGCCAGCAGCCGACGGCGTAGCGCGAGGGGGCGAGGCGATCGATTAGCGCAAGGTCCGCGCGGGGCTGGTCGAGATGCAGCCGCTGGCTGGGGTCGTGCAGGCTCAGATAACGGGCTAGCGGGTCACTGGTCTTGCCGTGGGCCAGGGCATCGGCCACGTCGGCCAGATCGCTGAGCAGGAAGCTGTTGAGTGGATCGTCTTCTTGTTCGGGCTTGTCCGGGTTGATCGGCGCTGAGCGGAAGCGATGCACGCGCGGCTTGTCGCCGAACAACGCATCGAGCCCGAGGGTCTGGCGGATAAGCTCGGTCATGCTTGCCAGGTCGGCAGCCATGACCACACCTCCAAGCAGGCTGTTGGCCTGTTCGCGAAGGAACTTCTGGGTTTCGTCGAAGCCTCGAGTCCAATCCTTATGGTTGATGGCGCAGCCGACAAACCACGCCTCGCTAGACAACACCAGGCTGTCGATCACCATCCTGCCCTGGCTTTCAAATTTCAATGCAAACAGGGCCGACTGTCGACGTTGCGGCTCCTTGTAGCCTTGGTCTGCGCCATAGAGCGCCTCCAACTGGCGGGATACATCCAGATTGTCGTAGAGGTGTGCGTAGAGCGTGTGGCTCCATGCCCGTTTGTTAGGCAGGGGCTGTCTGCTCAGGGGGTTGGCTGGCATCCATGGCAGAATCTGGGCTGAGGCGGGGATGTCCTGGAAATAGGGCTGATAGTCGCTGTCGCGTTTCTTCAGCTTGGGGACCGCCTGAGGTTGCAGTAGCTCGACGGCGTGCCAATAGCGCACGATGTTTTGTGGATTCATTTTCGTCCTTGAAGCGCTTGGGCTTGGATTCCTGCTGGGAAGGATATCAGGCATGGGGGGGACATCGCTTTCTCCCTTCGAGCTGCACCCGTCACCTACCGTACGCGTACCGACTCCAGGTAGTGTTACTAAATGTATCCTTTTGCTGCGAAGCGTCTTAAAAGCCTGTTCGATTCAGGGGGTTGTCGGGCCTGTTTTTTTACGCGATGGGTTTATTGGATCCAATGTGTTTTGCCGCTTTCACGCGTTTGGGGGCACCCGACAGGACGTGGGTGAAGCGAGGCTGGCCGAGAAATTGCTTATGTGGATTTCTGGGGTTGTACGAAAACCATAGACGGATCTAAGGGGACACCTGATGAAGTTGGGAGCTTTTATGATGCCGGCGCATCCGCGCCATCGATCCATCCGCGACGGCCATTTTCACGATCTGGATACGCTGGAGTACCTGGACCGCATCGGTTTTGAAGAGGCCTGGATTGGCGAGCATTACATGATGCCGTCAGAACCATGTCCTTCACCTGACCTGTTGATCGCACAAGCCTTCCTCAAAACCAAGCGCATCAAACTGGCACCCGGGGCCTTTATGTTGCCTTTCCATCACCCGGCGGAACTGGCGCATCGCATCAGTTGGCTCGACCATATTTCCGAAGGGCGCCTCATGGTCGGTATCGGCGCCAGCGGTACCAACCTCGATCTTGAAATGTTCAACATTGATCACAAGTCTGGCGCGCATCGCGAGATGACCGCCGAGTCGATCGCGATCATGACTCGCTTTTGGGAAAGCGAAGGCCCCTTTGAGCATCGCGGCAAGTACTGGACCGTACGGCGGCCCGCCGACCAGATGGACAAGTGTTCGGGCTACCACCTCAAACCCTTCCAGCAGCCATACCCACCGATTGGCGTGACTGGCCTTTCGGCCTCATCCGCCACCCTGGCACTCGCCGGTGCCAATGGCTGGATCCCCATCAGCTTTTGCTTCACTCCCCAATACCTGCATACCCATTGGGCGGCGGTGGAGCGCGGGGCGCTTGAGGCCGGACGCGCTGCGCCGTCAAGAGACATGTGGCGGGTGAGCCGCCCATTCTTCGTCGCCGACACCGATAAAGAGGCCTGGCGTCGTTCGGTGGGCGGTGAGATGGGCCGCTATTTTCGCGAGGACTACCTGCCGATGCTGGCGGGTAACAACGCCTTGGGATTGCTCAAGCATCACCCCGACGTGCCCGACAGCGATGTGACGATGGAGTATGTCGCCCAGCATTGCTGGATCGTGGGTTCTGCCGAAACAGTCAGGCAGCGAATCGAGGATATGCAGGCACAGTCCGGCGGTTTTGGCGTATTGCACATCATGTGCTTCGACCATCTGGATGACCTGGCGGCTACCCGGGACAGTTATGCCGCCCTGGCAGGGATAGTCGCCAACGATTTTTGACTCGTCTCAATGGAATGGGGGAGCACCATGCAACGACCTTTCACAACGGCCAGCGCCACGCACAGTATTGCGTTGCTGGTGATCGATATGCAGCACGATTTTGTCGACGAAGACGCCCCCATTGCCTGCAAGGGGGCCGGCGCCATTGTGCCGCTGATCCACGAATTGGCCGGGTTGGCCCGCACCCTGGGGATCCCGGTTATCTATACCCGCGAGTCGCACCGCAAGCAGAAGGTCGATTTCGGGCTGGAACTGGAGTATGGAGAAACCGAGCATTGCGTCGAGGGGACGCGGGGAATCGAGATCATCGACGAACTGCGGCCCCACGAGAGCGATTATGTCCTGGTGAAGCGCCGTTACAGCGGCTTCTTCGCCACGGACCTAGACTTGCTACTCAAGGGCCTGGGTGTCAATACCCTGGTGCTGACCGGCGTCGCGACGGACGTTTGCGTGCGTGCCACCGCCCAGGATGCCTTGCAGTTGGACTACCGGGTCTGGGTGCCGCACGAATGCGTGGCGGGGACCAGTGAGGCTCGCCATTTGGCGGCGCTGGAACATATCGGTTACGTGCTTGGCCAGGTACTACCTCTGGCGTCGGTCATGCAACACATGCGTGGCAGCTGCGAGATGCCGACATGAGTGCGGTACAGGACGCGAAACCGCTGCCGTGTGCCGATTACCATCAGGTGATTCGCCAGTTGGTCGAAGAGCGGGCCAATCTGACCCGACTGGAGACGAGGCACGTGGTCGAGGCCATTCTCAATTGCCAGTTCAGCGACCTGCAAATTGCCGCCACGCTGGTTGCCTTGAGTCGCAAAGGTGAAACAGCGGACGAGATTGCCGGGGCGGTGGATGCCATTTTGAGCCGCAGTACGCCCTTGCAGACTGGCTTCGACAACGCGGTCGATATCGGCGGAACGGGCGGTGACCGGGCCGGTACGTTCAATATTTCCACCACGGCTGCCTTTGTTACCGCTGCGGTGGGCGTGCCGGTTGTGAAACACGGCAACCGCAGCGTCACCAGCCGTTGTGGCAGCAGTGATGTGATTGCCGCGCTGGGCGTGGATGTTGAGCAACGCAGTAGCGCGCAGCAGATCCGCGCGGACCTTGCCGCGTACAACTTTGCGTTTGTGGCCACCGCCAGTTTTCATCGGTTTGCGCCGCGTATCGGCGAGATCAGGCGTGAGATCGGTGTACGCAGTGTCTTCAACCTGGCGGGCCCGCTGGTTCACCCGGCGGGCGTCAAGCGTCAACTGATCGGCGTCGCACGACCCACTCAGCTTGAGCTGATGGCCGACACGCTGCAAAGACTGGGTCGTGAAGAAGCCTTCGTGGTGCATGGCCTCGATGGCCTCGATGAAGTCAGTTGCGTCGGTGAAACCCGGGTCGCGCATGTCCGTCACGGCACCGTCGAGACGTTCAGCCTGCATCCGCGTGATTTCGGTGTTGACGCTTGCCGCATGCAGGACCTCGTCGGAGGGGACCCAGCACGCAACGCGCAACTGTGCACCGCCATCATCGAAGGTGAGCGAGGACCGCGCAGCGATGCGGTGGTGATCGCAGCGAGCGCGTTGCTGGTGTTGAGCGCCAGGGCAGGGAGTTTCCTGGAAGGCGCATACATGGCTCGCGAAGCGATTGATAGCGGCAAGGCCTATCAGGTTTTTCAAGGATTTTTAGGGCAGGGATTATGAAAGCAACTACCAAGATTTGTGGCATCACCACGTTGGAAGATGCATTGGCGGCCGTGAGTGCGGGAGCCAATGCGCTGGGTTTTGTCTTTTCGCCAAGTCCGCGGCAGGTCAGTGCCGACGTGGTGCGCAGCATCATCAATCAGCTGCCGCCGTTTATCAGCACGGTCGGCGTATTTGTCGATGAACCGTTGCCCTTCGTGCTGGAGACGATCCAGCGCTCCGGCATTTCGATGGTCCAGTTGCAGGGCCATGAGAGCAATGAGTATTGCCAGCAGATCGACAAGCCAGTGATCAAGGGCTTCCGTGTCGCCGCTGAAGTGGATATCGACCTGATCAATAGCTATCAGGTGAGCGCTTATCTGTTCGATACCTATGTTGAGGGGCAAGACGGTGGTACGGGAAAGCGTTTCGATTGGGCGCTGTTGCAGCGTCGTCATTTTTCCCACCCGGTGATCGTCGCCGGAGGCTTGAATGTGAACAACGTGCGGCACCTGATGGAGGCCTTGAGCCCGGACGGGGTGGATGTCAGCAGCGGCGTCTCGGCAACCGCCACCACCAAGGACGGCGCAAAGATGCGCGCCTTTGTCTCGGCGGTCGAGGCGGCGGGGCAGGAGCCACGCCTGGAAAAGTTGGCATTCGGTGAAGTCGATATCCTGCGCGACGCATTCCATGACCGGCCACTGGTGGAGGTCAACGGCAAGCAGTTCCTGATTAACTCGCTGACCGAGCAAGTACCCGCGACCCCGGCGCGGTTGCTGCACGTGGCGGCGCAACGAGTGTGCGAGGCCGCAGAGCTTTCCCCGGGGTTGAAGCTTGTAGGAGAGGAGGACAAGGGCGGAGTGTTGCTGGCTGCGGTCTCGTTGCTCTGCGGCCTGCCATTTGGCATTGCGCGCTGGTATCCGTCGGGGCTCGAAGGGCAGGTCAAGGTCGGCTTCGACTGTGAGTATATTTCCGGCGAGTTGTACCTCAACGGCGTCGAGCCCGGTGATAGGGTGGTGATTGTCGATGATCTGATCAGCACCGGTGGCACGCTCATCGGTTTGATCGAGGCGGTGCGGCGGGCAGGCGCGCATGTCGAACAGATTATCTGTGTGGCCGAGAAGCTCGAGTACGCCGGCGTCGAGCGGGTGCGCAATGTCACTGGCCTGGAGGTCAAGACCCTGGTTCGCGTGCGAGTGTCCGGGGCCACTTCCAGCGTGGTCAGCGTCGCCTATTAACGTCTGCAAGTGCGAGAACAGTGTGATGAAAACCAGAATCTTTCCAGGATGGTACGTGGTGTTCGCGGCGCATCTGCTGCTGGCTCTTATCTTTGGTGGCGCTTACTCCTTCGGCGCGTTCTTTTCACAGATCCAGTCCAACTTCGATGTGGGGCGTTTTTCCGTGGCCTCGGTGTTTTCACTGACGGCGTTCATCTACTACGTGGTCGGGGTGTTTTCCGGTTCCTTGGCGGATCGCATCTCTACCCGCGTCGTGGTCGGGGTGGGCATTGTCTTGCTGGCGCTGGGGTTCTTCCTCAGCAGCCTTGCCCCGGGATCGTTGCAACTATTCCTCGTGTGTTTCTGTTCCTTGGTCGGGCTGGGGGTAGGCCTGGTGTATGTGCCCACGGTGACCGCGGTCCAGCGCTGGTTCGTCAAGAATCGCAGCAAGGCTTCGGGCATTGCACTGGCGGGAACCGGGGTTGGAACGTTTGTCGGTCCGTCCGCCGCCGGGCTGCTGATGCAGCACTTTTCCTGGGAGTCGACCTTGCAGATTTTTGCGGGGGCGATACTTGTGGTGGGGCTGCTGGTGGCGTCGCTGGTCAGGAGCAATCCGCAAGAGCTGGGGCTCTTTCCGGATGGCTTCACTCCGGCTGATGCGAGCCCCGGGCGTCAGGCGGCGCCCAGCGGCATGCGCCTGGCCGAGGCGGCGAGTACTGGGCGGTTCTGGTGGTATTTCGGGGCGATATTTTTTGGTTCGGTTGGGCTATTTCTCGCGCTTGTGCACATCAACCCCTACGCGCGGCAGTTTGGTATTTCCGCCACCCAGGCCAACTTGTTGATCGGGCTGATTGGTGTGGGCAACGTCGCCGGCCGCTTGTTTCTGGGCAGCATCGGGGACCGGATGGGCGCGCGTCGCCTGCTGATCGTTCTGACCTTCGCGCTGGTGCTGCTCAATCTACTGTGGCTGGGTGCCCATACGTTCACCACGCTGGCGCTGTTCGCCCTGTGTTTTGGTGTGGCCAATGGTGGCTGTATATCCCTTTACCCATCGGTGGCCGCCAGTTGGTTCGGCACGGCGAATCTGGGGGCGATCCTGGGCTCGCTCTACATATCGGTAGGGGTGGCCGCCTTGATCGGCGGGAGCGTCGCGGGGCTGCTATTCGACCTGTATCAGAGTTACTCGGCGTCGATCCTGCTGGGTGCGCTCTGTGCGCTGCTATCGGTGGTGTTCGTCCTGATTGCCGGGCGCCAGGTGCCTGAAGTTGCGATCCCGGCGGCCTCGGCGGGTTCCTGAGCGAGGGCGCGGTGATGACAGACGGTCTTGAGATTCATGACCTGCGTTCGGCGCTGGAGGTGCTTGAGCGTTACGGGCAAACCGTGGCATACATCGATGCACCGATTGATCCGAACCTGGATTTACTAAGTGATTACCTGGGGGCGTACCGAACAGCGACCAACTCGGTGATGAGCGCTGAACAGCCTCTGCGCTTGTACCGCAAGCCGCGCACGGGGGCGTTTGCGGTGTTGCTGGGGGTTTTCGGCAGCCGGGCCAACACGCGGATTCTCCTGGACCCTCAAGGCCGGCACGGCACGGAGGTGTGCAACGCCGAGTTGGTGTATCGGGCGATCATGAGCCCGATCGAGCCGGTCATGGTGCGTTCTGCGGCGGAACGGGTGGTGGTGGAACAGCCCGACTTGCACACGCTGCTGCCCGCGCTCACATGTTCGGCCGGTGACCCGGGGCCGACCATTACGCTGGGTATGGTGTATGCCCGCGATGAGCGCAGTGGCGCGACCAATTGCTCGGTGCATCGCATCACGATCAAGCCCTCTTCGGTGGCGATTGCGATCTATCCGGGAGGCGACCTGCAACGCCTGATTGATCTGCATACCCAGCGAGGCGAACGGTTGCCGGTTTCAGTCAATATTGGCATGGACCCGGCCATCTATATTGCGGCGGCCTTGAGTAAACCGGCCCTCGGTTTTGGTGACGACGAATTGGGCGTGGCAGGCGCAATTCGCGGACGCGGTGTCGAGCTTGCGCCGTGTTATTCCAACGCCGGACGGTTTGTCGAACACGCGCAGATCGTGTTGGAGGCGAGCCTGGGGACCGAAATGGAGGCGGAGTCAGAGGTTGGTGATGCGCACTCCATGCCGGAGTACCTGGGTTACTACTCACCGTGCGGCGAAGTCTCGACGCTGCGTGTGAGCGCCTTGAGTCACCGCCCGGGTGCCTTGTATCAGGCGCTCTCGGGGCCGGGTCGAGAGCAGTCGGAGTTATTGGGTGCGGGCCAGGAAGTATCGATCCTGCGGTTGCTCAGCGAGTGGGGAATGAACAGGCTGGTCAAGGATATCGTGGCGCAACCCGCCGGCGGCGGACACCTGTTTACCGTGTTGCAGGTGGTCAAGTCCTGCGAGGCGGATGATCAACTGGTCAGGCAGCTCTCGCAGCGCCTGCTCGAAGCCATCTCCAGCACCAAGAATATTGTGCTGGTGGACGAGGACGTCAACCCCTGTTCCTCCGAGGACGTGTTGTGGGCCATGTCCACCCGCTTTCGGGCAGAAATGGATATTCACGGCACCCGACCGCTGCCAGGCACGCCGCTTGATCCTACGCTGTCGAGCCTTTACTGCCCGGGGGAGTACACGGGGACCGCACCCAAAAGCGTCTTCGATTGCACGGTGCCGTTTGCCTTGCGCCCACGGTTTCGCCGGGCGTTTGCCTGAGTGGTTTTTGCCCCTTTGAGTGATCCATCGTCTATGCACTATTGCACCTTGTTGGTTGATTTCGATGGCACGCTGTTCGACACCCGCAACGCGATCCGCAAAACCCTTGAAGCCCTGGCCCGCCGCCGTGGTGTGGCGCCGTTTGCCGTGCACTTGATCGACCAGGTGATCGATCAGGGACTCTCGTTGGTGGATATGCTGGCTGTGTTGCTGGGGCCTGCGGATGGGCTTGAGTTACCGGCGTGGGCCGCTGACTATCGGGCGATCTACAACGGCGGATTGGGCGTTGCCGAGAGTGCGCCTTATCCCGGTATTGAAACCATTTTGCAGCAGATGCACGAGGCGGGTAAGGAGCTGTTTATTGTTTCCAACAAGGGCGAGGTCTCGATCCAGGCCACCCTTGAGCAATACCATCTGGGCTCGTATTTTCGCGGGGTAGTGGCGGCTGTCGGTGATCGCGCGCCCAAGCCGGGCCCGGAGAGCTTTTTTGAACAGATCAAGCCCCGGATGCGTCACGGCGACAACGCCCGGGTTCTGGTGATCGGCGACACCGAGATCGATCTCGGGTATGCCCGCAGCCTTGGCGTCGCGAGTTGCTGGGCCGCTTACGGGTACGGGCTGGCGTCACGCTGCGAGGTGCTGGCGCCGGATTTCGTTATCCTGACGGCGATGGATCTGCTGCGATTGGACGATTGCCGCGCGTAGATGCGGTCGGGCACCAGGAATCAGTCTACGGAACGAATAATTTGCCTATCAGGACGAACTCTTGGATGAGTTGGGTTTTGAAGCGTTTGGAATGACACCAGCGTTGGGGCTGCATGAAATTAGGTGCACCACGAAGGTAAAGGTCACCTATACCGCCGCCCATCAGCTTTGGGAATTCTCCGATGTCACAATCTGCAACGGAATGTGCACCCGGTGACGCACAGGATCGAACTGCTGCGCAGTCTGCAATTCCACCAGTAGATCCACCAGCGCCGTTGCAGTCTGGCGCGGCTGAGAATCGATCACCACGTCGACCAAACCCTGGGCCAGGGCTTGGCGTGACAGCTCGGTGGACTCCTGCAAAATGCAACACAGCGCCGGGCGCTTGGGCAGTTGCGCCAAGGCGTTGATAATCCCGTCGCCACCGCCGCCTACCACGCACAACCCGCGCAAATCGTCATGCCGAACCAGCAGGTCGAGGGTTGCTTCTTCGGTGATGTCGCAGTTATCCAGATTGATCAGCGGCTCCAGCGGGCGCAACCCAGGTGCGTGTTCGGCCAAGTAGCTGTGCAAGCCTTCGACCCGCTCCTGGTGACCAAGAAAGCGATGTCCGCCGAGCAGAATGCCGATGCTGCCTTTGCGCGCGCCACAGGTGCGGGCCAGCAGCCACCCCATCGTGCGTCCGACTACCTGATTGTCCTGGCCGACATAGGGCTCGGCCGCCGCCCCATGAATGCCCGACAGCAATGCCACCACGGGCACTCCGGCCTCGCGAATCTGGGCAAGGGCGGCGTTGATCAGTGGGTGGGCGAAGCTGACCACCGCCAGGCCGTCGCACTGCACCGCCAACTGTTCGATCTGGGCGATGATGGCGCTGGGGGTGCGATCAAAAACGTATTCGAATTGGCAGGTCAGGTTGGCCCCGGCCTGGCGCTGCGCGGCCTCGGTGATGGCTTGGGCCAGGTTGGCGTAGAACGCCTGGGCGGTACCCAGTAGCAGGATGCCGAAACGGTACGTGGGGCGGCGTTCGAGAATGCGTTGGCCGATCAGCCGCGCGGCAAAATAGCCCACGGCTTCGGCGGCCTGAAGCACCTGTTCGGCAGTGGCTGGATTAACCGGGGCGCGAGCGTTGAGCACGCGGTCGACGGTGGCGACACTTAAGCCTGCGTGTTCGGCGACCGTGGCGATGGTGGGGCGTTTATTGTTACTCATGATGCACCTTCAGAGCGTCTTGATAGAAAACTATCAAGCCCCGCAGGAGCTGGATGATAGCTTGATAGGGAATGTATTCAAGACCTTGAGGGGGCCTTTCACGCTCTCTATATTTTCTTTCGCAAAGCACCTGACATCTCACGCTTGCGGAGAACAATAACAATGTCTCAAGACAACACCGCCTCTACTCGGGACTATCGCCTGACCGGCCCTGAAGCCGCCCGCGCGGCTGAAAAAGGCCTTGTATCGGCCAGTTGGTACCAGTCGCCCGTTTCCCGTCAACGCATGAAGCAACTGATGCAGCGCCGCGACGGCCCGGCCTTGCTCGACACCGCCATCTGGCTGCTGGCCCTGGTGATCACCGGCCTCGGCGGCTACTGGTTCTGGGGCACTTGGGCTTGTGTGCCGTTTTTCCTTGCGTATGGCGTTCTATACGCCACCGCCTCCAACCCGCGCTGGCATGAAACCGTTCACGGCACCGCCTTCAAGACCCGCTGGATGAATGATGCGCTCTACCAGGTGGCGAGCTTCATGTGCATGTTCGAGCCCCATGTGTGGCGCTGGAGCCATGCCCGGCACCATACCGACACCATCGTCGTCGGCCGCGATCCGGAAATCGTCGAACCGCGTCCACCGAGCTTGTTCATGATGCTGCTGAGCCTGTTCCAGATCCCGTTGCTGCTGAAAACGATGGGGGGGGTGTGCCGGCACGCGGTTGGCAAAATGGGTGCCGAGGAACAGACGTTCATCCCTGAGTCCGAATGGTCCAAGGTGTTCCTGGCGGCCCGTATCTGGCTGGTGATTTACGCCGTTGTCTTTGGCGCGGCGCTTTACCTGCACAGCTGGTTGCCGCTGATGTATATCGGCCTGCCCATCCTGTATGGCGGCTGGTTGTCCTACCTGTTAGGCCTCACCCAACATGTGGGCCTGGCGGAAGACGTGCTGGACCACCGTAGCAACTGCCGCACCATCTATATGAACCGGGTACTGCGCTTTCTGTACATGAACATGAACTATCACCTTGAGCACCACATGTACCCGATGGTGCCGTACCACGCCCTGGCGCAACTCCATGAAGAGATCCGCCACGACTGCCCGCCGCCTTACGCCAACATAGGCGAGGCCTTCAAGGAAATCATTCCGACCCTCTTGAAGCAGCGCAAGGACCCGACGTATTTCGTGCGACGCCCCGTCGGTAGCTCAAGGCCTGCCACCGACGCTCATCCACAGGCTGAAGCCACCCTGGGCTGACACCTTCCGGCTGTATCCCGAACAAGAGAAAACGCCATGAACGATCAATGGATCGATGTATGCGCCGTGGGCGAAATCAATGAAGAAGACGTCATTCGCTTCGACCACGGTCCGCGTACCTATGCCATCTACCGCTCTGCTGGCAACGAGTTTTTTGCCACTGCTGGCCTGTGTACTCACGAGTCGATCCACCTGGCTGACGGCCTGGTGATGGACCATGTCATCGAGTGCCCCAAGCACAACGGGCGCTTTGACTATCGCACCGGCAAAGCCTTGGGGGCGCCAGTGTGCGTCAATCTCAAGACCTATCCGGTACGGGTCGACGCGGGACGGGTTCTGCTCGCCATTTCGGCTTGACCGCCAGGAGTGCACGCCATGAACGCTCCACTGATTATCGTCGGCGCCGGCCATGCCGGTGGCCGTGCCGCGCTGACCTTGCGCGAGCAGGGTTATACCGGTCGGCTGATCCTGATCGGCGATGAACTCCATTTGCCGTACGAGCGTCCTCCGCTGTCCAAGGGCTTGCTGCAGGGCACGATGGACCTGGACGATTGCAGCCTGTGGAGAGATAGCCAGCGCACTGGACTGAACATCGAACACCTGGCGGGCAACCCGGTAAAAAGCCTGGATCCGCAGCACCACCGCCTGCAATTGACCGACGGACGTTGGTTGCCCTACAGCCGATTACTGTTGGCGACCGGGGGCCGAGCGCGTCGCTTGTCCCTGGTGCCTGAACCTCTGGCCAACGTGCTTTACCTGCGCACCCATGACGAAGCCCTGGCCCTGCGCAGCGCATTGATGCCCGGCACGCGCCTGGTGATCATCGGCGGTGGCTTTATCGGCCTCGAAGTCGCGGCAACGGCCCGGACCTTAGGCTGTCAGGTGACGTTGCTGGAAGCCGGGCCACGACTGGCCGGGCGAGTCTTGCCTGAAGCTGTGTCCCAGGCCTTGTTGGAATTGCATCGGCAACACGGCGTTGACGTGCGGCTGAACGTAGCGCTTGAAAGGGTACAAGGCATTGAACGCGCTGAGGCGGTGCAACTGGTGGACGGCCAGGTGCTGCCCTGTGACTGGGTGGTGGTCGGTATCGGCATGCAACCCAACATCGAATTGGCCGCGGCGGCGGGGCTTGAAGTGGGCCAGGGGATTCGAGTCGATGCCCAGTTGCGCACCAGCGCGCCAGACATCTTTGCTGCCGGCGATGTGTGTGAGTTTCGCCTGCACGCCGACGCGTTATTCCAGCGCCAGGAAACCTGGCGCAATGCCGAGACCCAGGGCCGCCACGCGGCATTGAATCTGTTGGGCGGCGAGTTGCCGTTCGAGGGTGTTCCCGGCTTCTGGTCTGATCAGTACGACTGGGGCTTGCAGACAGTGGGCGTGATCTCACCGACGCCACCTTCGGCCGTTCGTACCTTGGCAGGCGGTGGTCTGCTGCTGTTCTACCTGGACACCGAGCAACGTTTGCAAGGTGCCTGCGGTTGGGGGCAGGGCAACAGCGTTGCCAAGGACATCAAGTTGTGTGAACGGCTGATTGCCAACTTGACCCCACTCTCTGTGGACGCATTGGCCGACGCCGATGTGTCGCTCAAACATCTGCTAAGGCCCTGACATGCGTGAATTCCTGGTATTTCAGTCCCTGTGGGCCATGCAAGATCACCGTGGTCAATGCGATCTTTCCCTTGAGGCGCAGGTGGAGAAGATTGCCGCTGCTGGCTTCGATGGGATCACCGACCATTTCTGGATCGCGCCACAGGCCGAGCGCCTGCATGCCGCTGCCAAGGCGCAAGGCCTGCAAATCGAAGGTCAACTGTTTCCCCGCACCGTGAGTGACTTGGCGCAAGCGCTTGAGGTTGCCTCCCGCTACGGCTGCCACCACCTCACGTTGCAAGCCGACGTCCGGCCGCGCACGCTGGCACAGGCGATCACACTGATCGAAGGCTGGCAGCGTTTGGCCGAGCAGGTGGACTTTCCGATCCTGCTGGAAACCCACCGCTATCGTCTCACCAGCGACCTGTTGTTCACCCTCGACTTGCTCGCGCAGATGCCCGACCTCAAATTGTTGGCTGACTTGTCCCATTACGTCGTGGGCCGCGAATTGCCTGAGTCGGCCACTGCCGAAGACGACGAACAGATTCACACCATCCTACGACACAGTTGGGGTTTTCATGGGCGGGTCGCTAATAGTGAGCAGGTCCAGGTGCCCTTGACCTTCGCCCAGCATCGCCCCTGGCTGGACCGGTTTCTGGGCTGGTGGCGTTACGGAATCAAGGATTGGCTGGCGCGACCGAACACACCCGCGAGCCTGTCCTTCACCTGCGAGCTTGGCCCGCCACCCTATGCGATCACAGGGAGTGATGGGCGCGATATAACGGATCGCTGGGGCGAGGCGCTGATGCTGAAGGAACTGATGCGCGGTGTTTGGGATGAGTGTCAGGCGGGGCGCTGATCCAAGGCATGATTGGTTGTGACGGTCTGTATCAGTGGAAAAAACGGGTGAGGTCCAGATTGGAAAACCGCTGTTGCGGCGGTCAATCCACGGCGCGGGTTATCCAGTAGCCGCTTGGTGTTCATTTTTATCACATCCTTTGGAACGCTTCTCTCGGCACGGTCACTCAGGTGTAAGGATGTCGCCGCTCATACCGGGGTCATTTGCATTCTTCCAGCTGCCGATCACTAAGAGGACATGCCATGGATACGCCTAATGTACGTGCAAGCCGCGAGCTGACTCGTGTACCTGATGAGATACAGCAGGAAGCCACGCAACAGGCCTCTCACTCTCCTGACCTCGGCGCTATCGGGTTAGCGATGAGCACGCGGCTTCAAAACCATTTCGAGGCTCACCTTGAAACAGAAGCGGGCTCCGATCAACCCGCTGCCCCTGCTTCAAGCGCCCGCAACGCGGAGCTGAACGCCATTCGCGATGACCGTGCTCAACGGTTGGAGGCAGGCGGCTATAACGTCCATGACATGGAGAAGGCGGAAAAAAACGCGGCCAGGGCCGACAGATTGTTTGCCTCAATAAAGTCAGGGATGGGGGGGACGCCTTTTGCAGCGCTTACCGAGGCAGGAAATTTCCAGCCGTCCATCCTCCAGGTAGCGGGCCAGCATGCCAATACCGTACGCGAAGCGGCTATAGAGAACGCCATGGCGTGCTTGTATGCCGGTATGGCGGATGCTGGCGGTAACAAGATGATTGCGGGCTTCAAGCCTGGTTATTACCTTAAGCCCGAGAGCAATACGCTGCACCCGGCGCTTCAAGCATCAGTGGCGGAAAAGCTGCTGGCGTTGGACAAAGGTCCATTGCGTAATGCTTTTGACGAAGCCAATAAGTGGCTTACCGGGTTTGCCGTACGTAATACGGCAATGTACGCGTCAACGCTTGCCATGACGGCTGCTGGCAAAGAGCACCTGGATGCAGTCCTGCAGCCTGCGCTACGACCGGTCACGGCTATCATCGTGGGCATGGCAATCGAGCATTACCATGTGAGCCGCGATCGCACTAACCATTTAGCTGACCCTGCGATGCTCTATGGTCGTCGCGATGCTGTGCCGCAAGGGCAGGCTCATAAGCCTATTGATCAAGATACCGAATGGCTGGATGACTTCCAGACGTTAAAGGATCTCGACGCCACTGCCCTGGTCAAGATGGTCTCCGCGCGGCTGGGTGAAGGCGCGGCTACGGCTCTGAATGCGGTCATCAGCGGCGATGCCTTGAAAGAGATAGCAGACCCGGTCAGCGTTTTAGGAAATGGTCTGCTGATTGGCGGTTTTTCTGCCATGGGCGCGGGTACAGCCGCCACAGCCAACTTGGCCAAGTCGAAGGAGCTGGGAAAAATGGCGGCCACCGCAGCCTCGGAGGGTGTAAAAAACGTATTGGGTACCCTGGCTTTCGGGCTGTGGGCAGCTGGTGCCTCGCTAGGTGGATCATTGCCGAAAAAAGCCGTCGCTGCTGTCGATACCCATGTACCAAAAGCAGTAGAAGGGAGCGCAGATGCTGCTGGCAGGGTGGCGGTCAAGGGAGGTGAGCTTGCAGTCAAGACATCGCTCACCGGCGCCAGATTTGCCAAGGAGACAGCTGTTTCAGCGACCCACCACACAAAAAGTGCAGCCCAAGCGGCAGGGGATGGAGTCATTGGCGTTGCCAGCGCCATTGGCACCACCTCCCAATCGGCCTGGGACAAAAGCATTGGAGCCCTGAGGCAACGCGCCGCGGCCACCTCTCAAAGCCAAACCGTTCATGGTCAGAGCGTGCCCATGCAACCGCTCGCAGCTACGCAGGTCCAAACCTCGTCCTCAGCACCCGCGCGTCCGCCTGCTCAGGATGATGGCGATATCGTGTAGCAGCCTTTCTCGTCGAGAGAACGTCATTGAAAAGTATGTGGCTGGCGACGATCGTTGTATGCGACGGCCGGTTCGACAACGGTTGCTGTCCTCGACGCGGCGAGCTTCTGGATCACAGGTTATTTTGAGGAGACGAAGATCCGGCAGATCCACGTCGGCAAGCCGGCGCGGATCATGCTGATGGGCTTTGATCAGCCTGTGTCGGGGCATGTCGAAAGCATCGAGGCGAGAAGGTGGTAGACCCTGAGCACCTCAAATCGATTTTCGTGGAGTACGAGCGCCAGGGTTTCATTACCGCTGTCGACGATTTTGGCGCGGGCTATTCGGGCCTCAACCTGCTGGCCATGTTCCAGCCGCAGGTGCTGAAGATTGACATGGCACTGACCCTCCAAGCCCTTCATCATGTTTCCTGATGGGTGTGAACACTGCCAGTCCGTTGCTCATTCGTCATTCACCGCATTGCGTCCAAAATACTCGATGGGCCATTATCGGACCTCGACATAAGGACACGTCCCATGCCCACGCCTGTACTCCACCTCTTGTGCGGTAAAATTGCTTCGGGAAAATCCACGCTGGCCCGATCGTTAAAGGCTGAGCATTCAGCCGTTTTGTTGAGCGAAGATCACTGGCTTTCAAGGCTCTACCCTGATCAGATCAAATCGGTAGCGGACTACATCCTGCATGCGCATCGGATCCGGGATGTTCTGGGGCCGCTGGTCATCGACATGCTCTCGACGGGGACTTCCGTGGTTCTCGATTCTCCTGCCAACACCCCAGCAGATCGTCACTGGCTACGCAGCTTGGCTGACGCTGCGAAAGTCCCTCATCGTGTTCACTACATCGAAGTGGAAGATGACATCTGCCGTCAAAGGCTGCACCACAGGAATGCGCGTGCCGAGCATGACTTCGCAGCCACTGATGCTGAATTTGACCTGATCACGAGCTACTTTCGTGCACCCGACCAGACGGAAGGACTGGATGTTGTCATACACCGGATTTGATCCGTTGAAAATATAGGGGCATTAAAGGTGGGGTTACATCTCGCGAAATACAGGGCATCGAATCCATAGGTTCGCTACGGCAGGAGTGCTTCACGACCCCATCCAGTTATCCAAGAAATCCGTGAGTATGTCTGTGGATAACCACGCCGATGCCAGGTAGGCAGGGCGTTTTAACGAGCGCTCAAAAAATGTACAGGCAGGTTGGCATCACCGCCCGCCGTAGGCCATTGAATTTAAACAGGGCGCTGAAAACCGGGATCACTTTGCAAGCATGTTCCGAAGTAGCTAGTTAGAGTGGATAGCCGTACAGCTGCCGACTGCCATGGAGATCCAAATGAGCGACTTATCCCTGCTGCTTGCCTTCATCGCTGCTGCGTCAGTGCTCACGGTTACCCCCGGCGTGGACACAGCCATGGTGCTTCGCGCTACAGCGACCGGGGGACGACGTTCGGCGGCGATGGCCTCTATCGGTATTGTGCTTGGGTGCCTGGTGTGGGGAGCCGCGGTGTCATTGGGGCTCGGTGCCTTGTTGCAAGCTTCGGAGTGGGCTTATCTTGCGCTGAAAATTGTGGGTGCCGCTTATCTCGTCTGGCTGGGTGTAAAACTGCTGCTGCGACCCAGGACAACGCTGCAAGGGCAGGGGATCGAGAACATGGCTGGCTCTTCGCGTGACGCCTTTATTCGCGGATTATTAACGAACCTGCTGAACCCCAAGATTGGTGTCTTCTACATCACGTTCCTCCCCCAGTTTGTCCCGAGTGGCGCGAGCGTGGTCAGTTACTCCTTCTTCCTTGCGGCGTTACACGTGCTGTTGACGCTGGCCTGGTTCGGCATTCTGGTAGCGGCGACGGTGCCGCTGAGCAATTTCCTGAAGCGTCCGGCGGCCCTGAAGGCACTTGACCGACTCACGGGCGGTGTTTTTGTCGCGTTTGGGCTCAAACTGGCTGTTTCCAATCCGGCTTGAGCCGAAGCTCTATGTATGGCCGCCCGCGGTTCTCCAAGCTTAGGCACGGTCGTTCTTTGGCGTGTCCATTACGATGTAGCTCGTAATCGAAGAAACATGCGGCTGCGTACCCAAGACCTCACTGTGGAATGTCTTGTAAGCCTTCATGTCCGCCAGCTCGACACGCAGAAGATACTCAAACGTCCCGGTGACAGTGTGAAACTCAACCACATCCGGACAGGCGCAGATCGCTTTTTCAAAAGCCCGAAGCGTGTCCTTCGTGTGGTTGGAGAGTCCTACGGTCACGTAGGCCACAAACCCTGCTCCCAGGCGAGACCTATCGATGACTGCCCTATAGCCTGTGATGACCCCAGATCGCTCTAGCTCTTGAACCCTTCTCAGGCAGGCGGAGGCAGACAGCCCGACTCGTTCGGCCAGCTTCAAATTGGTCTGGCGGGCGTCCCGCGAAAGCTCACGCAATATTCTCCTGTCAATTTGATCAAGTTCGCTCATTAGTTGTGTTTGTCCTGGATTTATTCGTGATTATGCAACCACTGTGCGTGTACTGCGCTATAAAATTTCCGCACTTCTCAACCAGGCTTATCCTTGTCATGACCGATCCCACGCTCCTCATTCCATTCATGATTTTCGCCATCGTGATGACCGGTACACCGGGCCCTAATAACGCCATGGTGTTGGTCTCAGGTGCGAAGGTGGGCGTGATGCGAACGATGCCCTTGGTCAGTGGTATCGCCCTTGGAGTCAGCTTGCAGTTCGTGCTGCTTGGACTGGGGCTAGGTGCCCTATTTGACGCGGCGCCAGGTTTTCATACAGCGCTAGGCGTTGTCGGCGCAGGCTATATCCTTTGGCTGGCCTGGAAAATTGCAACCAGCGGCCCGCTGGAAATCGGTCAAGACAGCCGGCCTCCAATGGGGCTATTAGCGGGTGCGGCATTTCAGTGGATAAATCCGAAAGCGTGGGCGCTTTCAATTAGCGCATCTGCAACCTATATACCCGTCGAAAACCATGTCCTGAACCTATGTATAGCAGCTGCTCTATTGGCGGCTCTGTCGATGCTATGCGTGGGAGTCTGGGCAGTGGGTGGGGCTGCATTACGTCAGGTGCTAACGCGCCCCAGCTATTCGTTAGCCTTCAACGTGTCCATGTCCATCATTTTGATACTGACTACGATGCCTGCGATTCTGCGGTTGGCCCTTTCATAGCCGTAGCCGATGTGACCTTGTGTATCGCTCAGTTGGCTGAAATCCTTCCATGGCTGCGCGAAGCGGGCACGTTGAGACTATGCTCATTGCCACTGCAGGCAATGTACTGGTTTCACTTGTCGCCCACCAAGGAAAGGAGTCTGTATGTGTCTGATTCTTCATAGCCGGTTCTATTATTTGAATGGTCGAATGCGCAGTCTGGTAACGCGTGTCCATCGACGTATTTCGACCATCCACAAAATCTTCTGGCGCTTGGCCGGCTGCGTGACCGGGCTGGCGCTGGTTGCTGTCAATCCAGCCCACGCTGCCGACGGCGGCATCGCCGGCGGCCCTACCGCAAGCTATAGCATTGCCTTCAGCAACTCCTACGCTGGCAGCGATTTTCGCAAGGTGATGGTGCGCAACTGGCAGGAGATTGCGGTCCAGGCGCAAAAGGATGGCTTGATCCGCGAGGCGCCGGTGGTCAGCGCTAATAACTCGGCATCGGAACAAGCGGCCCATATCCAGGACATGATCGTCAAGGGGGCCAACGCCATCGTCATCCTGGCCGCGTCCGACACGGCCCTCAACGGGGTGATCCGCGATGCCTGCAACGCCGGCATCGTGGTGGTTGTCATGGCCAGCCTGGTCACCGAACCCTGCGTCTATACCGTCGACTACAACTGGTCCGCCATGGGGCGCGTGGAAATAGACTATATCGCCGAGCGACTCAAGGGGAACGGGACGTTGCTGGAGATCCGCGGCATTGCCGGCGATGCCACCGATAAAAACATCAGCGACGGCATTCGCAAGGCCGCCAGCGACTATCCGGGCCTGAAGTTCGCCAAGACCGTGTACGGGCACTGGACGGCTTCTGTCGCACGCAAGGAGGTGGCGCTGGCGCTGCCGTCGCTGCCCAGCATTGATGCCGTCGCGACTCAGGGCGGCGACGGTTATGGCGCGGCCATGGCCTTCAAGGCGGCGGGACGCCCTTTGCCGATCATCGTGATGGGGAACCGTCAGGACGAACTCGCCCTGTGGAAGCAGGAGCGCGATGCCAATGGCTACGAGACCGTCTCGGTCTCCGCTTCCCCGAGCGTCTCCCAGGTGGGTTTCTGGGTGGCCCAGCAGATTCTGGCGGGCAAGCAGGTGCCGAAGTTCGTCGAGGTGCCGCTGGTACGCATCGATGCGAAAGACCTGGACACCTGGCTCGCCACGATGCCGGTGGGCGGCGCTGCCAATCCTCTCTACAGCCAGGCTTCCGTTGCGGCGATGATCGACGCGGCCATCAGCAATACGGCGGCGCCGACGCCTTTGCCGGAGGTGACGAAGCAGTAGTGGCAGGCGTGGAGCGAGGGGGCGAGGCGCCATGTTGACATTCAAATCCTCCACGGACAGGCCCATTGCCGTCAGGATTGGCCTGGCGGTCG
Organism: Pseudomonas sp. A25(2017); assembly: GCF_002001065.1. Taxonomy (NCBI): domain Bacteria; kingdom Pseudomonadati; phylum Pseudomonadota; class Gammaproteobacteria; order Pseudomonadales; family Pseudomonadaceae; genus Pseudomonas; species Pseudomonas sp. A25(2017). The sequence continues at coordinate 13,617 of NZ_MUOA01000063.1, read as the reverse complement.
CCGCGCTGGTGTTCCTGATGCTGGTGGTATCGCTGGTGAACCTCTATGGCCTGCGCGGCATGGTGCGTGCGGTGGATTCCGCCAGCCATTCCGCGGAAATTCTGGCCTCGGTCAACGGCGCCACCGGGCGGGTGGAAAACTTCATCGCCACCCGCGACCAGGAAAGCCTGTCCCAGGCCGAAGGCATGGTGGCGACGGCTATCGCCGGCCTCACTGCCATTCCGGTGGCAGAGGCGCAATCGCTCAAGGGCAGTCTGCAAAGGCTCGCCGCGGCAATCGCCACCTTGCGAGCGGCGACCCTGACCATGGATGGCGAAACGGAGAACATGACAGCCCATTACGGGCGGATGCGAGAGGCGACGATCCTCGTCGAACAGGGCATCGCCGATGGGCTGAAGGGGGTTGATGCCCGCGCCGCTGAGCACGAGGCGCGGGTGAGCAACATCGAAAGTGCTCATCGCATTCTGGATATCCTGCGCAACGGCGAACGGATCATCATCGCCAATGTGGCCAAGATGCTGGTGACCGGTAATGGGGCGGCCGCCACCGCGGCGCGGAACGCCAGCGCGGCACTCGCGCCCGTGGTCGAGCAATTGCGCGAGTTGATGACGGCGCCGCAGGAGCGAGAGAACGTGGACCAGTTGGCGACGGCGGTCGCTGCGGTCAGCCTGGCGGTCGGGCACCTTGGCGAGGCGCCCAAGCTCCGGGGAGACGAGGCTTTGCGGCAGCTCGTCGCCGTCGGGGATGTGGTCGAGCGCCTCGAGGCAATGTTGGCTGAAGTGGAAGGGCAGGTTGTCCATGACGCAAGCGACATTCAGGCTGCAACCGGTTTGCTGAACAATGCCGCCGCGTTGTCCAAGCGTTTTGCCGAGCGTGTTGCCACCCTGGAGGCGCAGACCCTGTCGTTTCGCCTGTCACCGTCGGCCGAGGTCGCCGGCTCGGTCGGCGGCATCCTGGACGAGCTCACCCGTCTCTCTCGCGTTCTCCCTTCGTCCGTGGGGCTGCAAGCCAAGGCTACCCCCCTGACTGTCACCGATCAGATTGCTGGCTACCGGGCGGCATTCGCCAGGTTCCATCAGGCGAGCAACGCCTTGAGCGGCGCGCGCGACCAGGTTCGCAACGAGGCACGAAGCGCCGGCCTGTTGGTGGCGCGCTTCGCTGGCCAGGCGCGCTCCGATGCCTTGATCCACAATGATCGCGGCATGCTTGCGACGATCGTTGCCGGTACTGTCGCCATCCTGCTGGCCGGCGCTATCGCCTGGAGCACGTCGCGATTCATCGCTCAGCCCATCGTGGCCCTGGCCTCGGTCATGCGCCGGCTTGCGGCCGGCGACCTGAACGCCGAGATCGCCAGCGCCGAACGCGGCGATGAGATTGGAATCATGACCCGCGCTGTGCGGGTGTTCCAGGAGAATGCCCTGCGCATCCGGGTGCTGGAGGCCGAGGCCGAAGCCGAACGGCAGCAAGTCCAGGCCTCTTTGGAGAGAATGGTCGCCGAGCGGACCGACACGCTGCACCACCAGACCGAGGTGCTGGAGGCGCAGGCCATCGAACTCATTCAGGCGCGCAACCAGGCCGAGACGGCTAACCAGGCAAAGAGCGATTTCGTGGCCACGGTCAGCCACGAACTGCGCACCCCCCTGACCCTCATTCTCGCTCCCCTGGAGCAACTCTCGGCGGCAACCACCCCGCCGGCGGACTGGCATGTGCAAGTCGAGCGTGCTCAACGCAACGCGCTGCGCCTGATGAACCGGGTGAACGACATCCTCGATTTCTCCAAGGCCGAAGCGGGCAAGTTCGAGTTGTGTCCGATGCCCGTTGACTTGAACAAGACGGTGGGTGTGCTGGCCGAAGATGCCGCCATGGTGGCCGAGGGCAAAGGCTGCACCTTGACCTGCAGCATCGATCCCGCGCTTGGCACGGTGTTCCTGGATCCCCGGCACTTCGAAAAGATTCTCCTCAACCTGGTGAGCAATGCCATCAAGTTCACGCCCGCTGGCGGCACCGTGCACCTGGCAGTGACTGCGCTTGATGGCGAGCGATTCGAGCTCGCGGTGCAAGACTCGGGGATTGGCATTGCGCCTGACAAACTGCCGTTGCTGTTCCAGCGTTTTTCCCAGATCGACAATTCCGCCACGCGCCATTACAGCGGCACCGGCATCGGTCTCGCCCTGGTCAAGGATCTGGTCAAACTGATGGGCGGCGAAGTCGGCGTCAACAGCGAGCCCGGACAGGGCTCGTGCTTCTTTGTTCGACTTCCGCTGGGGGCTGAGCAAAACACCGTACCGCCCGAAACCAGCAATATGCACGAGCGATCGTCACCGAGCACAGCAAGCACAACCGAGCAGCGCCACCTGCGTTTCGACGACGGTCGCCTTGGCAGTCGCAATGACCGGGCGCCGATGGACGACGCGGAGGAGCAGCACTCGGAACACGCTTTGCGATCCAACGTGCTCGTGGTCGACGACAGCCCGGAAATGCTTGGCTATCTCCGCGAGCTGTTGCGCGACGACTACAGCGTCGCCACCGCAACGGATGGGGAGCAGGCCTGGGCACTCCTGCAGCGTCAGCCCATCGATGTCGTCGTCTCGGATGTGATGATGCCGAAGCTCGACGGCTTCGGCCTGACAGCCAGAATCAAGGCCAGCGCCGGTTTTGCCCATTTGCCCGTGATCCTGGTGACCGCCCGCGGCGGTAGCGAGGCCTGCGTCTCCGGGCTGGAGAGTGGCGCCGATGACTATATCGCCAAACCCTTCTCGCCGCTGGAGCTCAAGGCTCGCGTACGCGCGGCGCTGCGCATGAGCCAGGTGCAAACCGAACTGAATGCAAAATCCCGTCAGGCGGGCATGGCCGAAATCGCCACGACTGTGCTGCACAACGTCGGCAACGTCCTCAACAGCGTGAACGTATCGGCAGAACTGGTCAGCAGCCAGATGCGCACTTCCAAAGCCCAGGGGCTGGGCAAGGTGGCGCAAATGATGAACGAACACGTCCATGACCTGAGCGATTTTCTCACCAAAGACCACAAGGGAAAGATGCTGCCCGACTACCTGCTCAAGCTGGCGAAAGTGGTGGCGCAAGAGCAGCAGGGCATCATCGAAGAACTCGAACAACTCACCAAGGGCATTGATCACATCAAAACCATTGTCGCTGCCCAGCAGTCCTATGCCGTCGCCGTCAGTATTGTTGAGACAGTGCCGGTCGCAGAGTTGATCGACGATGCCTTGCGCATGAGTGCTGGATTACTGGCGCGCCAGGAAGTGACGGTGGTCAAGGACATTGCCGACTTGCCCCTGCTGCCCCTGGACCGGCACCGGATGCTGCTGATTCTGGTGAACCTGATCAACAATGCCAAGCAGGCGTTGGACGGCGTGATCGATCGCAGCCGATGCGTCACGTTCGGCGCGTCTCTCGCTGACGGGGCAGTATTGCGTATCACGGTGGCCGACAACGGTAATGGGATTGCGCCTGAGCACCTGGCGCGGATCTTTTCCCATGGTTTCACGACGCGCAAAGACGGTCACGGTTTTGGCCTGCACAGTTGCGCGCTGGCCGCACAGGAAATGGGGGGCAGCTTGAGCGTGCGCAGCGACGGGGCAGGACAGGGCGCAACCTTTGTCCTCGATATTCCCCTTGAGGCGCCGCCGAGTAAGCGGTGAACACCGAGCCGCGGATGCTACTGGTCGACGGACGATAGGCTGCGATGGGCGTCGGCCGCCTCGGCCGGCATGACGCCCGCCCTTGGCCACAACAGCGCGGCCAGGCCAACGGCATAGACAACCGCAAACAGCACGTAGGCGATACGGGTGGAAAACAGCTGGGGCGTTTCCGTCGGCAACGGTGATACACCAAGCCCGAACAGAATAAGGAAGGTCATGAGCCCCCCGCCGAATACTTTGCCAGCGGTGTTACCGATGGCGGCTTTGCCGGCAAACAGCAGGCTTACCAGCAGCAGGATCAGCGCCACCAGCCACAGGGTCGGCCGCAGTTCGAACAGCGTAAAGGCCAGGGAAGCCACCACCCCGCCCAGCAGGTTGACCATCACCAGGCCAAGGGCGGTGCGGCTGCTCATGCCTAGCGAAAACTGGCTAAGCAACGAGGCCACCGTGATGGGGACGACCATCGCTGTGGCCAGCCGCGGGGCGCTCAGGCACAGGGCAACCATGGCCAGCAGAATCGCCGCGCTGGCCATGGCCTGGTGAATCACCAGCGTCAGCTCGCGCGGCTGTGCGATTTGCTGGTCGGTGTATTCACCAGCAGGGTCGGGCAGCAGCGCATGGGCGCCCCAAGTCAGCAGCAATCCCAGGCTGACCGCCTTGACCAGCACTAGCACGATGGACTCGCCCAGATCGCGCTGCACGATATCGAGCATCGGTACCACAATGGCAATGACCAGCATCAGCGCCGGCCCCGCGCCGCCCTGTTGTTGGCCTTGCGCGGTAAAACAGGCGAAATAAAACAGCCACAGCACCGGCAGGAGCACCCACGGCCGCTCACCGAGCATGCCGGTCATACACACCAGCAGTGCGCCGGTCAGCAGACTCACCAGCAACGTTATCAATCCCTGAGACAACGCTGGTGCGCGGCGGCTGGCCAAGAGGAACTGGATGGCGAACAAGGGCGCGAGAAAAGGCAGGATGTCGCCCAGGACCAGACCCGTGCACAAGCCCACGGTCGCTGCCAGGGCGACGCGCAATCCCTGGCGCTTGATCCGCAGCAGCTCCAGCGCAGCTTGCCCGTCAATTGACATAATTCAGCCAGGCGCCCAGGCGTGTCATAAATGCCCCTAGCGCGTTAGTCATGCGGTTGTCATCGGTGTAGATCACCACGGTCACTTGCGAGCCGTAGCGCGGGCCGATCGGGTGCGGTTCCTCCACGAGCAGGCGCACCGGAAAGCGCTGCGGGTCGCGCACCCAACCACTCTCGTTGCGCACCGAGGGCAGGGCGGAGTGGCTGCTATCCTGTTGCGCGACACCCCAGCCGACGCTTTCAACGCGGCCCTTGAACACGCGGCCTGGCAATACATCGAACACCAGTTCCGCCGGGTCGTCAGCCTGCACATGCTCCAGGCTGTTTTCCTTGAAGGCGGCAGACACCCATACGGTGCCTCTGTCGATGAAGGTCAGTGCCGGTTGGCCAGCGCTGACGACCTGACCCACGGCGAGCTGGAGATGGGTAATCACGCCATCGGCGGGTGCAATGACTTCGGTACGCACCAGGTCGAGCCGGGCTTTTTCCAGTGCGGCCAGGGCTTGCTTGAATTGCGGGTTGTCGTTGCCTTTGGGCCCTAATTGCTGACGCGCCCGCTCCAGGTCGGCTTGGGCTTTGCTCACGGCCGCCTCGGCGGAGCTCAGCGAGGCCTTGGCTTCATCCTGGCGCGCCGGGGCGAACACACCGCGCTCGACCAATTGGTTCACCCGCCGGGCTTGCTCGCGTATGTTGTCACGCTGCGCGCGCGCCGACACCAGCTGTGCCTGGGCGGCATCCACCGAGGCGGTGCTGGCACCCAACGCCTGGCCGGTTTCTTCCAGCCGCGCTTCAGCCTCGCTGACGACAAGCTTGTAGGGTTGCGGGTCGATACGAAACAGCACCTGGCCAGTCTTCACCCGGGCATTGTCGAGCACCGCAATTTCTGTCACACGACCACCCACCTCGGCAGCCATTTGCACGACATAGGCTTGCACCACGGCTTGCGACGTCGAGGGCGTGCGTCGTTCCATAAAAATGGAGAGGGTAAACAGCACGGCGATCAACACCGCCACACCTAGTGCAATGCGCCGCAGTGGATTGGCTGGCGCAGGCTTTTCAGCAGGCGGTTCGGTTTGGCGCTCAGGCTCGACGGAAACGGGAGCGTTCTGTGTTTCGGGCATATCGGCACCTGTAAGTCATGGCGCTTCAAGAACAACCGACAGCGCGCCGGGGGGAGGCGATCCGGGCGTTGGCTCAGACCGGGTCGGAGGCAGTGACCCGTGCGGTTCGGATAAACAGCGCGCGCAATTTCTCCCAGAAATTGCCACCCAGTACAAAGAAGCTGCCAACCAACAGTGCATCGCCCAGCAGTTGCAATGCCCAGCTATTGGGGCGCAGACCGGGCGCGAGGGTGTCGACATAGGGTTCGAGAAAGGAACACACCAACGGCAAGCAGAACATCACCAGGCCAATACGGTGGCGGGTGACGCTTACCTCTTGCTCAGCGTTGGGCACAAGGCCCGACACATAGCTGAATACATGCTGCTTGAGCTCTTGGAAACCCGCCTTGCCCATCACGGCGATCACCAGCAGCAACAACACCTTGTTGATGATGAACAGGGCGCCGGTGATCGCGGCGATGGTGGAGCGGGGCACATCCGCGGCCGCTGCCAGTGGCACCAACAACCACAACGTGAGCATTAGACAAAGAATGGCGATGCCTAACTTGAAACGCCATTTCGCGGACGTTGCCGGAGACTGTGCCGTGGTCATGCTGCCTTACCTTTCTTTGAACATTGTTATTGGTTGTGGTCTGGAGCGAAATTGAGCTTAGCAGCTGGATTGCCAACGCATTCAGTCGTGTCAGTTTTTCTGCGCATGCCCCCGATGCCTGCTCGATCTGACGGGAGCCTCAAAGGGGGATGTGGGTTGTCGACAAGACCTGGCGCAAGCCCATGAACGAGCGAATCTGGCGAACCCCGGGCAGGTAAAGCAATTGCTCCGCGTGGAGCCGGTTGAAACTGTTGCTGTCCTTGGTGCGCAGCAACATGAAGTAGTCGAACTCCCCCGTCACCACATGGCACTCCATGCAGCCGGACACTTTTTGTGCGGCCGCCTCGAATGCGGCGAAGGATTCCGGTGTGGAGCGGTCCAGCACCACGCCGATCAAGACCACCATCCCCGCATCCAGCGCTTCATTGTCCAACAGGGCGACGATGTTCTTGATCAGCCCGACCTGCTTGAGTCGTTCCACGCGCCTGAGGCAGGCCGGGGCACTCAACTTCACCTTCTCTGCAAGCGCCACGTTGGAGATGGAGGCATCCCGTTGCAGGGCCTTGAGAATCGCGCGGTCGGTTCGATCCAGTGGCTGCGGCACTGGGGCCGTAGTGCCCGGCTTCTTGTGAGTGTTTGTTGCTCTCATGTTGAATTCCACGCATTAAAAGTATGTTTGGTGTTACTTAATGGAAATTATGTTTTTCCAAGTGGCGGAAACTTGCAACACATATTTTTTGGATTCTTCTTAATATTGAACTCATCGAAGCCCCTCTGGAAAGAGCCTGGAATGCGGCCTTTTCCCTTTCGGTCTGGCGCTTGGATATCCCATATCAAGGAGCAGAGTCATGAACCTGAATCGTTTTGAACGTTATCCATTGACCTTCGGTCCTTCGCCCATCACGCCCTTGAAGCGCCTCAGTCAACATCTGGGGGGGAAGGTCGAGCTGTATGCCAAACGTGAAGACTGCAACAGTGGCCTGGCCTTTGGTGGGAACAAGACACGCAAGCTCGAATACCTCATTCCCGAAGCGCTCGAGCAAGGCTGCGATACGCTGGTCTCCATCGGCGGCATCCAGTCGAACCAGACCCGCCAGGTCGCTGCCGTCGCTGCCCACCTGGGCATGAAGTGCGTGTTGGTGCAGGAAAACTGGGTGAACTATTCCGACGCGGTGTATGACCGCGTCGGCAACATCGAGATGTCGCGGATCATGGGCGCTGACGTGCGGCTTGACGCCGCTGGCTTCGATATTGGCATTCGGCCAAGTTGGGAAAAGGCCATGAGCGATGTCGTGGAGCAGGGTGGCAAACCGTTTCCGATTCCGGCGGGTTGTTCCGAACACCCCTACGGCGGCCTCGGTTTCGTCGGCTTTGCCGAAGAAGTGCGGCAGCAGGAAAAAGAATTGGGCTTCAAGTTTGACTACATCGTGGTCTGCTCGGTGACCGGCAGTACGCAGGCGGGCATGGTTGTCGGTTTCGCGGCTGACGGTCGTTCGAAGAATGTGATTGGTATCGACGCTTCGGCCAAGCCGGAACAGACCAAGGCACAGATCCTGCGCATCGCCCGACACACGGCTGAGCTGGTGGAGCTGGGACGCGAGATTACCGAAGAGGACGTGGTGCTCGATACGCGTTTCGCCTACCCGGAATATGGCTTGCCCAACGAAGGTACATTGGAAGCCATCCGACTGTGCGGCAGCCTTGAAGGTGTGCTGACAGACCCGGTGTACGAAGGTAAATCGATGCACGGCATGATTGAAATGGTCCGTCGTGGCGAATTCCCCGAAGGTTCCAAAGTGCTTTACGCACACTTGGGCGGGGCGCCGGCGCTGAACGCCTACAGCTTCCTGTTTCGTAACGGCTGAGCGTAGAACTGCTTGGAGTTGCCTGTGGGAGCCCCTGTGGGAGCGAGCTTGCTCCCACAGGGGATTGTGTCAGCCAGGCTCAGGAATCACGCTGGGAGTACCACCATGCATGCGATATCGCAGTCTGCAATCTGGGTGAAAGAACCGCTGGCGGATACCGGGGTCGTCATCGTGACCAGCGCCGCGTTACCCAAGTACCTGATTGACAAGTTGCACATGGAGATCGACGACTGGGACCAGGTTGCTTACCTGGTGGTCCAGCAATCCAGGGCGTTTATGCTCGACTGGTTGCAGTTTGGGTCCAACCCGATAGATGCAGCGCCGGCGACCACCTGCCGGGCCAGCCAACTGCTGCGCGGCGTATCCAAAGGCTGCTTTTTACTGGATGTCGAAGTCAGCCCGATACCCCGTCTCGCCTGGCTGGGATCAGTCTGCGGTCACCCACTGCGTGTCCTCAAACTGGAAGACGTAGCCTCCCACGCAGCGATCGATAAACAGGTGGAAGAGATTTTATCGGTGACCCGGACACTGGTGAAAAGCGGCTTGCAAGAGCGTTGTTTCATCTAGCGAAAGTCATCGCCACACACGCCTGAATTGATGACCCCAATGGAAAGGCCGCACTCATGAGCCGATCTGCCGACTGTCGTTCTAAAACCATGAAGTGGATGCGTGAACCTTCGAGCTGTACCCGCATCGTTGTCATCGTGTCCGCAATTGACAGTGATCATATTGACCTGATGCATCATGGGTTCAGCTGTTTTGACAATATCGCGCTTGTGCAGGTTGAGCCTTCGGATACAGGGGCTGGCAGGTGCGTTGAAGTACACGTAGCGGGGTGTGATTACAGCTTTCTCGTTTGCGGTGAACTTGAAGAGTATCTATTGAACAATCTTTCCATTGGCAACCCGTGCATCTACCAGATAGGGCAAGACAGCTGGGCCGAGCGCTCCGTCATTGACGCGGTAGAGCAAGTCAAAAAACTCGCCCGATTGAGCTATTCGCGCCACCTTGAAGCGTTGCCCGACATTTGCAGGAGATGCCCATGAACCTGTTCGATATTCATGCCCAATGGCCGGGCCAGACCACTGAAGATGCTCAAGAAGTTGCTGAATGGCGGGACGCCTTGCTGTCGGTTATCGCCCATAGCGGCACGGCACAGGCCAAACAGATTCTCGACATGCTGGTGGCTGTGGCAAGCGCCTCGGACATCGGTTGGCGGCCCAGCCATGGCACGCCTTACATCAATACCATCAGTGTTGAGTGCCAGCCGGTATTTCCAGGGGACCTGGCCATCGAAGAACGGCTGGCCTCGATCATGCGCTGGAATGCGTTGGCCATGGTTGCCAGGGCCAACTACGCCTATGGCGAATTGGGCGGCCATATCGCCAGTTATGCCAGCGCGGCGGATTTGTTCGAAGTGGGCTTCAACCATTTTTTCAAAGCGCGAACCGAAAGGAGCGGTGGCGATCTGGTGTTCTATCAGCCGCACTCGGCGCCAGGGGTCTATGCCCGGGCGTTCCTCGAGGGACGCCTGGAAGAACAGGATCTGCTGCATTATCGGCAAGAGATCAGCGCGCGCGCCAAGGGTGTCCGGGGGCTGTCGAGTTACCCGCATCCTTGGTTGATGCCGGACTTCTGGCAGTTTCCGACCGGTTCCATGGGCATCGGTCCGATCAGCTCGATCTACCAGGCGCGCTTCATGCGTTACCTGGAGCATCGAGACCTGCAAGACACCTCCGGGCGAACCGTCTGGGGTGTGTTTGGCGATGGGGAAATGGATGAGCCGGAAAGCATGTCGGCACTGACGCTGGCCGCGCGGGAAGGGCTGGATAATCTGGTCTGGGTGGTCAATTGCAACCTGCAACGGTTGGACGGGCCGGTTCGTGGCAATGGTCGCATCATCGACGAGCTGGAGGCGTTGTTTGGTGGGGCAGGCTGGAACGTCATCAAACTGGTCTGGGGTTCCGACTGGGACAGTTTGTTTGCGCGTGATACAGATGGCGCGCTGGTCAAGGCGCTGTCCAGCACCGTCGATGGACAGTTCCAGACGTTCGCGGCAAAAGACGGGCGCTTTAACCGTGATCATTTCTTTGGTCAGAACGAGGCATTGGCGCAGTTGGTACAAGGCCTGAGCGATGAACAGATCGACCGTCTGAAACGTGGCGGTCACGACATGGTGAAGATCTTCGCCGCCTATCAAAGCGCGCTGCTCGAAGGCAAGAAACCCACCGTGATTCTGGCGCAGACCAAGAAGGGCTTCGGCATGGGCGATGCCGGGCAGGGCAAGATGACCGTGCACCAGCAGAAGAAGCTCGACAGGGAGGCGCTGATCGCGTTCCGCAATCGTTTCAACCTGCCGTTGACCGATGAACAGGCCGCTTCGTTGAGCTTCTTCAAGCCCGCTGAAGACAGTGCTGAAATGCGCTATCTGCATGAGCGTCGCCGTGCATTGGGCGGCTACATGCCATCGCGTCCTTCGACTGCCGAATCATTGGCGGTGCCTGACGTCAGCAGCTATGGCGCGTTTGCCATTGCTGCCCAAGGCAAGGAAATGTCCACCACCATAGCGTTCGTTCGAATGCTCAGTGGTCTGCTGCGGGACAAACAACTGGGCCCGCGCATCGTGCCGATCGTGGCGGATGAAGCGCGTACGTTCGGCATGGCCAGCCTGTTCAAGCAGATCGGTATTTATTCCAGCGTGGGGCAGCGATATGAGCCGGAAGACATCGGTTCGATCCTGAGCTATCGAGAAGCGCTGGACGGCCAGATTCTCGAAGAGGGCATCAGCGAGGCGGGGGCGATCAGTTCCTGGGTTGCAGCGGCGACCAGCTATTCGGTGCATGGCTTGCCGATGCTGCCGTTCTACATCTACTACTCGATGTTCGGCTTCCAGCGTATCGGCGACCTGATCTGGGCGGCGGCGGATCAACGGGCCCGCGGCTTTCTGCTCGGGGCCACGGCAGGTCGCACGACATTGGGTGGCGAAGGCCTGCAGCACCAGGACGGCAACAGTCATCTGATGGCGGCGATGGTCCCCAACTGCCGTGCCTACGATCCGGCATTTGCCGGCGAGTTCGCGGTGATCCTGGATCACGGCATGCGTCAGATGCTGGAGCGTCAGGTGGACGAGTTTTATTACGTCAGCTTGATGAACGAGAACTACCCGCAGCCCAACCTTCCTGAAGGCGTCGAACAGGCGATTATCAAGGGCATGTATCGGTTCGCCCGGCATGAAGTCGAGGGCGCGCGTGGAAGTGTCCAGTTGTTGGGTTCCGGCGCCATCCTGCGCGAAGTGATTGCCGCCGCCGAGTTGCTGGAGAGCGATTGGGGTATCGACAGTCAGGTCTGGAGCGTTACCAGCTTCACCGAGTTGGCACGTGATGCCCGTGAAGTGGAACGTTGGAATCGACTGCATCCTGGAGAGCCTTCGCGCCGTAGTCATGTCCAGGCGTCGCTCAACGACTCGGTGCCGATCATTGCCTGCACCGATTACGTTCGCGCCTTGCCGCAGTTGATCGCCAGTTATCTCGATGCCCGCTACACGGTACTCGGGACCGACGGGTTTGGCCGTAGTGATACCCGCGACCAGTTGCGCAGGTTCTTCGAAGTGGACCGCCACCAGATTGTCTTGAGTGCGCTGACTGCCCTGGTGCGTGAGGGGCGTGTAGACGCCAGTGTCTGTGCCGAGGCTATTGAGCGTTATGCCATTGACGTTGACGCAGTAGTCCCTTGGGACGCTTGATTTCAGGGGGGTGTGTATATCCGTTGCTGTGGTAACGGCCACTGACGGTTCCGCTTTTACAGCGGCTCACTTTTGAGAAGCGCAAAAGTAAGCAAAACGCTTCTGCCCCACCACTCGGCACCTCGCCTAGGCTCGGTGTGCCTGAACGAAGGCATTGCTCCGTGGGCCCGCCGCGAAGGGCCATCCATGGCCCAGCGCGGCTAACCCGGCATCCATGCCGGGTTGCCCACTGCGCAATACCTTCGTTCAGCCAGCGTGGTTAACGGGGCGCCGAGATCAACGTCCACCGCGAGGCGGCCTAACAGCCGACCTGGTTCTTGGTGGGACCGCGTTTCTCCTGTGGGAGCGGGCTTGCCCGCGAAGGCGGTGTGTCAGTTTGCGGTGATGTTGGATGTGCTGGCCTCATCGCGAGCAAGCTCGCTCCCACAGGTTTTGCGGTGTGCATGAGTTTTGTGTCTGCCAAAGATCCAATGTGGGAGCGAGCCTGCTCGCGATAGCGGCCTGACAGCCGACCTGGTTTTCCCAGGTGGACCCAATCCCAGTGTGGGAGCGGGCTTGCCCGCGAAGACGGCGGCACATCCAACGCTGATGCAAGCTGATCCACCGCCATCGCGAGCAAGCTTTGCTCCCACAGGAATTTGCAGTGGCCGAAAATCTGTAGATCGTTCCCGACGCAGTGTGGGAGCGGGCTTGCCCGCGAAGAGGGCGGCACATCCAACGCTGATGCAAGCTGATCCACTGCTATCGCGAGCAGGCTCGCTCCCACAGGAATTTGCAGTGGCCGCAAATCTGTAGATCGTTCCCGACGCAGTGTGGGAGCGGGCTTGTCCGCGAAGACGGCGGCACATCCAACGCTGATGCAAGCTGATCCACCGCCATCGCGAGCAAGCTTTGCTCCCACAGGAATTTGCAGTGGCCGCAAATCTGTAGATCGTTCCCGACGCAGTGTGGGAGCGAGCCTGCTCGCGATGACGGCGGCACATCCAACGCTGATGCAAGCTGATCCACCGCTATCGCGAGCAAGCTTTGCTCCCACAGGAATTTGCAGTGGCCGCAAATCTGTAGATCGTTCCCGATCCAGTGTGGGAGCGAGCCTGCTCGTGATGACGGCGGCACATCCAACACTGATGCAAGCTGATCCACTGCTATCGCGAGCAAGCTTTGCTCCCACAGGGATTTGCAGTGGCCGCAAATCTGTAGATCGTTCCCGATCCAGTGTGGGAGCGGGCTTGCCCGCGAAGACGGCGGCACATCCAACACTGATGCAAGCTGATCCACTGCTATCGCGAGCAAGCTTTGCTCCCACAGGGATTTACAGTGGCTGCAAATCTGTAGATTGTCACCGACTCAGTGTGGGAGTGGGCTTGCCCGCGAAGACGACAGCCAATTCAAAACTGAACCACCGCCTTCGCGAGCAAGCTCGCTCCCACAGGAGAAACGCGGTCCCACCAAGAACCAGGTCGGCTACCAGGCCGCCTCGCGGTGGACGTTGATCTCGGCGCCCCGTTAACCACGCTGGCCGAACGCAGGCATTGTGGAGTGGGCATC
>NZ_MUOA01000050.1:0-38416 GCF_002001065.1 Pseudomonas sp. A25(2017) | reverse complement strand
GCTCTGTAGGAGCTGGCGAAGCCTGCGATCTTTTGATCTTTCGCTCCGGACTGAATTGGCAATGAAAAGATCGCAGCCTCGCTTCGCTCGTCAGCTCCTACAGACCAGCGGGAGCAAGCTCCCTCGCCACAGGGTGCTGTGTTGTTTGCCCCATGTATTTGTACAACCGACAGGGAGTCACCCATGACCTTCACCGAGCCCGCAGGACGCCAGGCTGTCACCGCATACCGCACGCCGTTGCGTGTCCCCGATCCGTGGCTGACATTGGCCGGCGGTATTGAACCGCAGGTGACGCAGTGTTTCCTGGTCAGTGCCCGTTGCGGCTGCTTCATGCAAGCGGCCCGTAGCCTCAACGTCAAGGCAACCTGGCTGCGCAAGCAGTTGGCGCAGTTGGAGACGCGGTTGCAACGCTCGCTGTTCAGCTTCCAGGGCAGCGCCTTGACCCTCACTCGCGAAGGTCGGCAGTTGCAGGCGCGATTGATCACTCTGGCCCACGAAAGCGCGCCGCCGCTGAACGATCAACCCTTGATTCGCCTGGCCGTGGCCGAGTCGATTCTGCATGACATCCTGGGACGCGACCTGATCGCGTTGCTGCGGCGCAACGCCAGCGTGCGGCTGCAGATCATTACCCTGGACAGTGAACTGGCGCTGCAAGCCGTCAGCGCCGACCTGGTGCTGTGGTTGAGTGATGCCCACGCGTCAGTGCCAGGGCCGAGCTTTGCCACGTTGCCAGCGGATCGGCTGGCGCGGTTGGACTATGTGCCGCACATTGCCAAACGCTATTCACGACCGGTCACACGCCCGGACTGCCTGGACGACTTGAACGACTACATGCTGGTGCAATGGCAGGCGGACCGACACGTGGACGGTTTCGCGCCGTGGAACGCCCTGATAGAGCAACGCCGGGCCGGCGTGGTGCAGGTGCAATCCTATGAATTGATGCTGGAAATGATTCGCTGCAGCGCCTGCATCGGTTTGTTGCCGCAGTACATGAGCCGCTTTGACCGAGGCTTGGTGGCATTGCCGCAAGTATTCGGCCTGTCGATGCAGCGCTCCTTGTGGATGGCCGTCAATGCCCAGGCCGAAGGCTCACCAGAGGTGCAGATGCTTCGTGAGCTGATCCACCACACACTGGATGAGCGCCGGGATTGGTTCCAGGCATAACCCAAAATAGGAAGTAGGCCCTCTGTGGGAGCGAGCTTGCTCGCGATAGCGGTCGTCCATTCAACATCGATGCCGGTTGAAAGGGCCTCATCGCGAGCAAGCTCGCTCCCACAGGTTTCCCCCACAGCCTGGCGCGACTTATAGTGATCGGCCTTGTCACGTCTCCAGGGAGGAGCCGCATGCCCGAATCATCGATCACCCTCGTTCGCTTCGCTGAAGCCCACATCGCCGGTGTCACCGCGCTCTACAACGACCCGGCGGTGACCCGCCAGGTGTTGCAAATGCCTTTCCAGTCCACCGAAATCTGGCGCAAGCGCCTGGCGATGGATGACGAGCGTTCATTGAAGCTGGTGGCGCTGCACGAGGGTGAAGTCATCGGCAACCTGGGGCTGGAGCAGTTTTCGCGCGTGCGTCGTGCCCATTGCGGCAGTCTCGGCATGGGTGTGGCTGTCGCCTGGCAGGGTAAGGGTGTGGGTTCGATGCTGCTGGCCGCCGCGCTGGAGGTCGCGGACAACTGGATGAACCTGCGGCGGGTCGAGTTGACGGTGTACGCCGACAATGAAGCGGCCATCGGCCTGTACCGCAAGTTCGGCTTCGAAACCGAAGGCCTGATGCGCGACTATGCCGTGCGTGACGGACGCTGGGTGGACACCCTGGCTATGGCGCGGTTGCGCTGAAGGACCCCGCGCGCAGGCAAAGAGGGCTTTTACGTACGCCAACGTCTTGAACCTGTCATCATCGCGCTTCGCAGTACTCCCTTAATCGAGGACCGGCCCATGGACGATGTACAGCAATTGGGCGAGATGCTTCGTCACTACGCCGACAGCGAAGCGCATAAAAAACAACTGCACCAGGCCCAGTCGGCGGTTTGGGCAGAGCAGATCAAGGCGTTGTACGGGCAAATCGAGCAATGGCTGGCGCCTGTCATGGCGCTCGGCCTGTTGGAACTGAGCCGTGAGACGTATGTGGCGCACGGGCCGAGCGCCCCTGTCGAGACGTCCGGTTTCAAGACTGAAAAACTGACCTTGACCATTACCGGGAAACCGGTGGAGTTCGTGCCGGAGGTGATGGGCGCGGGCGGGCTGATTTCTTTGTCGATCATGGGCCTTGCCGCGACCCGTCACGGCAGCATTTCCCTGGTTTGCCAACCGCCATCGACGCAATGGCAATGGCGCCGGACCAACGGGTTGAAGGACCCCGACACGTTTGCTTTCGATGCCAACTTCCTCGCACAACAGCTGCAGAGCCTGATACCGCGCGAGCGCGGCTGAATCAGGCATTCTCAGAGCAGGCAAAAACCTGTCCATTGGCTATACCTGTAGTTCCGGCCCCGCCTCGTGTGGCTTACAGGAGTGACAGCATGAAGTTTTCGTCGATGATCGGCACTGTTTGCATTGCCTCGCTCGCCTTGGCGGGGTGTTCCAGCAAAGTCACCCAGCCGGATGAGTACTCCGGGTTCCTGGGGGATTACAGCCGGCTCAAGGAAGAGAAATCGCCGTCGGGGGCCGAGGTCATGCGTTGGGTCGATCCGAAGATCGACCCGGGCAAGTACACCAGTCTTTATATCGAGCCGACGCAGCTTTATCCCAAGCCACAGCCGACCGTGAAGATCCCCCAGGGCACACTGTCGGGCATTACCGCTTATTACGATCAGGCCCTCAAGCGGGAAGCGGGAAAATCCTTGCCCCTGGCGACAGCTCCTGGGCCGGGTGTCTTGGTGATGCGGGCGGCCATCACGGCTGTCAGCAGCAAGACCGAAGGCTTGAAACCGTATGAGGTGATCCCGATTGCGCTGGTGGCGGCCGCTGTCAGCACCGCCAGCGGTATTCGCGACCAGGAAACCACCCTGGGCACCGAAGCGGTTTTTCTCGACGGTGGCAACAACGCGGTGGTCGCCCAGGTGGTGCGCAAAGGCACGGGCAAGCCGTTGTCCAACGAGTCCCAGGTCATGAAACCCGATGATGTCAAAGGGGTCATCGATGGCTGGGCGTCGGATTTGCATCAGTCGTTTCTGAAATTCAAGGCTAAATAGCCACGAATACCCCTATGGGAACTGCGTAGGAGCATGTAGGAACATGTAGGAGCTATGTAGGAGCTGTCGAGTGCAACGAGGCTGCGATCTTTCCAAATACACTTGAAATCTCAAGCGAAAGATCAAAAGATCGCAGGCTTCGCCAGCTCCTACACAGGATGGCGACACCATGTCTTTTTATGTCCAGCGGTAGGTCGCGCAAGCATTTCGTGGTTAACTCCGGCCTCACCATTTTCAAACTGTCAGAAGGAATCCGTTCATGGCTCAAGTCACCCTCAAAGGCAACCCGGTCCAAGTCAACGGCCAGTTGCCACAAGCCGGTTCCAAGGCGCCAGCCTTTTCCCTGGTTGCCGGCAATCTGTCGGACGTTTCCCTGAAGGACTTCGCCGGCAAGCGCAAAGTGCTGAACATTTTCCCAAGTGTCGACACGCCGACCTGCGCCACCTCCGTGCGCACGTTCAATGCCCAGGCCAACGAGCTGAACAACACCGTGGTGCTGTGCATCTCCGCCGACCTGCCGTTTGCCCAGGCGCGTTTCTGCGGCGCCGAAGGCCTGGAAAACGTCCAGAACCTGTCGACCCTGCGCGGTGCCGAATTCATCCAGGACTACGGCGTGGCAATTGCTGATGGCCCGCTGAAAGGCCTCACCGCCCGTGCCGTGGTGGTGCTGGACGAAAACGACACCGTGCTGCACAGCGAGCTGGTCAAGGAAATCGCTGAAGAGCCGAACTACGACGCGGCCCTGGCCGTTCTGAAATAAGTGGAATGAAATAAGGTATTTATTACAATTGTTAACGGCCTGGCTTGTCCAGGCCGTTTTCTTTTGTGCTTCAAGGCTTTAGCCGACTATGTGCCAGGTAAGCCCAACGTAAATTGCCGGTAAAGGCGCTTTGCTAAACACCCGCCAGTGCTTATCGTTCAGCCTCCCGTAAAAGAAGTCCACGCGCCCAATGGTTGATCACTCCATGCAATCCTCTGTTTCCCGCAATTCCCGTCGCTGGCTGTTTGGCCTGTTCATCGTCTTGGTTGTCGCGGCGCTGGCCTGGAAGTTCTGGCCCAGTGGCTCGACCCAAAAGCCTGGGGAAGGGGATAAAACCGCGGCGGGGCACATGGGGCGTTCGGGTGGCATGCGGCCAGGGTTCGGTGGGGCGACGGGGCCGATCCCGGTTCGGGTGGCGCCGGTGGTGACTGGGGATTTTCCGCTGTACTTCAAGGCACTCGGCACGGTCACGGCCCTCAATACCATCAACGTGCGCAGCCGCGTGGGCGGCGAACTGGTCAAGATCGCCTTCGAAGAAGGGCAAATGGTCAAGGCTGGAGATTTGCTGGCCGAGATCGACCCGCGTCCGTACCAGAACGCCTTGCTCCAGGCCGAAGGCACGCTGTTGCAGAACCAGGCCCAGTTGAAAAATGCCCAGGTAGACTTCGAGCGGTATCGCGGCCTGTACGCCGAAGACAGTATTGCCAAGCAGACCCTCGACACCGCCGCGGCGCTGGTAGGCCAATACCAGGGCACGGTCAAGACCAACCAGGCGGCAGTCAACGACGCCAAGCTCAACCTCGAATTCACCAGGATCCGCGCGCCCATCTCCGGGCGAGTCGGCCTGCGGCAGCTGGACACCGGCAACCTGGTGGCGGCCAACGACACCACGGCCCTGGCGGTCATCACCCAGACCCAACCCATCAGCGTCGTGTTCACCTTGCCGGAGAACAACCTCGACACGGTGCTCGCCCGTTACCGCAGCGGGGCAAAACTGCCGGTCGAAGCCTGGGACCGGGGCGACGTGAAGCGCCAGGCCAGCGGCGTGTTGCAAAGCCTGGACAACCAGATCGATATCACCACCGGCACCCTGAAGTTCAAGGCCCGCTACGAGAACCGTGACCAGTCGCTGTTCCCCAACCAGTTCGTCAATGTCCACCTGCTGGCCGACACCCTCAAGGGTGTGGTCCTGGCGCCGACGGCGGCCATCCAGTTCGGCACCAATGGCACCTTCGTCTACGCCTTGGAGGGCGACAAGAAGGTCACCATCAAGATGCTGAAGATCGGCGCCAGCGACGGCGCGAACACCGTGGTCACCGAAGGCCTGGCCGCCGGTGACCGGGTGGTGCTCGAAGGCACCGATCGCTTGAAGGAAGGCAGCGAAGTGGAAGTGGTCAGCGACAGCCAGGAAGTGCCCACCACGCCGACCGAGCACCTGCAGGGCAAGTCCGCAGCGGCGCCCACTGAGCCGGCCGCGGCCGACCAGGCGAAAAAGGGCGGCGCATGAATTTCTCGCGACTGTTCATCCTTCGCCCGGTCGCCACGACACTGAGCATGCTGGCGATCATTCTGGCCGGCCTGATCGCCTATCGGCTGCTGCCGGTGTCAGCACTGCCCCAAGTCGATTACCCGACCATCCGCGTGATGACCCTGTACCCGGGCGCCAGTCCCGATGTGATGACCAGTGCGGTGACCGCGCCCCTGGAGCGGCAGTTCGGACAGATGCCGGGCCTGACGCAAATGGCCTCCACCAGTTCCGGCGGTGCGTCGGTGATTACCCTGCGCTTCAACCTCGATATCAACATGGACGTCGCCGAGCAGCAGGTGCAGGCTGCGATCAACGCCGCCACCAACCTGCTGCCCAACGACCTGCCGGCGCCGCCGGTGTACAACAAGGTCAACCCGGCCGACACCCCGGTGCTGACCCTGGCCATTACCTCCAAGACCATGCTGCTGCCCAAGCTCAACGACTTGGTCGACACCCGCATGGCGCAGAAAATCGCCCAGATCAGCGGCGTCGGCATGGTTACCATCGCCGGCGGCCAGCGCCAGGCTGTGCGGATCAAGGTCAATCCCGAGGCCCTGGCGGCCAACGGCCTGAACCTGGCTGATGTGCGCACGCTGATCGGCGCTTCCAACGTCAACCAGCCCAAGGGCAACTTCGACGGCCCGACCCGGGTCTCGATGCTCGACGCCAACGACCAACTGACCTCGCCCAAGGACTACGGCGAGCTGATCCTGGCCTACGCCAATGGCGCGCCGTTGCGGCTCAAGGACGTGGCACAGATCGTCGACGGCGCCGAAAACGAACGGCTTGCCGCCTGGGCCAACGAAAACCAGGCCGTGCTGCTGAACATCCAGCGCCAGCCGGGGGCCAATGTCATCGAGGTGGTGGATCGGATCAAGGCCCTGCTGCCGAGCATCACCGACAACCTGCCGGCCGGCCTGGATGTCACCGTGCTGACCGACCGCACCCAGACCATCCGCGCGTCGGTCACCGATGTGCAGCATGAATTGCTGATCGCCATTGCGCTGGTGGTCATGGTGACGTTCCTGTTCCTGCGTCGCGTCAGTGCCACAATCATTCCGTCGGTGGCCGTGCCGTTGTCGCTGATCGGCACCTTCGGCGTGATGTACCTGGCCGGTTTTTCCATCAATAACCTGACCCTGATGGCCTTGACGATTGCCACCGGTTTCGTGGTGGACGATGCCATCGTCATGCTGGAGAACATCGCCCGTTACATCGAGGAGGGCGACAGCCCGTTGCAGGCCGCGCTCAAGGGTGCGAAGCAGATCGGCTTTACGCTGATCTCCCTGACGCTGTCGCTGATCGCCGTGCTGATTCCGCTGCTGTTCATGGCCGACGTCGTGGGGCGGTTGTTTCGCGAGTTCGCCATCACCCTGGCGGTGGCGATCCTGATTTCCCTGGTGGTGTCCCTGACCCTGACGCCGATGATGTGCGCCCGCTTGCTCAAGCGCGAGCCCAAGGAAGCAGAGCAAGGCCGTTTCTACCGCGCCAGCGGCGCCTGGATCGACTGGTTGATCGCCGCCTACGGACGCAAGTTGCAGTGGGTGCTCAAGCATCAGCCACTGACCCTGTTGGTGGCGGTGGCCAGCCTGGTGCTGACGGTGGTGCTGTACCTGGCCGTGCCCAAGGGGTTCTTTCCGGTGCAGGACACCGGCGTGATCCAGGGCATTTCCGAGGCGCCGCAATCGATCTCCTTTGCCGCCATGAGCGAGCGCCAGCAGCAACTGGCGAAAGTGATTCTCGCCGACCCGGCGGTGCAGAGCCTGTCGTCCTACATCGGCGTGGACGGCGACAACGCCACGCTCAACAGCGGGCGCCTGCTGATCAACCTCAAGCCCCACAGCGAGCGGGACGACAGCGCCACCCAGATCATTGCCCGCTTGCAGCCGCAGTTGGATCGGCTGGTGGGCATTCGCCTGTTCATGCAGCCGGTGCAGGACCTGACCATTGAAGACCGGGTCAGCCGCACCCAATACCAGTTCAGCCTGTCATCGCCGGATGCCGAGTTGCTCAGCCTGTGGAGCGGGCGCCTGGTCGAAGCCCTGGCCCAACAGGCGGAGCTGACCGATGTGGCCAGCGACCTGCAGGACAAGGGCCTGCAGGTCTACCTGGTGATCGACCGCGACGCGGCCTCACGCCTGGGCGTCTCGGTGTCGAACATCACCGACGCGCTCTATGACGCCTTCGGCCAGCGGCAGATTTCCACCATCTACACCCAGGCCAGCCAGTACCGCGTGGTGTTGCAGGCCCAGGCCGGGGAACGGATCGGGCCCCAGGCGCTGGACCAGATTCACGTCAAGACCACCGACGGTGGGCAGGTGCGGCCGTCGAGCCTGGCCCGGGTCGAAGAACGCCAGGCGCAACTGGCGATTGCTCACATTGGCCAGTTCCCGGCGGTGATGATGTCGTTCAACCTGGCGCCGGGCGTGGCCTTGGGGCATGCGGTGGACGTGATCGAAAAGGTCCAGCGGGACATCGGCATGCCGGTGGGCGTGCAGACCGAGTTCCAGGGCGCGGCCCAGGCATTCCAGGCGTCGCTGTCGAGTACCTTGCTGCTGATCCTGGCAGCGGTGGTGACCATGTACATCGTCCTGGGCGTGCTGTACGAAAGCTACATCCACCCGATCACCATTCTTTCCACCTTGCCCTCGGCGGCTATCGGCGCCTTGCTGGCCTTGATCCTCAGTGGCAATGACCTGGGCATGATCGCGATCATCGGCATCATTCTGCTGATCGGCATCGTCAAGAAGAACGCGATCATGATGATCGACTTCGCCCTCGACGCCGAGCGCAACCAGGGCATGGACCCGCAGACAGCGATCTACCAGGCAGCATTGCTGCGCTTCCGCCCGATCCTGATGACCACCCTGGCGGCCTTGTTCGGCGCAATACCGCTGATGTTCGCCACCGGCTCCGGCGCCGAACTGCGCCAGCCCCTGGGCTTGGTGATGGTAGGTGGGTTGTTGGTGAGCCAGGTATTGACGCTGTTCACCACCCCGGTGATCTACCTGTATTTCGATCGACTGGGACGCCGGTTCGCCAGGCCGGATGGGAAAGAGGTGCGGGTGTGACGGCGATGCAGCGCTTTTCGTGGCGAGGGAGCTTGCTCCCGTTGGACTGTGGGAGCAAAGCTTGCTCGCGAAACAGGCGCTTCGATTCTGCAAGACCGCATCGCCTCCATCGCGGGCAAGCCTTGCTCCCACATAGCGGGAGCAAGCTCCCTCGCCACAAAAGCCCAGCTATCTCTTGTGGTCAGTGGCTTGAAGTCTGTGGTGGCGGCCGATGAACCTCTCCGGCCCCTTCATCCGCCGCCCCGTAGCGACCATGCTCCTGAGCTTCGCCATCATGCTGCTCGGTGGCGTGAGCTTCGGCCTGCTGCCGGTTTCGCCCCTGCCGCAAATGGATTTCCCGGTGATCGTGGTCCAGGCCAACCTGCCAGGGGCGAGCCCCGAGGTGATGGCTTCGACGGTGGCTACGCCCCTGGAGCGTTCCTTCGGCGCCATCGCCGGGGTCAACACCATGAGCAGCCGTTCCAGCCAGGGTTCTACCCGCGTCATTCTGCAATTTGACCTGGACCGTGACATTAACGGTGCCGCCCGGGAAGTGCAGGCGGCCATCAATGCGTCGCGCAACCTGTTGCCCAGCGGCATGCGCAGCATGCCCACCTACAAGAAGGTCAACCCGTCCCAGGCGCCAATCATGGTGCTCTCGCTGACCTCGGATGTGTTGGAAAAAGGCCAGCTCTACGACCTGGCTTCGACCATCCTGTCCCAGAGCCTGTCCCAGGTGGCGGGTGTCGGCGAGGTGCAGATCGGCGGCAGCTCGTTGCCGGCGGTGCGCATCGAACTGGAGCCGCAGTTGCTCAATCAGTACGGCGTGGCCCTGGACGATGTACGCACCGCCATTGCCGATAGCAACGTGCGCCGGCCCAAGGGGTCGGTGGAGGACGACCGGCGCATGTGGCAGGTCCAGGCCAACGACCAGTTGGAAAAGGCCAAGGACTACGAAACGCTGATCATCCGTTACCAGGACGGCTCGGTATTGCGGCTCAAGGACGTGGCGAAAGTCACCGACAGCGTCGAGGATCGCTACAACAGCGGTTTCTTCAACAACGATGCCGCCGTGTTGCTGGTGATCAACCGCCAGGCCGGGGCCAACATCATCGAGACCGTCAACGAGATCAAGGCGCAACTGCCAGCGCTGCAGGCCGTGCTGCCGGCCAGCGTCAAGCTGAACCTGGCGATGGACCGCTCGCCGGTGATCAAGGCCACCCTGCATGAAGCGGAAATGACCTTGCTGATCGCCGTGGCCCTGGTGGTGCTGGTGGTGTTCCTGTTCCTCGGCAATTTCCGCGCCTCGCTGATCCCGACCCTGGCGGTGCCGGTGTCGCTGGTGGGCACGTTTGCGGTGATGTACCTGTACGGTTTCTCCCTGAACAACCTGTCGCTGATGGCGTTGATCCTCGCGACGGGGCTGGTGGTGGACGATGCCATCGTGGTGCTGGAGAACATCTCCCGGCATATCGACGAAGGCGTCCCTCCTATGACAGCAGCGTATAGGGGGGCCGAAGAGGTGGGTTTCACTTTGCTGTCGATGAACGTCTCGCTGGTGGCGGTGTTCCTGTCGATCCTGTTCATGGGCGGGATCATCGAGAGCCTGTTCCGCGAATTTTCCATCACCCTGGCGGCGTCCATCGTGGTCTCGCTGGTGGTCTCGCTAACCCTCACACCGATGCTCTGCGCCCGTTGGCTCAAGCCTCACGTGCCGGGGCAGGAAAACCGCTTGCAGCGCTGGAGCCAGCGGCTCAATGACCGCATGGTCCGTGGTTACGCGATCAGCCTGGACTGGGTGCTGCGCCATCGACGCCTGACCTTGCTGAGCCTGCTGGTGACCATCGGCGTGAACGTCGCGTTGTATGTGGTGGTGCCGAAAACCTTCATGCCGCAGCAGGACACCGGCCAGTTGATCGGTTTCGTGCGTGGCGACGACGGGCTGTCGTTCAACGTGATGCAGCCGAAGATGGAAATTTTCCGCCGCGCCGTGCTCAAGGACGAGGCGGTGCAAAGCGTCGCCGGTTTCATCGGTGGCAACAACGGCACCAACAACGCCTTCATGCTGGTGCGCCTCAAGCCGATCAAGGAGCGTAATATTTCTGCACAAAAGGTCATCGAGCGCCTTCGTAAAGAAATGCCCAAGGTCCCCGGCGCTCAGTTGATGTTAATGGCCGACCAGGACCTGCAGTTCGGTGGCGGTCGCGAGCAGACCACCTCGCAGTATTCCTACATCCTGCAAAGCGCTGACCTGGCGTCGCTGCGCGCCTGGTACCCCAAGGTTGTGGCGGCCTTCCGGGCCTTGCCGGAACTCACCGCCATCGACGCCCGCGACGGGGGTGGGGCGCAGCAGGTGACGCTGGTGGTGGACCGCGACCAGGCCAAGCGCCTGGGCATCGACATGGACATGGTCACCGCGGTGCTCAACAACGCCTACAGCCAGCGGCAGATATCCACCATCTACGACAGCCTCAACCAGTACCAGGTGGTCATGGAGGTCAATCCCAAGTATGCCCAGGACCCGAGTACCCTCGAACAGGTCCAGGTGATCACCGCCGATGGCGCGCGGGTGCCGCTGTCGGCCATTGCCCACTACGAGAACAGCCTGGAGGACGACCGGGTCAGCCATGAAGGCCAGTTCGCGTCCGAGGGCATTTCCTTCGACATGGCCGAAGGTGTCACGGTGGAGCAGGGCACCGCGGCCATCGAGCGGGCACTTGCCAAGCTTGGGTTGCCCGAGGACGTCATCGCGAAAATGGCCGGCACCGCCGATGCGTTCGCCGCCACCCAGAAAAGCCAACCGTTCATGATCCTCGGGGCGTTGCTGGCGGTGTACCTGGTGTTGGGTGTGCTCTATGAAAGCTACATCCATCCGCTGACCATCCTGTCTACGTTGCCATCGGCCGGGGTTGGCGCGTTGCTGTCGATCTACGCGCTGGGTGGCGAGTTCAGCCTGATCTCGCTGTTGGGACTGTTCCTGTTGATCGGTGTGGTGAAGAAAAACGCCATCCTGATGATCGATCTGGCGCTGCAACTGGAGCGTGCCGGACAGACGCCACTGGAGTCGATCCGCAGCGCTTGCCTGCTGCGGTTGCGGCCAATCCTGATGACCACGCTGGCGGCGATCCTCGGCGCCTTGCCGCTGCTGCTCGGCGCCGCCGAAGGCTCGGAAATGCGCCAGCCGCTGGGCCTGACCATCATCGGTGGGTTGGTGTTCAGCCAGGTACTGACGCTCTACACCACCCCGGTGGTTTACCTTTATCTCGACAAGCTGCGCCATCGCTTCAATCGCTGGCGCGGTGTGCGCACTGATGCTGCCCTGGAAACTCCGCTATGACCGACCGTTCGCCTTTCAATCTTGCCGCAACGCTGGCGACCGCCCGTGGCTCGCGGGTGCTGAGCCTGGTGCTGTGCCTGGCGATGCTCAGTGCCTGCGCCGTCGGCCCGGATTATCAACGTCCCCAGGCTGCCGCCCCGGTGCAATACAAGGAGGCCCAGGGCTGGCGTCAGGCCAACCCCAGCGATGCGATGGCCAGGGGCGCCTGGTGGGAGCTGTACGGCGATGCGCAACTCAATGGCCTGGTGGACCAGCTCAATGCGTCCAACCAGACCGTGGCCCAGGCCGACGCCCAATACCGGCAGGCCCGGGCGCTGGTGCGCAATGCCCGTGGCGCATTTTTCCCCACCGTGGACCTGACCGTTGGCAAGACCCGTTCCAGCCAGGGCACTGGCAGCAGCAGTTCGAGCCTGAGCAGTTCGTCCAGCGGCATTCGCGACACCTACAGCGCCCAGGCCGGCGTCAGCTGGGAGGCGGACGTGTGGGGCAAGTTGCGCCGCACCCTGGAAGCCGACGAGGCGAGCGCCCAAGCCAGTTTCGCCGACCTGGAGGCGATGCGCCTGAGCCAGCAATCGGAACTGGTGCAGAACTACTTGCAGTTGCGGGTGATCGATGAACAGAAGCGCCTGCTGCAGACCACCGTCGACAATTATCAGCGCTCCCTGAAAATGACTGAAAACCAGTACCGCGCCGGGGTGTCCGGCAGGGACGCGGTGGCCCAGGCGCAAAACCAGCTCAAGACCACCCAGGGCGACCTGATCGACCTGATCTGGCAGCGGGCCCAGTTTGAAAACGCCATCGCCGTACTGATCGGCCTGCCGCCGGCCGAGTTCAACCTGGCCGAGGCCCAGGACATCCCGTCATTGCCGCAGATCCCGGTGGCATTGCCGTCGCAACTGCTCGAACGCCGGCCTGACATCGCCTCGGCAGAGCGTTCGGTAATGGCCGCCAACGCCAACATCGGCGTC
Source organism: Pseudomonas sp. A25(2017) (assembly GCF_002001065.1). Lineage (NCBI taxonomy): Bacteria > Pseudomonadati > Pseudomonadota > Gammaproteobacteria > Pseudomonadales > Pseudomonadaceae > Pseudomonas > Pseudomonas sp. A25(2017). The sequence goes on along the minus strand of NZ_MUOA01000050.1, from coordinate 25,577 downwards.
GCCAAGGCCGCGTACTACCCGGACCTGACCCTGAGCCTCAGTGGCGGCTACAGCAGCAGTACCTACGACAACTGGGTGAGCGTGCCGAACCGCTTCTGGTCGGTAGGGCCGCAATTGGCGATGACGCTGTTCGATGGCGGCCAGCGTTCGGCGGAAGTCGACCGTACCGTCGCGGCGTATGACCAGACCGTTGCCACCTATCGCCAGACGGTGCTCGACGGCTTGCGCGAGGTGGAAAACTACATGATCCAGCTCAAGGTGCTGGAAGACGAAGCCCGCGTGCGCCAGGAAGCCCTGGACGCCGCCCGGGAATCCTTGCGCCTGACGCAGAACCAGTACAAGGCCGGCTTGATTGCCTACCTCGACGTGGTCACCGTCCAGGCCACTGCGCTGAGCAACGAACGCAGTGTGCTGAGCCTGCAGCAGAGCCGCCTGATCGCCAGCGTGCAGTTGATTGCGGCACTGGGGGGTGGTTGGGATGGGCAGTTGCAGGCGGACGAGAAGCCCTGATCAATGTGACGGGGTGAGTGGGAGCAAGGCTTGCCCGCGATGAAGGCAATGCGGTCTTTCAAGAATCGAGTTGCCTGTTTCGCGGGCAAGCCTTGCTCCCACAGAGTTCCCCCTTTTCCATAAAGTTTTCCTTGGTCATGTCGGCAGTCAGTCCCGCTTTTGGCCGATGCACTGCCTACGTACCGTCGCGCTGGCTTGTTATAGTTCAAGCCTCTTTTCAGCCGGTAAAGGATCACTGCCATGTCGCAATACCAAGCGTTCAACGTCGAACTTGCAGACAACATTGCCCATGTGCAGATCAATCGCCCGGAAAAGATCAATTCGATGAACGCCGCGTTCTGGAGCGAGATCATCGAGATCTTCCAATGGATCGATGACACCGATGCCGCACGGGTGGTGGTGCTCAGCGGCGCCGGCAAGCATTTTTCCTCCGGCATCGACCTGATGATGCTGGCAGGCGTAGCCAACGAGCTGGGCAAGGACGTAGGGCGCAATGCACGCCTGCTGCGGCGCAAGATCCTACAACTGCAAGCCTCGTTCAACGCCGTGGACAATTGCCGCAAACCCGTGCTCGCGGCGATCCAGGGCTACTGCCTGGGCGGGGCCATCGACCTGATTGCCGCCTGCGACATGCGTTACGCGGCCGAGGACGCGCAATTCTCCATCAAGGAGATCGATATCGGCATGGCCGCCGATGTTGGCACATTGCAACGCTTGCCCCGGATCATCGGGGACGGCATGCTGCGTGAACTCGCTTATACGGGGCGCACCTTCGGTGCCGACGAAGCGCGCAGCATCGGCCTGGTCAATCGTGTCTACAGCGACACCGCCAGCCTGCTCGACGGCGTGATGGGCATTGCCCGGGAAATCGCCGCCAAGTCGCCGATTGCCGTGACCGGTACCAAGGAAATGATCAGCTACATGCGCGACCACCGCATCGACGATGGCTTGGAATACGTCGCCACCTGGAACGCCGCCATGTTGCAATCGACCGATCTGCGCGTGGCCATGGCCGCCCATATGAGCAAACAGAAACCTGAATTTCAGGATTGATTGACCATGATTTCACGCTGGACCACCGCAGTACTCGATACCGCTCTTCCAGGCGGCTGGGCCGTGGCTCGTAGCCCCGAAGGCTTTCTGTTCGATGACAACGGCGCACTGTTCCCCCGCGAATGGCTCAAGCGCCAAGACTTTTCGATCCTTGCCGAGCACGGCATCGGTCACCTGGATGGCGAACCGGTCTACCTGTTGGAACTGCACAGCCCGCTGGACATTCCTGGCTGTAACTGGAAAGGCCTGCGGGCGTTCATGCTCGAGGATGACCACACACTCTACAAAGTGTTGGGTTATGCGGCACAGATCGGCACCTGGGCCCGCGAGCATCGCTTCTGTGGCAGTTGCGGCAAGCGCATGAGCCAGATTCCGTTGGAACGGGCCATGTATTGCGACGCCTGTGAGCTGCGGCACTATCCGCGGATTTCACCGAGCATGATCGTGTTGATTACCCGCGGCGATGAAGTCCTGCTGGCCCGTTCACCGCGCTTCGTCACGGGCGTCTACAGCACCCTGGCGGGGTTTGCCGAGCCTGGCGAGTCGGCCGAGGATTGCCTGGTTCGCGAGGTGCGCGAAGAGGTCAGTATCGAGGTGAAGAACATCCAGTACATGGGCAGCCAGTGCTGGCCGTTCCCCCATTCGATGATGCTCGGTTTCCACGCTGAATATGCAAGTGGCGACATCGTGCCCCAGGAAGATGAAATCGAGGACGCCCAATGGTTCAACGTCCACGACCTGCCACCGTTGCCGGCCTCGCGCTCCATCGCCCGCTACCTGATCGACCTGTATGTGGCGCGGCGCTTAGGCCACGCTGAACCAGTGCTGCCAGGCTAGGCGCACGGTCAAGCCCAGCACCACGGTGATGAACACCGGTCGGATGAACTTCGCACCGCCGCTGATGGCGGTGCGAGCGCCGAAGAACGCGCCAATCATCACCGACAGGCCCATGCTCAGGCCGATGACCCAGTCCACTTGCCCGGAAAAGATGAACACCGACAGCGCCGCGATGTTGCTGACGAAGTTCATGCTGCGGGCCACGCCGCTGGCCTTGACCAGGTCGATGGGGTAGAGCAGCAGGCTGCTCACGGTCCAGAACGCCCCCGTACCCGGCCCGGCCACGCCGTCATAGAAACCCAGGCTGAAGCCTTGGGGCGACTGCCATGTCTTCTTGATCGGTGCGTTGCTGTCCAGCGGTGCCTTGGGCGTGCCGCCGAACAACAGGTACAGGCCACAGGCGAAGACGATCACCGGCAGCATCTTGTTCAGCCATTCAGCGGGCAGGTAATGGGCGACGATGGCGCCGGTCAGGGCCCCGACCAGGGTGCCGACGAGGGCATGAGTCCACTGCCTTGGGTGGAACAGCTTGCGCTTGTAGAAGGTGAAGCTGGCCGTCGCCGAGCCGAAGGTCGAGCTGAGTTTGTTGGTCCCCAAGACCAGGTGCGGCGGCAAGCCTGCTGTCAGCAGCGCCGGCGTGGTCAGCAGCCCACCACCACCGGCGATAGCGTCGATGAAACCGGCAATGAAGGCGACAACAGCAAGGATAGCGAGGGTAGTGAGGTCAACGCTGAGTTCAAAAGGCATGGAATAGGCTTATTCGGCAGGTCGCAGAAGAGCTGCGGGGGAGGCCGGTATGTTACCCATAATGGTGCACGGCTGCGACAGCCACTAAGATCGGCGACATTCCCCGTGGCGAGGGAGCTTGCTCCCGCGGGGTTGCGCAGCAGCTCCAACAGCCTTCCACCTCCACCTGACAGTCGAATGTGTTTGCCTGGCGGAAGCTGGCCGGTGGACGAATTTTTTTTGAAATCAAGGGGTTGCCAGCCTAGGCAAATGAGTACATAATTGCGCCCATCGAACGCACTGGGACGTAAAAAATCTCAATGTTTTCAAGGAGATAGCGATGCACAGGTGTCCTGTATCCTGATCAGGTTTGTACACGGTTGATGTGGTTGCATTGCATCAAGCGTTCTGAGGCCGAATAGCAAAATGGTTATGCAGTGGATTGCAAATCCACCTACGCCGGTTCGATTCCGACTTCGGCCTCCACTTTTAAAAAGCTCTGTAGATCTATGATTTACGGAGCTTTTTTATTTGCGACGCATTGAAAGGTTTTGTCTTGAAAAGGGCATGAGCTACCTTGCTTCGCAGGGGAGGGATGTATATATTCCCCCCTCTTGCTGCACCAGCCAGGGCATCGGCCATCAGATTCTGCCGACGTTCCCATGGCTAACCGCGCTACCGCCCGAATGGCGAAACTGGTAGACGCATGGGACTTAAAATCCCCCGCTCGTAAGGGCGTGCCGGTTCGATTCCGGCTTCGGGCACCATCTAAAATCAAGGGTTTGCGAGCGAAAGCTAATGCAAACCCTTGTTCGTTTCCGCTTCTGAAAACTGTCATGGAACGGAGCCCAAGCCTCTGGGCATTTTCACGCGCGAACCTCTACACTCGGCGCTGAGATTAGGGTGAAGTGGCCAGGCGGATATCTCCCGTCCAGGCCCTGTCGAGCACGCTAATCCTTAACCATGGAGAGGTATCGAGTGAAAACAATCGCAACGATGAGTCTGTTGGCCTTGATGAGCAGCAGTGCCGCATACGCTGGAGAGACAACGTCCGCCGATGGGAAAACCCTGGCCGTGAACTTTGGCGAGCCGACGGTCAAGCAAGTGCTGCACTATCGGAAAATGTACGACAAGAAGCCCTTTCCCGATGCGGAAATTTATTACTACAGCAACGGCTTGTACAAGATCATCTCTCAGGGAGAAAACCATTACGGTGTCTATGTCTTGCAGGGTCAACACACCGACGAGACCTACACCGTGAAGTTCATCTCCCTGCCTTCCCCGGACTGGGGAAATAAAACCGCGTATCACCAGCTCACCTTCATTCGAGGTGATGCACAGAACGTGTTTATCCAGAACGCGATTGTCGACACCGGCGAGGCCATTGCCCAGCAGAACGGGACCTACACCCAGGAAAAGAATACCGTGCTCAATCCCATCAGTACCGCTTGGAACAAGAAGTGAGTTCATTGCGCCAAAACTGAGTTTTTATTGGCTTATAAAACAACAGGCTGCATGATATTTATCATGCAGCCTGTTCGGTTTAAGGCATCGGAGTCGACGCCTCACAGTCGCCGGCGAAACGCCTCGAGAATATCCCGCGTGCCTTTTTTCATTTGCAACTGAGCAATGGCATCCAGCGGGTGCCAGAGGCAGTCGATGATTTCATTCTGTGGCCGGGCCGCCGTTGAATCGGTGACTGACGCTTCGAATACGTGATGCTCGGTTTGCCCGTCATTGATTCGCATCAGGTAGAGCAGGTTCTCGACGTCCAGGCCAGTTTCCTCTGCCAATTCCCGGATGGCTGCCCCGGCATGGGTTTCTCCGCGTTCGACGGTACCGCCCGGCAGCGCCCAGCGGCTATTGGCTTTGCGAACCAGCAAGATGTGGCGATTGTCCTCGCAGATGACGGTCGCTCGAATTTTCATGGCCGTGCTCAATCAGTGACTGTCATTAAAGTGAAATATAACTGCAATATTTGCGCCGGGCATTAGCTGCTTCGTTCAAATGTCGAGTTTTTCAAGGTCTTATCCAATACGACCGCGACGGAGCGGGACAGACTGAGCCTATTCGTGCCTGCCATCGCTCCAATCCATCTCTCCGACCGCTAGCACTAGGTTTTCGACCGGTTATCGCCTCAAATGAATCAGCTTCAAAAAAATGAATCCATGTTGGGTGCATTGGCCGGCCCCGATAGGGGAAGGAAGCGAGAAATGACCACCGTTGAAGACTTCAAGATCAAATCCCATGAGCTCCTGGTGGAGCTTGATGCGGCCACAGCGGAAATGATGAAGCTCATATGTGTTCATCAAATGAGCGGATCGACTTGGGATGAGGCGGTCCAGCGTCAACATGAAGCCTATGAGCAATGGGTCACTTATCTGAATGAGCGAGGGTAGGTGCCATGTGCGCGCCTCGGGCCGTGAGGGCGGCGGGGCCTCCACAAGCGGTCAATAGCAGGATTCTGGCATTCATGTGGTTCTCCCGTTGCGGCTTTTGCGCCAGTGCCTATCAATTTCGAGGCGCAAAAAATGTCCGCGTTCCATCAGTTTTCCAACCGGTAGAACTCAAAGGGAAACACCTCTGACGTGGGGCCTCAGCGAAACTTGGGTAGCGGCGGTTCAGCGGGCTTGAGTGACGTCAGTGCGCTCTGGATCGACGGGGCGTCCTTGTCGATGTCGTTGAGCCGATCCCGGATACGCACTGCGGTAGGGTGCCCGCCTTGGTGGTCGACCCAGTCGGCGATTTCCTTGCAGGCTGCCGCGAGCCTGGCCTGACGTGATTCCAGCAGGGTGAGCAGGGTGGTGATGGACTCTTTTTCGGACATGTCACACCTCCATTCAGGGGTTGATGAGGCAGCACAAAACCCGCCAGGGGCGGGCTGTGCCGTGGTTTAAGCGTAGTTGAGTTATTTCGGATCTGTCGAAGAATCCGGCGCCCGGTCAGACAACCGGCGCGCCGGAAACGGTACGCGTGATTTCAGCCGGATTCCTTGACCCAGGCTGGCGCGACGCTCGCCCGCCAGCGCACATCGGTAATGCCGTATTTTTCCGCAAGGGGCTTGGAAACCCGCTTGACTTTTTCCCTGCCGAATTTCGGTATGCGCCCGACCCCCGCGTCGCAGCTGGCCCAATGCCAAGCCTCGGAGTTATTCATCGCTTCTGCGCGAATAATGAATGACTTGGGTTCGCCATGAAGCATGTAGTCAATGATGTAAAGCGATGGCCCGCCCATAAATCCTCCCTAATTAGTCCTATACGGATGGATGCAAAGGCATGCGGAAAATTCCATCGAATTTCCAGACGGTCAAATTAATACCGCCCAGCGTAGAGCGCGGAGTACAGCAAATTTTGCAAACAAGGAACCAAACCCGGTTACCCTTCTCCAAGGTGAGCTTCAGCACCAAGGCCAGGGATCAAAGGCGAGGCAGTGCGGCATCAACAAAAGGCAAAACATGAAAAACATCGCCAGGGTGCTGTTCATCGCAGCCCTTGCTATTGGTTTGTCGGGCTGCATTGGCGCCCCCATCGAACTGACGCCGCAAACCGAACAACGCTTGCGCGAACAACCTCCGATCCGCTTCCTGCTGACGTTCGATGATGGGCCCAGCGCCTCCTCTATCTGGAACCCTAGCCTGGAGGTGCTGGACGCACTCGCAGACAACCCGGTACAGCCCGGCATCAAGGCGGTGTTTTTCCTGCAGACCCGTGCGCCACGTGCCGGGGGCAGTGATATTGGCCGCTCGGTGATGCGCCGTCAGCAGCAGGAAGGCCATGTGCTGGGCTTTCATACGGCGACCTACTGGCACACCAATCACCGGTCCCTGAATCCTGACGAGCTGGAACAATCGCTCACCCACGGCAGTCGTGATATTGCCGCCCTGAGCGGTGCAGCACCCACCTTGGTCAGGCCACCCTTCTGGAGCTTCGACAGGCGCACCGCTGCCGCGTACCGACAACATGGCCTGCACATTTTGTTGACCGACCTGAGCGCAAATGACGGCAAAGTCTGGGGCATCACGATGAGTCCGCGGCGGCGGATCAACCTGACCCGGCAACTCTCCGAAGTGCGCGAGCGCATCGCCGCCGGGCAATTGCCAGTGGTGGATGGGGTCATTCCGGTGGTGGTGACGTTTCACGACATCAATCGTTATACCGCCCGGCATGCTCGCGAATACCTGCAAATCCTGCTCGACAGTGCCAAGGCGACTGGCGTGAGGACCGCCGCCAAGCCGTTCTATGATGACCACCAGGCGCTGGCGCGAGCGGCCTTGGCGCGGACGGTCGATCGCAGCACTGAGCCCGTGCATTTGCCGGGGCTGTGGGACTGGTTGTGGGATTCGGATTCCCACTGAGGGCGCGACGCGTGCAGTGGGTGTCGCGACGTCCGGTTGGCCACCCTGGGCAATCAGCGTGTATGGTAAGCCGTGCACCCTAGGTTAAAGTCGGAGGTGACTGATGAGTACTGCGATGCTGACGAAAATGCACATCAACGGTTATGACGTGCTCAGCGTAAACAGCGGCCCATGGAGGGTCTGTACCCAGGCTGACCGGCTGGGCTCCTTTGCTTCCCGTGAGGAAGCGCTGGCCTACGCTGCCGCATTGCCGACCCGCAGAAGCCGTAGCGGCCGGCCTGCGAACACGAAATAGGTAGGGCCGGTACATCCAGCCTTTCGGTGACAGGTACACCATCTCGAGCAAGCTCGCTCCCACCGTTTTTCCGGGTGTTCAGCAATCGTGTGTTCACCAGAAATCCCCTGTGGGAGATTCTATGTTGCAGGGCAACCCTGCAACATAGGCTTTGGCTGGTACTCGCTCTGATTTTTCATCAAGGCAAATGCCACCCGGCAGAGCTTGCGAGCAAGCACCACCAATGCCTGGGTTTTTGAGAAGCCTCTGACCAGGTACGACTCATAAAACGGTTTCCATCTAGGCGAGCGACATGCCGTCATTGCAGCGATATGAGCTAAGCGGCGTATTTCTGGATCCCCCTTTTTGCTCAGGTACCGGGGACCATTCTTTTTTCCAGAATCATCGACCCGCAGGTCCATCCCTAAAAACGCGATAAATGCATCGCTGTCCGCAAAATCACCTCGCATAAAACTCGTCGCCAACCCAGTTGCGACCAGTTCACCAACGCCTTCGATGGCTTTGCAGCGGTCGATATTCGCCTCAATCCCCGACTCTTTGCTGACTTTTTGTAGCAACTTCTGGATGGCCTGAATCGCCTCTTTGAACGCTTTTTGCTGAGCAATCAGCGCTTTTTTTAACAAGGGTTCGTCGGCCCAGCTCAACATAAGACCAGCGTGATTCTTGACCAGCGTCGCGCGCCGATGAAGCAGGCTTTTTAATGTCGTGTAGGCCTTCGGTGGCGGGTTCCAGAGCCGCAGCTCGTGCTGTTCATTGGTCAAATACCGCGCCAGCAGACGGGCATCACAAGGATCGTTCTTAGCTCTTTGGCCGATGCCGCGACGATAGTTGCTCACCCGGTAAGCATCCACGACATAGACCTGATGACCCATCGCGTGAGCCAGCTCGACGGTATCCAGGTGATAGATATTGGTGGCTTCAACGGCAAGAGCGCTTTGGGCGGGCAACGTTTTTAGCCAGCGCTTGAGGGCTGTTCGATCATTCTTGATAGTGTCGATGGTTTGCAGATCAGAGCGATAAACAACAATTTCGGCCTTGGCTATATCGATACCAACAACCGTCTGCGAGGTAAGGATTGTCATGACGAATCCTCGGAGCTAGGGTTTAGGTGCTTGTTGGGGTCTACCTTTGCGCTGGCTTGTCTCTATCGTCGGTTTACCGATGAATTCCTTATTGGCGCTTTGGGTAGAAAGGGCGGGACGAGAAGTCTCCCACGGTCCGTACTGGCTAGAGTCGGAATCGAGCTTTTAGTCCCGCCCACCCCTTCAAGTCTAAACATACAAGCGAGCTTGCTCGCGATGGTCTTGGGTCAGCTGTGATCAAGTGCGCGCCAACTCCAGCGGGACTTCCAGGGTAAACAGGGCGCCTTGCCCCGGGCCGTCGCTATGGACATGAAGGCGGCCGTTCATTTCAACCGCCGCCAGGGCGCAGCTGTGCAAGCCAAACCCATGGCCGTCCTTGCGGGTCGTGAAACCGTGATTGAAGATGCGGGCCAGGTTCTCCGGGGAAATACCTTCGCCTCGGTCCTTGACGCTGAGGCATAGCGTCGTTTCGTCGAGGATGCGGATCCCCAGGGTCATTTCCCGTGGGTGCTCACTGATGTGCGACATCGCGAACTTGGCGTTGCTGATCAGGTTGATCAGGATCAACAGCAACCTGTGCTTGTCCCCCATGATTGCAGGAACGTCCTGATATTCCTTGAGGACGGTGACGTGATGCCGACTGAGCGCGCCCGAGTTCATGCGTAGCGCATCTTCGAACAGATCGCTGACATTGAGCGGTTCGATCAGCCTGGCGGCTCCCGCATAGGTTTGTTGGGTGGTGACGATTTCCTTGATGTGATCGATGCTCTTGGTCAACTGCGCCAATTCATCGATAAGCAGTTTCTGTTCGGCGGCGATGGAGTCGACCAGCTCGTTGAAATAACGCGGCAGCAACCGGCCTTTTTCATCAAGGGTAATGAACTGGCCAAGATCCTCGGCATGCTCATTCATCATTTTGACCGCTTTGGTGAGCCCGAGTGTCTTGCTGGTCCTCAACTTGCGGGTCACAAGCTCGGCGGAAATATTCACGCTGTTGAGCACATTCCCGACGTTGTGCAACACATTCGTGGCGATTTCGGCCATGCCCGCCATTCGGGCCGCATCCACCAGTTCGCGTTCGGCCTCCATCAACTCACGGGTGCGTTCCTGCACGCGCTCTTCGAGGCGTTCATTGGACGTTTGCAGTGCCTGGTTGATCTGATTGATCATGGCGTAACTGCGAACCAGCCGCACCGCCAGGTAGATCATCAACAGCGCCATCAAGCTGGCACACACGGCCAGGTAGATATGGTATTGACGGTCGGTTGCGGCGGTCCTGCGTTGTGTCTCGTTCAACAGCTCATTGATGCTGTCCAGCTCCTGGGCAACCGGAATGACGCTGATGCGATCAAGCAGGTCATTGACGACAGGTTGTTCCTGGACAATGGTCTTGACGTGCTGGGTCAGGGTCATGAAAGGGGCCTGATAGGCCGCGGGTAATTGGTCGATGTAGGGTTCCAGCTCAGTTAATTTGCCTTGCGCTTCCCGGGCTTTGTCCGAGCTGGCATCAAGTGCGAACTCCAGTGTCGTCAGGGTCAATTCAAGCACATTGGACGCCGCGGTCAGGCGCTTCATGGGACTTTCGATGCTCATCTTCTTGAGCAGTGTCTGAATCTGGTCTTCGACCTGCGGCAGCGCGTCCAGGGACGTGCGCAGATTGGCGTTGTGCTGTTCGAATTGCTCTACCAGCGAGGTCTTGTTCTTGACGGCGTCCACATAGCCCTTGCGCCTGGAGGCCCACAGCGCCGCCAAGGGGCCGGAGCTATTGAGTCGCTCCAACTGCTGCCAGCGGCTGTCCGCCTCCGCTGGCGGTGCCAGTGACAGGTTGTGGTTGACGCCGATCTTCTTCCTCAGGATCTTGCCGTTCCAGTTAGCGTCGGCCTGCTTGAGTTGGCGGATGAAGTCGCGGGATTCGAAGTAGGTCGATGAGTCGTACGTGTATGACTTGATTAAAAAGAATATCAGTGCGGAAAAGACAACAAGCGCGACGGCCAACAGGGCGGGCCATTTATATTTTTTGATAATCGTGGTCACGCTATTCTCCTGTTCAGGGCGCTTATCGAAGGAGTCGGTGAGTTCCCGAGGGGGGAGAGATGCTCGAGGGGGGAGCCGAAAGGGAGGAAAGGTAAACGTCGTACGGATGGCCGTGTCGGTTTGCTTTTGCCTGGGTACACGTTGAGCTCCCTGCTAACGATGAACGTCGGGTTCATGGTTGAGTGTAGCGCTAACGAGAGGGGCCTTGCTGCGGGAGCGCTCCGGGACGGAGCAGGCGCGGCCGGGCAGGCCGCGCCTGTAGTGTTACTTGATGTCGATGAAGGGCAGGGCGCCGTTCGGCAGCACGGTGGTTGGCAAGACACCATTCCAGCGTTCGGCCTTGGTCAGTTCCACCAGGTTCTGGTTGCTGGCCAGGGCCTGGGCCCGTGCCTTGATGGCTTCGGCTTCGGCTTTGCCGCGCAACTCGGTCGCCAGCGCGTCTGCCTTGGCCTGCGCCACTTGCGAATCGGCTTCCGCCTGGGCCTGGGTTACTCGAATCTGCGCTTGCACCTGTTCGGTGGCGAGCTGTTGTTCGCGGGTCTTGACCTGGACTTCCGCGGCCATGCGCGCTTCGATGGCCTTCTCGTAGGCGTCACTGAAGTCGATGTTCTCGACCTGGACGCTGTCAATGATCACCGGGCCGGTAATGGTGGCCTTGATGGCCGTGGAAATATCGTTGACCAGTTGGACGCGGTTCTGCACGGCAGCCACGGCGTTGAACTTGCCAAAGACGTTTTCCACCTGGGTAGGCACCTGGCGGCTGATCATCCGGTCGCGGATGCCTTCAAGGTCCTTGAACTGGGTATAGACCTTCGCGACATCGGAAGGCGCGATGTGCCAGGACACGGACACCTTGAGCTCGGCGGACTGTTGGTCCTTGCTGTAGGCCTGGAGGTCTTCATAAGCCGTCACTTGGCTCTGGACGCTGATCAGGCGTACCGACTCGATGAACGGCATCTTGAAGGACAGCCCTGGTTCAACCACCCCGACCAGCGCCCCGTTGCGCAGCAGCACGCCGCGCTCGGTTTCGTCGACCGTGTACCAACTGCCAAAGAATACGCATAACAAGAGGATGCCCGCGATTGCAGCAACGATGGAGCCGATGGTTTTACTGGTCACTTTTCTTTCCTTGAGTGGCTGGGGAGGGTTTGCCATAGCGGTGTCCAATGTTGATGCTGCAACCGGCATTCTGAATGCCAGACACGAAAAAGCCCTGAATAATCAGGGCTTTAACGTTAAAAGATGGCGGAGGCGATGGGATTCGAACTCATGGACCTGTTACAGTCGACGGTTTTCAAGACCGTTGCCTTAAACCACTCGGCCACACCTCCGTATTGCGTTGCGGGCGCCATAATACCCGAATGAAACACACTGTCAAACTCTCTACGTAGCTTGTTACAGAGCGTCTGTTATGATCCTTGCCACTGAATGTTTCAAAACCGGAGGAGTGTCGCCATGCGCGAACAGGATTACGCAGTGAACAACAGCGTGCAGGCTGAGCAGCTAGAGGTTAGCCGCGTCCTGCGCAACACTTATGGCCTGCTGGCACTCACACTCGCTTTCAGCGGTGTGATGGCCTACGTCGCACAACAGATGCGGGTGGGTTACCCGAACATCTTCGTCGTGCTGATCGGTTTCTACGGCCTTTTCTTCCTCACCAACAAACTCCGTGATTCGGCCTGGGGCCTGGTGTCGGCTTTCGCCCTGACTGGTTTCATGGGCTTTTTGCTCGGCCCGATCCTCAATCGCTACCTGCAAATGCAGGGCGGCGCCGAAGTGGTCAGTTCGGCCTTCGCAATGACCGCGCTGGTATTTGGTGGCCTGTCGGCCTACGTGCTGATTTCCCGCAAGGACATGAGCTTCCTGGGTGGCTTCATCACCGCAGGTTTCTTCGTCTTGCTGGGGGCGACGCTGGCCAGCTTCTTCTTCCAGATCAGCGGCCTGCAACTGGCGATCAGCGCCGGCTTCGTGCTGTTCTCGTCGGTCTGCATCCTGTACCAGACCAGCGCCATCATCCACGGCGGCGAGCGTAACTACATCATGGCCACTGTCAGCCTGTATGTATCGATCTACAACTTGTTCGTCAGCCTGCTGCAGCTGTTCGGCCTGATGGGTCGTGACGACTGATTGCATTGGTGATGAGTGAGTAGTCCGCTTTGGCGTGAGGCTGTTCACATAGAAGCAACGGCGTTTTTCAGAGATGAAAAGCGCCGTTTTTTTTGGTTTTTTTGAAAGCCTTGGGATTTACTTGCTTTGATGTGTATATCCGTTTCTGCGGTAACGGCCACTTAGGGTTCCGCCCTGACGGCGGGTCACTTTTGGAAGAGCCGGGAGCCGGACCAGCCAAAAGTAACCAAAAGCGCTTTGCCCCACCACTTGGTGCCTCGCCTAGGCTCGGCATGCCTGAACGAAGGCATTGCTCCGTGGGCCGCCGCGAAGGGCCATCCATGGCCCAGCGCGGCTACCTCGGCATCCATGCCGAGGTGCCCACTGCGCAATGCCTGCGTTCGGCCAGCGTGGTTTAACGGGGCGTCGAGATCAAGATCAAGATCCAAAGCAAGAGCAAGAGCGGGATACATGCCAGCATCTATGTGGCTGATTCACCGCCATCGCGAGCAAGCTCGCTCCCACAGGAGAAGTTCCCACAGGAGAAACGCGATCATCCTAAGCCAGGTCGGCTACTAGGCCGCCTCGCGGTGGACGTTGATCTCGGGCGCCCCGTTAACCACGATGGCCGAACGCAGGCATTGTGGAGTGGGTATCCCGGCATGGATGCCGGGATAGCCGCGCTGGGCCATGGATGGCCCTTCGCGGCGGGCCCACGGAGCAATGCCGGAGTGAGGGCACACCGAGCCTAAGCGAGGCGCCGAGTGGTGGGGCAAAGCGTTTTTGCTTACTTTTGGCGCTCTTCCAAAAGTGAGCCGCTGTAAGAGCGGAACCCTAAGTCGCCGTTACCGCAACAACGGATATGTACACATCAATCCAATAAAAAAAAACGGCGCCTGCCCATACAAATGGGAGGCGCCGCTTTATCTAGCAGTAAAAAGAACCAACCCTGTCAGGAAGCAAACCGCCGCAACCCCACCGGTGGCACAAAAGCTTCCAGCTCGGCCTCTACCGCCTCGATTATTCGTTCCACATCCGGAGCATTCATCACGGTCGCGCAGGGGATGCCCGCAATGGCGATCATGGTCTCGCCGCTGGCACGGTCAAACAGCCGGGCAACCATGCTGCCAGGCGCATCCATGCTCGCTTCGAATCCCATTGGATGGAAGTGCCAGCGCATCAACTGGCAAGCGTTGGGGAACGTAACCTTACTGAAAGATCCTTTATTCATGTTGCCCGCCTTCTTCAATCGAGCGCTTCCTTTTGCCCATGTCAGGAAGGAAGAGCCATCATGGCTCTACCAGTGAGAACTAAAAATAGCACCTGAAAATGAAGCACATGTGGATTTTTTCAGTCCGTTTTGCGATTGGTTCACTTTTTTTGATCTGGATCACGACTTAAGCGGTAATGCCCAGAATGCCATCACGCTTGGCTGGGGTTGTCCCGAGGCTTGGGCAAGGGCTCTGGCCCGCGGCTTTTCCAGGCGATGAGCAGGGCCAGGGTCACCATCGCCAGGGCGACGGCGAAGGTCGTGTGCAGGCCGTTCGTCACCGCCTCGGGGCTGGCGCGGGTGATGTCATTCGTCGCCGCCGCGGCTGCAAACACCGCGCCGAGCACGGAGGCTCCGGTGAAAAAACCCAGGTTGCGCGACAGGTTGAGCAGCCCGGCGATGACGCCACGCCTCTGGACAGCCACATCGGCCATGACGGCCGTGTTGTTGGCCGTCTGGAAGAACGCGTAGCCGAGGGTCGTCACCACGATAGCTGCGAGGTAGCCGACGGTGCCAAGGGCTGGGGGAACCAGTGACAGCATCAGGCAGCCGACGACCATGGTCGCCAGGCCGGCGAGCCGCATGGGCTGCACGCCGAAGCGATCCGCCAGGCGTCCGGCAGGCACTCCGGCCAACGCCGCGACAGATGGGCCTGCGGCCAGCACCAGCCCCACGAAGGCCGCCGGCAGTCCGAGGGTGATGGACAAGTAAAAAGGCCCGACCAGCAGCGTCGCCATCATGACCGTCGCGACCAGGGCGTTCGTCGCCAGGCCTGATACCAATGATTTGTCGCGAAACACTGTCAAGGGAATCAACGGCGATACGGCCCGGTACTGGGCCCGAATGAACAGTCCGCCGCCCACGAGCGCGATCAGCAGCAGTGCAATATTCAATCCGCCAAAGCTCCCGCGCCCGGAGGTCATGGCCAAGGCATAGGCGGCGAGCGTCATTGCCAACAGCAATGTACCGGTTACATCGAAGCGGGTGCCTTCGGGCTTCGGCGGGACTTCACGCACCGGTAGCGAATACCACGCCAGCCCTAGCGTCAGCAGGCCGAGGGGGATGTTGACCAGGAACAAGGCCGGCCAACCGAACCCGCTGATCAACAGGCCGCCAAAGGACGGTCCAAGGGCCGTGCCCACCGCCGACAGCGTTGCCAGCAGCCCCATGGCGCTGCCGGTTTTTTCCTGGGCGACCGTTTCGCCGACCAGTGCCAGGGTCAACGTCATCATGATGGCCGCCCCCAGGCCTTGCAGCGCCCGCCCGGCGACCAGCAGCCAAAGCGAGGGCGCCAGGCCGCATACCGCCGATGCCAAGGTGAACAGGGCGATACCGGTCAATAGCAACTTGCGCCGGCCCATCAGGTCTCCCAAACGGCCGACACTGACAATCAGTGTGGTGATTGCCAGCAGATAGGCCAGCACCACCCATTGGACCTGCTGGAAAGAGGCGCCGAGCGCCTCGGCCAGCGTCGGCAGTGCCACCGCGGCCACACTGGCGCCAAGGGAGGCGAGCAGCGTCGAGAGCGCAAGGCTGGCCAAGGCCCAGCGAGGTGAAAGGAGCCGGTGTGCGGGCGCGGTTGCCGACCGGTTTTGTTGCGTGTTGACGGGTCTCATCGTGTCACCTGTATCCATGGCGCTCGAAACGGAGCTGTCAGAACGTTACGCCCGGGCATAACATGGCGGAAGACGCAGCAGTTGCAGGTTATAGCTGCAACAAACGCCATCTGTTCAATTCGAGATACCGCCATGTCTTCGCCTGACCTCAATCTGCTCGTCACCCTTGATGTGCTGCTCTCGGAAGGCAGCGTGGCTCGGGCCGCCCGGCGCTTGCAGCTCAGCCCGTCGGCCATGAGCCGGGCACTGGCGCGGTTGCGTGAAACCACCGGTGACCCGCTGTTGGTTCGGGCCGGGCGAGGGCTGGTGCCGACGCCCCGTGCGCTGGAGTTGCGCGAACAGGTCAGCCACCTGGTGCAGCAGGCCCAGGCGGTGCTGCGGCCAGTGACGACCCCGGATCTTGGGCGCTTGAGCCGAACTTTCACGTTGCGCACCCGCGAAGGGTTCGTGGAGAACTTTGCCATCGACCTGATCACTCGCATCCACGAGCAAGCGCCCGGCGTGCGCCTGCGTTTCGTGGAAAAGACCGACCGCGACAGCACGGTGCTTCGCGAAGGCACCGTGGACCTGGAGACCGCCGTTGTGGACAAGGACACCAGCCCGGAACTGCGAACCCAGGCGTTGTTCAGCGACCGTTTGATCGGCGTAGTGCGCGCGGGACACCCGCTGAGCCAGACAACAGTGAGCGCCGCCGGTTATGCCGCAGGTGGGCATGTCGGTGTGTCGATGCGCGGCCTGGATCATGGCCTCATCGACCAGGCCCTGGCGGCTCTGAATCTGTCCCGGGAAATCGTCACCAGCGTGCCAGGCTTTTCCTCGGCGCTGGGCTTGGCCCGCGCCAGCGACCTGATTGCCAGCGTGCCCGAACGCTACACCGCGAGCCTGCGGGTCGGCCTGCACAGTTTTGCGCTGCCGTTTCCAGTACCTGGGTTCACGATCGCCATGCTCTGGCATCCGCGGATGGACGCCGACCCTGTGCATCGCTGGCTTCGAGGCTGTCTGCGGGAAGTGTGCGCACGTAAAACAGTAGAGGTTTAGTAGATATTGATTAATAGCATTTCGCTGGCACTTAGTTGGAGAAAGTGCGACATCTTCCACAAATTGTTAGTTATCGATATTTAATATTTAAATAGAATTTTGTCTGACAATCCTTGGCTCAGGCAGTTTAATGCGCGCACTAACGAGGCAGAAACCTATTGTTTGTTGGCATTATGGAGAAACCGTGAAATTGAACGAAAAAAATTGCTAGACGTTTGATTTCCAATTGTGTCAGGTTTCTTGCGTCCTCATTGGGCGAGTGATAGGACGATCTCGCCAGAGATTGTCTGTCTGACTAACTCTATTCCATTTGCAAACAAGGAAGTGTGTTTATGTCGAAAGTCAAAAGCAGCGCTATCGATTCTGCCGAACAACTCCTCTGGGCGCCGCAATCATTGGCGGCTCCCAGTAATGCGTTCAACCAGATCAATAGTTTCAGCCACCAATACGACCGGGGCGGCAACCTGACCGTCAACGGCAAACCGTCGTACTCCGTCGACGAGGCGGCCACTCAGTTGCTGCGCGACGGCGCGGCTTACCAGGACCGGGACGGCAGCGGCAAGATCGAGCTGACCTATACCTTCCTGACGTCCGCCTCTTCCAGCACCATGAACAAGCATGGGATCAGCGGCTTCAGCCAGTTCAGTGCGCAGCAGAAAGGCCAGGCAGCCCTGGCCATGCAATCCTGGGCGGACGTGGCCAATGTCACCTTCACCGAAAAAGCCAGCGGCGGCGACGGTCACATGACCTTCGGCAACTACAGCGGCGGCCAGGATGGCGCGGCGGCGTTCGCTTATCTGCCGGGGACGGGTGCCGGCTATGACGGGACCTCCTGGTACCTGATCAACAGCAGCTACACCCAGAACAAGACCCCGGACCTGAACAACTACGGCCGCCAGACCCTGACCCACGAAATCGGTCACACCCTCGGCCTGGCCCACCCGGGTGACTACAACGCTGGCGAAGGCAGCCCGACCTACGATGACGCCACGTATGGCCAGGACACCCGTGGCTACAGCCTCATGAGCTACTGGAGCGAAAGCAATACCGACCAGAACTTCAGCAAGGGCGGCGTCGAAGCCTACGCCTCCGCTCCGCTGATGGATGACATCGCGGCCATCCAGAAGCTCTACGGTGCCAACACCACGACCCGTACCGGCGATTCGACCTACGGCTTCAACTCCAACACCGGTCGTGATTTTCTCAGTGCGTCTTCGTCGTCGGACAAAGTGGTGTTTTCGGTATGGGACGCGGGCGGGCGCGATACCCTGGATTTCTCCGGTTTTACCCAGAACCAGAAAATCAACCTCAATGACGCCTCGTTCTCCGATGTTGGCGGCATGGTGGGCAACGTGTCCATCGCCCAGGGTGCCGTCATAGAGAACGCCATCGGCGGTTCGGGCAGCGACTTGCTGATTGGCAACACGGTGGCCAACGAACTCAAGGGCGGCGCGGGCAACGACATCCTTTGGGGCGCTGGTGGCGCAGACAAGCTCTGGGGTGGCTCGGGTTCGGACACCTTTGTTTTTGCCGCCAGTTCCGATTCGCGGCCGGGGGCGACGGACCAGATTCTCGATTTCGTCAGCGGCCTGGACAAGATCGACCTGACCGGTATCACCAAGGGCGCGGGCCTGCACTTTGTGAGCGCGTTCACCGGTGCGGCGGGCGATGCGGTGTTGTCGACATCGGGTGGCAACAGCCTGCTGTCGGTGGACTTCTCCGGGCACGGCGTGGCTGACTTCCTGGTCAGCACCGTTGGCCAGGCAGCAGTCTCGGATATCGTGGCCTGATGCTAAACCCTGTAGGAGCTGTCGAGCGGAGCGAAGCTGCGATCTTTCCCCAGGCACCTGAGTCTCAAGCGAAAAAATCGCAGCCTCGCTTTGCTCGACAGCTCCTACAGGACCCCGGCCAGGATGGAAAAAATGCGTAGGAAATTCATGCCCAGTAGCGCTCAGGCAACCGCCGGGTTGCTCGCTACACTGATGATATTTTGTGGAGAAGTCGCCATGGCGCGCAGCCTGTTGTTAGCAGAACCCTCGCAGTTGGCCGGTCAGTGGCTGGCCGTTTTGTCGAGCCCGCAGGACACCGCGCAAAGCCAGGCGATGCAGGACAAACCGTCCAACACTTGCCTTGTCGAGCTCAAGGCGGACCAGACCCTCGGTGGGCAGACCGAATGCCTGGGTCGCTGGCTGGGGGATGAACCGGTCCATTGGTTTACCGAACCCGATGGTCTTTCCCTCATTGGCAGGCAGAACTCTAGAGTGCATCTGGGGATGCGCCAAGAACATCATTATCAAGTCACTTTGAAGTCCGGCCTAATACTCAGGCTTGAGCGCCCGATCGAGCGTTAACAAATTGTTACGTTTACCCCGGAACAAGACGCGTATGTTCAATCAGGCGTGCGCATCGGCCGGGGCCGATTTAATAATTAAAGATTGGTAGTGCATAACAGCCGTATATCCGGCGAAGCCAACAGCAGGAAGAGTCATGACTAAGAGCCGGGGCGCTGTCGCCGTGCCGCTGTTTAAAGCGCTGGGCGCTTATAAAAACATTCTGATCAGTGTCGGTTGTTTTACTGCGTTGATTAACGTCTTGATGCTTGCGCCTTCAATATACATGCTCCAAGTGTATGACCGCGGGTTGTCATCCCAAAACGAAACCACGCTGGCGATGTTGTCATTGATGGTCGTCGGCTTCTTCGTATTCATCGGGCTGCTGGAAATGGTCCGCAGCTTCGTCGTCATCCGCATCGGCAGTCAGCTGGAAAGACGCTTCAATCTCCAGGTGTACCAGGCCGCGTTCGAGCGCAATCTGCGCCAGGGAGAAGGCAACGCCGGGCAATCCCTGGGCGACCTCACGCATATTCGCCAATTCCTCACCGGGCCGGCGCTGTTCGCTTTCTTCGACGCGCCGTGGTTTCCCATCTATCTGCTGGTGATCTACCTGTTCAACGTGTGGCTCGGCGTGTTTGCCTCCGTCGGCACGCTGCTGCTGATCGGCCTGGCCTGCCTGAACGAGGCCATGACCAAAAAAGCCTTGGGGCAGGCCAGCGTCTACTCGCAACAGTCCAGCCAACTGGCTACCAGCCATTTGCACAACGCCGAGACGATCCAGGCCATGGGCATGCTCGGCGCGCTGCGCAGCCGCTGGTTTGCCGTGCACTCACGGTTTCTCGGCTTGCAGAACCAGGCCAGCGACACCGGCGCGGTCATCAGCTCCCTGAGCAAGACCCTGCGCCTGTGCCTGCAATCGCTGGTGCTGGGCTTGGGCGCACTGCTGGTGATCAAGGGCGACATGACCGCCGGGATGATGATTGCCGGCTCGATCCTGATGGGACGGGTATTGAGCCCCATCGACCAGTTGATCGCCGTGTGGAAGCAATGGAGCGGCGCCAAGCTGGCTTACCGGCGTCTCGACGCGCTGTTGCAGGCGTTTGCGCCCCAGGATGAGGGCATGACGCTGCCAGCGCCCAAGGGCCAGGTGAGTTTCGAACAAGTGAGCGCGGGGCCACCAGGGCAACGCAACGCGACGCTGCAGCAGGTCAGCTTCAGCTTGGCTGCCGGGGAAGTGCTCGGTGTGTTGGGGGCTTCCGGTTCCGGCAAGTCGACCCTGGCCCGAGTCCTGGTGGGGGTGTGGCCGACCCTCGCGGGTACGGTGCGCCTCGACGGGGCCGACATTCATCGCTGGAATCGCGAGCAACTTGGCCCGCACATCGGCTATCTGCCCCAGGACATCGAGCTGTTCAGCGGCAGCATTGCCGAGAACATCGCCCGGTTTCGCCAAGCCGATCCGCAAAAAGTCGTCGCCGCCGCGCAGCAGGCCGGGGTCCATGAGCTGATCCTGCGCCTGCCCCAAGGCTATGACACGGTGCTGGGGGAGGACGGCGGTGGTTTGTCCGGCGGGCAGAAACAACGGGTTGCGCTGGCCCGGGCGATGTACGACCGGCCGAGCCTGGTGGTGCTCGACGAACCCAACTCCAACCTCGACACGGTTGGCGAAGCGGCGCTCGCCAGTGCCATCGCGCAGATGAAGGCCCAGGGCAGCAGTGTCGTGCTGGTCACCCATCGCTCCTCGGCACTGGCCCAGGCCGACAAGTTACTGGTGCTCGACGAAGGCCGGCTACAAGCCTTCGGCCCAAGCCAGCAAGTGCTGCGGGCGCTGTCCGGCCAGTCGGGCTCACAGGACAACGCGCCGCGCAGCTCACCGCCGAACAGTCCCCAGGCGGCCCCCAACGGACTGAGCATGAGTCGCCAGTACCAGGTCGCCAGCAAACCCGCCGGTGCATGAGCAAGGAGCGCGACATGAATCTCGAACATTCCCAGGACGTTGAGCAGCCGGAGCGCGATGCCCGTTTCTTCACCCGCATGGGCTGGGCATTGGCGCTCATTGGCGCGGGCAGTTTTTTCACCTGGGCCAGCCTCGCGCCGCTGGACCAAGGCATCCCGGTGCAAGGCACCGTGGTGGTTTCAGGCAAGCGCAAGGCGGTGCAATCGATGAGCGCCGGCGTGGTCAGCCGGATCCTGGTGCGCGAAGGCGAAGCGGTGAAGCAGGGCCAGCCGCTGTTTCGCCTGGACCAGACCCAGGCCGCCGCCGATGTGCAATCGCTGCAGGCGCAGTACCGAATGACCTGGGCGAGCCTGGCGCGCTGGCAAAGCGAGCGGGACAACCTGTTGCAGGTGAGTTTTCCGGCTGAGCTGAGTCGCGATCCCGATCCACGCCTGGCCCTGGTGCTTGAAGGCCAGCGGCAACTGTTCAGCAGTCGCCGCGAAGCCTTCGCCCGGGAGCAGGCGGCGTTGCGCGCCAGCATCGAGGGCGCCGCGGCGCAATTGGCGGGCATGCGCCGGGCCCGCAGCGACCTGACCGCCCAGGCCGAATCCCTGCGCCTGCAACTGGGCAACCTGCAACCCTTGGCAGACAACGGCTACATCCCGCGCAACCGCCTGTTGGACTATCAACGCCAACTGTCGCAAGTACAGCAGGAACTGGCGCAGAACAGCGGCGAAAGCGGGCGGGTGGAGCAGGGGATCGTCGAGTCGCGGCTGAAGCTGCAGCAGCACAACGAGGAATACCAGAAAGAGGTGCGTAGCCAGTTGGCCGACGCCCAGCTCAAGAGTGAAACCCTGCAACAGCAACTGAAATCCGCCGGCTTCGAGCTGCAACACAGCGAAATCCTCGCCACCGCCGACGGCATCGCCGTCAACCTGGGGGTGCACACCGAGGGCGCGGTGGTGCGCCAGGGCGACACCTTGCTGGAAATCGTCCCCCAGGGCACGCGGTTGGAAGTGGAAGGGCATTTGCCGGTGCACCTGATCGACAAGGTCGGCCCGCATTTGCCGGTGGACATCCTGTTTACCGCCTTCAACCAGAACCGCACGCCGAGGGTGCCGGGGGAAGTCAGCTTGATTTCTGCCGACCAGATGCTCGATGAGAAGACCGGCGCGCCGTATTACGTCCTGCGCAGCAGCGTCAGCGACGTGGCGATGGACAAGCTCAACGGCCTGGTGATCAAGCCCGGCATGCCGGCCGAGATGTTTGTGCGCACAGGCGAGCGCTCATTGCTCAACTACCTGTTCAAACCGCTGCTCGACCGAGCCGGCTCTGCGTTGACCGAAGAATAAGGATGTCCGACGCGATGAAGCGTTTCTATTGGGTGGCCGTGCTGGCCGTTTCCGTGTGCAACAACGCCTGGGCCATGGGGCCCTTCGAGTTCTACGAGCAGGCCCTGCGCAATGACCCGGTCTACCTGGGCGCGATCAAGGAGCGCGATGCGGGCCTGGAGAACCGCGCCATTGGCCGCGCCGGGCTGTTGCCGCACCTGGGCTACAGCTACAACAAGGGCCGCAACCAATCCAAGGTCACGTACCTCAATGACCGTGGCGCCAGCCAGCATGACGATCGCAACTACAGCAGCTACGGCTCCAGCCTGACGCTGCAACAACCGCTGCTGGACTACGAGGCTTACGCCGCTTATCGAAAGGGCGTCGCCCAGGCGTTGTTCGCTGACGAAAGTTTTCGTGGCAAGAGCCAGGAGTTGTTGGTGCGGGTGCTGAGTCATTACACCCAGGCGTTGTTCGCCCAGGACCAGATCGACATTGCCCAGGCCAAGAAAAAGGCGTTCGAGCAGCAGTTCCAGCAGAACGAGCATCTGTTTCGCCAGGGCGAAGGGACGCGCACCGATATCCTCGAGGCGCAGGCGCGCTATGAACTGGCAATCGCCGAAGAGATCGAGGCCCGCGATGAGCAGGACGCCGCCTTGCGTGAGCTGGGCTCGCTGATTGGCGTTCCGGCCCTGGATATCGGCGACCTGGCGCCGCTGCACGACACCTTCCAGACCTTTGCCTTGCAGCCGGCCAGTTTCGACACCTGGCACGAGCTGGCGGTGAGCAATAACCCCAACCTGGCGTCCCAGCGCCAAGCCGTGGACGTGGCGCGTTTCGAGGTGGAGCGCAACCGCGCCGGGCACCTGCCCAAGGTCAGTGCCTACGCAACGATGCGCCAGAACGAATCGGAAAGTGGCAACACCTATAACCAGCGCTACGACACCAACACCATCGGCCTGGAAGTCAGTGTGCCGCTGTACGCCGGTGGTGGGGTCTCGGCGTCGACCCGCCAGGCCAACCGCCATATGGAACAGGCCGAATACGAGCTGGATGCCAAGACCCGCGAGACGCTGATCGAACTGCGCCGCCAGTTCAGCGCTTGCGTGTCGGGGGTGAACAAACTGCGGGCTTATCAGAAGGCCCTGAGCTCCGCCGAAGCGCTGGTGGTCTCGACCCGGCAAAGCATCCTTGGCGGCGAGCGGGTCAACCTCGATGCGCTCAATGCCGAGCAACAGCTCTACACCACCCGCCGCGACCTGGCCCAGGCCCGTTACGACTACCTCATGGCCTGGACCAAGCTGCATTACTACGCCGGCACCCTCGGCCCGCAGGACCTGGCGAAGGTGGATGAGGCGTTTGTGTCCCGGGCAGGTATTCAATGACCGCGCGGATGCCGTTGTGGCGAGGGGATTCCAACAACAAAAGAGGGCAACAACCATGGGTATCTACGACTACAAGAACCTCGGCACCGCCGAATCCAAGGCTCTGGTCAGCGACGCAATGGCGATCATGCTGTATTCCTACCACAACCTCGACAACGGTTTTGCCGCCGGGTACCAGCACAACGGCTTCGGTGCAGGGCTGCCGGCGACCCTGGTCACCGCGGTGCTGGGGAGCACCGATTCCCAAGGGGTGATTCCCGGCGTGCCGTGGAACTCCGACTCGGAAAAACTGGCCCTGGAGGCGGTGCAGAAGGCTGGCTGGACGCCCATCAGCGCCGAGCAACTGGGTTACGCCGGCAAGGTGGATGGTCGCGGGACGTTTTTCGGTGAGAAGGCCGGCTACACCACCGCGCAGGTCGAGATCCTCGGCAAGTACGACGCCGTGGGGCACTTGCAGGAAATCGGTGTGTCGTTTCGCGGCACCAGCGGGCCTCGGGAAAACCTGATTGGCGATTCCATCGGTGACGTGATCAACGACCTGATGGCCGCGCTGGGGCCCAAGGACTACGCGAAAAACTACGCCGGCGAAGCCTTTGGCAACCTGCTGGGGGACGTCGCGAAGTTTGCCCAGGCCCATGGCCTGACGGGCAGCGACGTGCTGGTCAGCGGCCACAGCCTGGGCGGGTTGGCGGTCAACAGCCTGGCGGACTTGAGCGCCAGCCAATGGTCGGGGTTCTACGCCGATGCCAACTACATCGCCTACGCCTCGCCAACCCAGAGCAGTACCGACAAGGTCTTGAACATCGGTTACGAGAACGATCCGGTGTTCCGCGCCCTGGACGGCTCGACGTTCAACCTCGCGTCGCTGGGCGTGCACGATGGGCAACAGGAATCGGCCACCAACAACATCGTCAGCTTCAACGACCACTACGCTTCGACGGCCTGGAACGTGTTGCCGTTTTCCATCCTCAACATCCCCACCTGGATTTCCCACCTGCCTACCGGCTATGGCGATGGCATGGGCCGGATCATGGGGTCGGCGTTCTACGACCTCACCGAAAAAGACTCCACCATCATCGTCGCCAACCTGTCTGACCCTGCGCGCGCCAATACTTGGGTGCAGGACCTCAATCGCAATGCCGAAACCCACACCGGCAGCACGTTCATCATCGGCAGCGACAGCAATGACCTGATCCAGGGCGGCCAGGGCAACGACTACCTGGAGGGTCGCGCGGGCAACGACACCTTTCGCGATGGCGGTGGCTACAACGTGATATTGGGCGGGCAGGGCAACAACAGCCTGCAACTGCAGCAGTCGGTGAAGGATTTCAGTTTCGCCCACGACGGGGCCGGAACGCTGTACATGCGCGACGTCCATGG
This sequence comes from Pseudomonas sp. A25(2017), assembly GCF_002001065.1. Lineage (NCBI taxonomy): Bacteria > Pseudomonadati > Pseudomonadota > Gammaproteobacteria > Pseudomonadales > Pseudomonadaceae > Pseudomonas > Pseudomonas sp. A25(2017). Next base: position 294 of record NZ_MUOA01000050.1, on the reverse strand, counting down.
CGCGGTCAGCATCACCCGCGACATCGGCATGTTAGTCAGTAAGGAGCCTGGGTTGTTCTGGGGGCTGCTCAAGGATGAGGTGAGCCACAGCGTCACCGCCAATGGCCTGGTGGCCGGCGCCAACCTGACGACGTATGCCTCCTCGATCAAGGGCAGCGCGGCCAACGACACCCTGGTGGCAGGGGCGAAGGGTGACTGGCTGTTCGGCCATGACGGCAACGATGTGCTGGTGGGCGGCGCGGGTAACGACACCTTCGTCGGTGGGGCGGGCAATGACCAGATGCAAGCGGGGGG
>NZ_MUOA01000128.1:0-39859 GCF_002001065.1 Pseudomonas sp. A25(2017) | reverse complement strand
CCGGGCCTCGATGACCTGAAGCCCAACACCTTCGAAACTTACTTAACTCATTGAATCTCAAGGAGTTTTCCGTTTCGACTGCGCCGGAAGTGGGGCGAATTATAGACTTCCAGAATCTGCCGTCAACCCTTAATTTGATTTTTCTATCTTGAGCCCGACACCACACTTAAATCTGCCCGGTATATAGACGGAATCGTCGCACATGCGCAATATACTGCTCAACGCAGCCTCCCCCGCCTTTATTCTGGACGACACTTCGTAATGACACCCCCTCCACATCGCAGCCTGGCCTCCACCCTGTATCCGGTTGCCCTGCTATTAATAGCCATGGCCTCCATCCAATCGGGAGCCTCCCTCGCCAAAAGCATGTTCCCGGTAGTGGGCGCACAGGGCACTACGACGCTGCGACTCATTTTTGCCAGCCTCATCATGCTGTTGTTGCTACGCCCCTGGCGCGCCAAGCTCACCGCCCAATCCCTGCGCACGGTGATCGTTTACGGGATGGCGTTGGGCGGCATGAACTTTCTCTTCTATATGTCGGTTCGTACCGTTCCACTGGGTATTGCCGTGGCACTGGAGTTCACCGGGCCTCTGGCAGTTGCCATTTACGCCTCACGCCGGGCAATCGACTTTCTCTGGATCGCCCTGGCAGTCGCTGGCCTGCTTCTGCTTATACCGACCGGAGCGACCAATGCCGGTATTGACCTGCTTGGAGCCGGCTATGCGCTGGGCGCAGGTGTTTGCTGGGCGTTGTACATCCTGTTTGGCCAGAAGGCTGGCGCGGACAATGGTGTGCAAACCGCCGCACTGGGGGTGATGATCGCCGCCCTGTTCGTCGCACCGATTGGGATTGTGCACGCAGGCGCCGCACTGCTCACACCGAGCCTGATTCCAATCGCCATCGGCGTCGCCATTCTGTCTACGGCTCTGCCCTATACCCTGGAAATGATCTCCCTGACCCGAATGCCAGCCCGCACTTTCGGCACTCTGATGAGCATCGAACCGGCAGTCGCGGCCCTGTCGGGGCTGGTCTTTCTGCAGGAGTACTTGTCCCTGGCCCAATGGTTAGCCATTACCTGCATCATCCTGGCGTCGGTTGGCGCAACGCTGACCATGGCCAACACCGCGAAGCCTGCCGTCGCGGCAGATTGAAGCAGGATTTAACGAAGGTCTGGTATTTGCCGCGCATTTAGGCCATGTTTAGGCCAGTAACCCAATGTCAGACATGGATTTTTTCATACAGGACGTCATGAACGCTTCACGCCAGAGCGAACACAATCGTACGTGGACACAAGATCCACGACGATCATAAGGACGGGAATGAAACGAATTTTGATACTGATCGCCGTACTTGCAGTAGCGGGCTGTGCGGCAACATCGAAAACTGAAGTCAAGCGCGGTAAAAAAGGCCTGCACATCAATTGCTCCGGCCTGTCCTCATCCTGGGACCAGTGCGCCGCCAGTGCCGCCAACTCATGCGCGCCCAAGGGTTACAAGGTCATTGCAAAGTCCGGCGACGCCGTCGAAGAACCCGGGGATTATCCCTTCGGGCTCAATCCCGCCGGTTATACCAGCCGCAGCATGATCGTCATCTGCAAATAGGCCACGTCAGTCGAGCCCTTGCTCGGCCATTCGGCGCCTAATCTCCTCATGACTGGACTTGAGGACGTCACGCTGGACCTGCGGCGTGACCAGCATCCGCGCAACAACCAACGCCCCCACGCATTGAGACAGGATGGCCCAGGCCAGACTGTCGCTTCCCAATATCCGCGCCCAGCTTTCGTGCAAACGACAGATCCACGTTTGCGCCGCCTCCCTCACCTGGACATCCGATCGCGCGATCTCGGCACCCAGCACCGGCAACGCACACCCGGCTTCGGGCTGCTCAACGTGGCTCATGCTCAGGTACTGCTTGAGGCAGCGCTCCAGCTTCATTGAGTCCATGGCACCGTCGCCACTCAGACGATCCAGGCTTTGGGCCAATTCCCGCTCGACAATGGCCTTGAAAAGCTCATCCTTCGATGAGAAGTGGCTATAAAACGCACCGCCGCTCAACCCGATCGCTTTCATCAAGCCATCGACACCGACCGTGGAGAACCCCGACTTCTTGGCAGAGACGGCACTGCTGGCGAGCAGTTTCTCGCGGGTTTCCATTTTGTGATTGGCTGAATATCGCATGGTCCTGCCCCTGATTGCTCACCTTGACGCTTGCCGGATCTTAGCATAACGTCCGTTTAGCTAACGATCGTTTACCAATGAGGCTAACCATGAATAACAAGAAGGTCGTACTGGTTGTCGGCGCGGGCGATGCCACCGGCGGAGCGATTGCCAAACGCTTTGCGCAGGAAGGTTTTGTTGCCTGCGTTACCCGCCGCAGCGCCGACAAACTCGAGCCTCTAGTGGCTGGAATCCGCGCCCAAGGCGGCGAAGCCCACGGGTTTGCCTGTGACGCGCGCAAAGAAGACGACGTGATCGCACTCATCGAGCAAATCGAGAACCAGATCGGCCCGATTGAAGCCTTTGTGTTCAACATCGGCGCCAACGTCCCCTGCAGCATCCTTGAAGAAACCGCGCGCAAGTATTTCAAGATTTGGGAGATGGCCTGTTTCTCAGGTTTTCTCAATGCGCGGGAAGTGGCCAAGCGCATGGTCAAGCGCCAGCGCGGGACGATCCTGTTTACTGGGGCAACGGCGGGATTGCGCGGCGCTTCGGGGTTCGCCGCATTCGCAGGCGCCAAGCATGGCATCCGGGCATTGGCCCAGAGCATGGCCCGTGAACTGGGGCCGCTGAATATTCATGTGGCCCATGTGGTGGTGGACGGCGCCATCGACACCGACTTCATCCGCGATAATTTCCCGGAAAAATATGCCACCAAGGATCAGGACGGCATCCTGAACCCTGAACACATCGCCGACAATTACTGGTACCTGCACAGCCAACCCCGCGACGCCTGGACCTTCGAACTGGACCTGCGGCCCTGGAGCGAGCGCTGGTAAACCCTCCCCTCACAACAACAAGAGAGCAGATCCCATGAGCAAATCGGTGGAGTTTTACTTCGATTTCGGCAGCCCGACCACGTACCTGGCCTATACCCAATTGCCGACGCTGTGCGCGCAGACCAACAGCCAGCTGATCTATCGTCCGATGTTATTGGGCGGCGTCTTCAAGGCAACCGGCAATGCATCACCGGCGACAGTGCCGGCCAAGAACCCTTACCTGTTCAAGGATCTGAATCGCTTCGCCAAGCGCTACGGCGTTGCGTTCCAGTTCAATCCACACTTCCCCATCAATACACTGCAACTGATGCGCGCGGTGACTGGCATGCAGTTGCGCCAACCTGAACGCTTCGAGGCCTTCGTCGATTGCCTGTTCCGTGCCTTTTGGGTGGACGGCCGCAATCTCAATGACCCGACGACTGTCGCAGCGGTCCTGAACGAGGGCGGCTTCGATGCCGACTATGTGCTGGCCTTGACGAACGACGAGCAGGTCAAGCAAGCACTCAAGACCACCACTGAAGAAGCCATCGCACGGGGCGTGTTCGGCGCCCCGAGCATGTTTGTCGGCAACGAGTTGTTCTTCGGCCAGGATCGGTTGGACTTCGTCCGTGAAGCCCTCGCCTGATCCTCTACTTCAAATTGCCATCGTTCGCGTGTTGAGCCATTGCAGTGCGTCACCGTCCAGCAACGGGCTCAAGCGACGCTGAACCTCGGCGTGGTAGGCGTTGAAGCAATCTTTTTCGTCCTGGGTCAGCAGCGAAGGTTCCAGGCAGCGGGTGTCGATCGGGCACAGGGTCAGGGTTTCAAACTCAAGGAACTCGCCGAACTCGCTGCTTCCGGCTTCACGATTCAACACCAGGTTCTCGATGCGCACCCCCCAGCGACCGGGACGATAAGTGCCCGGTTCGATGGAGGTGATCATGCCTGCCTGCATCGCCGTCTGCGGCGCGGCAGCGGCTTGATAGGCAATCACCTGCGGGCCTTCGTGGACATTGAGGAAATAGCCGACGCCATGGCCGGTGCCGTGGCCGTAATCCACCTGCTCCGCCCAGATCGGTGCACGGGCGATAGCATCCAGCAACGGCGAAAGAATGCCCCGCGGGAATTTGGCCCGGGACAGGGCAATCACGCCCTTGAGCACGCGCGTGCAATCACGTTTCTGCTCAGCAGTGGGTGTGCCAACCGGTACCATGCGAGTGATGTCGGTGGTGCCCCCCAAGTACTGGCCGCCGGAATCGATCAGCAACAAGCCATCACCTTCGATGACCGCATGGGCTTCTTCCGTGGCGTGGTAATGAGGCATCGCGCCGTTGGCGTTAAAGGCGGCGATGGTGTTGAAACTCAGGGAGACGAAGTCCGGCCGGCGCGTGCGGGCGGCGGTCAGGTGCTCGTCGATGGTCAATTCGGTGATGCGCTCGCGCCCCCAGGCCCCTTCCAGCCAGGCGAAGAACTCACAGAGCGCCGCGCCATCCTGCTCCATGGCCCGACGGATGTGTTCGGCATCGGCCAGGCTTTTGCGAGACTTGGCCAGCGTCGTTGGATTGAGACCTTCCACCAGCTTCACGCCGCTGCCCAGGTTATCCAGCAAGCCGACCGTCACCCGCGCCGGATCGATCTGCAGGCTCGCACCGTCTGGCACTTCACGCAACGCGGTGGCGGCTTCGCTGTAATCTCGCAGGGTCACGCCGTCCTGTTCAAGAACGGCACGCAGCGCTGCGTCAACCTTGTCCAGGGCCACGAACAGTGTTGCCTGTTGCTGGCTGATCAAGGCGAAGGAGACGAACACGGGGTTGAACGACACATCCGCGCCGCGCAGGTTGAACAACCAGGCGATGTCATCCAGCGTGGCGATGAAATGCCAGTCGGCACCGCGCTCCTTGAGGGCTTCGCGCAGCTTGGCGAGTTTCTCGACCCGGCTGACGGTCGCCTGGGGAGGCAAATGGGCATAGACCGGCTGATCCGGCAAGCTTGGGCGATCGCTCCAGACTGCCTTGAGCAGATCGATGTCGGTACGCAACCGCGCGCCGCGTTCCGCAAGCTTGCCGCCCAGGGTGCGAGCCGACGCCACGGCCATGACCGCACCGTCAACGGCGACCACTCCACCCTCAGGCGTTTGTTCCGCCAGCCAGTCCAAGGGGCCGGGCTGGCCGGGAATGAGCTTGACCAGCTCGATACCACTGCCCTCCAGCTCCTTGGTGGCCTGCTCCCAATAACGGCTATCGGCCCAGACGCCGGCGAAACTGTCGGTCACGATCAAGGTACCCACCGAGCCGTGGAACCCCGACAGCCATTGCCGTCCCTGCCAATAGCCCGGCATGTATTCGGACAGATGCGGGTCGGCCGATGGCACCAGCAGCGCATGAATGCCCTCTCGGCTCATCAGTTGGCGGATTTGGGCCAGGCGCTGGGGAACCAGTCCATGGGGCAAAGGCTCGGTGCTCATTGTTTCTCCTACTCATTGATATTGTTGTTCGATGCCGAAGACGGCTTATGGGGTCGTGGCCCAGAACGCCGGCGCAGTCGCGCATGCCGCCTGGATCAGCCGCACCGCCTCGTCGATATCCTGCTCGGTGGTAAAACGGCCCAGGCTCAAGCGAATGGTCCGCCCGGCCGCACGCGCATCGTGCCCCAGGGCCAGCAGCACGTGGGACGGGGTGTTGTGCGCCGAATTGCAGGCCGACGTGGCAGAAAATGCAATCGATACGCCCAACGTCGCCGGGTTGAACTCACCTTCGTTGAAGGTCAGGCTCAGCGTGTGGGGAATCCGACGGCTCGCACTGCCGTTTATACGCACACCGGGCAAGGCCAGCAGCGGCTCCAGCAAACGATTGCGCAACCGGGCGATTTTAGCGAGTTCTTCGTCGAATGCCTCGGCCGCGAGTTCGAATGCGGCGCCCATGGCTGCGATCTGGTGGGTCGCCAGGGTCCCGGAGCGCAAACCGCCTTCATGCCCACCGCCGTGAATCTGCGCCGACAACCGTGGCCGGGCACGGTCGCCGACGTAGAGCGCACCGATGCCCTTGGGGCCGTAGATCTTATGCGCGGAAAAAGACATCAGGTCCACCGGCCAACGAGACAGGTCGATCTGCACCTTGCCGGCGCCCTGGGCTGCGTCCACATGAAACAGCGCGCCGTGCTCGCGAACAATCTCGCCGATGGCGATGACGTCGTTGACGGTGCCCAGCTCGTTGTTCACCAGCATCAGCGACACCAGGAACGTGTCTTCACGCAACGCCTCGCGAACCGCTTGCGGACTGATCAGGCCCTCGGCGTCCGGCGCCAGCCAGGTCACCGCAACGCCGCTCTCTTCAAGCTGGCGCGCCGTGTCGAGAATCGCCTTGTGTTCGATCAGACTGGTGATGACATGGCCGGCGGAACCACCGCGCGCCTGGGCCACCCCTTTGAGGGCCAGGTTATTGGATTCGGTAGCGCCGGACGTCCAGACGATCTGTTCGGGCTGAGCCCCGACCAGTTGCGCCACCTGCTGGCGGGCACGTTCCACCGAGCGCCGGGCCTCCTGGCCGAAGGCATGAGAACTGGAAGCCGGGTTGCCAAAGTTGCCGTCAAAGCCCAGACACTCGACCATGACCCGGATGACCCGCTCATCCACCGGCGTGGTGGCGGCGTAGTCGAAATACAAAGGACGTTTATTCATAGGAAACTCGCAGAGCCTGCTCCGGGATCAGGCGCCCTCGTTGGGTTCGAGACTAGCAATACCTGATCAAAGACCTTAAAGAAGTCGGACTTCGTTTAAAAGTGCGTAGGAACGCTCCTGAACAGCGAGCTTAGCAGGCATCGCGGCGAAGCTCAGCCCTCAACTGATGCTTTCGAGCAACAACGGATACAGCGAAGCGACCAACAACAGCGCCATGCCCCAGTTGAACAGGCGCAGCCAGCGACGATCACGCAACAGGTTGCGCAACAGGCTGCCGCACACCACCCACAGGCTCACGCTTGGCAGGTTGATCAGGGCAAACACCCCCGCAATTACCAACACGTTGAAGAAATAACCCTGGAGTGGCGTGTACGTACTGATGGCACCGATGGCCATGATCCAGGCCTTGGGATTGACCCATTGGAACGCCGCGGCGCCCCAGTAGCTGATCGGCGTATTGTCCCCCGGCTGGCTTTCCGAAACCGGGCCGGAGTGGGCTATTTTCCACGCCAGGTACAACAGGTACGCCGCGCCGATGTAGCGCAGTGCGGTATAGAGCAGTGGATAAGTCTGGAACACCGCGCCGAGACCAAGGCCCACCGCCAGCACCAGGGAAAAGAAGCCGCAGGTAACACCCAGCATGTGAGGAATGGTGCGGTTGAAACCGAAATTGACACCCGAGGCCAACAACATGGTGTTGTTAGGGCCAGGCGTGATCGAGGTCACCAGGGCAAACAGGGCGAAGCCCAGCAGCAGGTCAAGCGAAAGGGTCATGTCAGGTCAGTCCATCAGGGCAGGTCAGTCAAGCCATGACCCTACCCCACGCCTTGGCGCAAACCCACGGACAGTTGGGCAAAACTTTAAGCGGTACAGTCCCTCAGCTTGACCGGCCTGGCTGTTGCACGACCCGCTCGGCACTCATTTGGCCCTGATCGTCGAAACCCACGTTTTTCTGCGACGAACCGAGCAGCTCGGCTTTTTTCGCGTGGTACTCATCGAACGAAAGGCCACGGCGATTCAAGGCTTCAAGGGCCAGTTCGCGGGTCTCGTCGGCGGTGTAGGGGCGCAGCTCCGGGGAAGAACTGGCGCAACCGCCCAGGAGGGTGGCGGTCAACAGCAGCAAAACAGCAAAGGTACGGTTCATGGCAAGTGTCCGGTGTTCTGGAGTGGGGCGATAAACAAAGGCTACCCGCCAGCCCTGCGCGGCAGAAATCAACCCTCTCGATAGTGGCTATTGCCTTTGCAGATCAGCCGCTGCATTCAGCCGACCAACTGGCAATGCAGCGCGTTGTCCAGGCTGCGCTCGATGTTGCGCAGCACTTGGAAGGAGCCGAACGTCACGGCTTTGGCTCGATGAGCCTGAATCAGCCGCCAGAAATCCTGCTCGCCACTTTCGAAGCTTTGAAGCGCCGCCTCGCCTGCCTCGCGGGTTTGCCACTGCAAATAGTTGAGCACCCGCCGACCATCCTCGCTGGCCTGGATACTGGCACTCAGGAACCCCTGGTGGTCCCGAGCCAGGCGCTCGGTTTGTTCCGACAAGGCGGTTACCAGCGCCTGCTGCCATTGCGGCTCGATATCGAATTCCATCAACTGGGTGAAACTGCGATTGTTCCTTGGTGATTGCATGAAAGGTCCCCTCTGCACGTAAGGCGGATCTTGCGATCCGAACGCGTGCAGGGTAAAACCTAAAGTTAACTTGAGGTCAAGCAGTGAATTGAAGCGATGGCACAGATCGATGTCCACAAGGAACTCACCGTCGGCCAAGTGGCCGCCCGCAGCGGCGTGGCAGTCACGGCCCTGCACTTCTATGAATCCAAGGGGCTGATCAAAAGCACGCGCAACCAGGGCAACCAACGTCGCTATTCACGGGCAGTCTTGCGCCGCGTGGCGCTGATCAAGGTTGCCCAGCGCCTGGGCATTCCCTTGGCGGAAATCGGCGAGGCGTTGAAAAACCTGCCGGACAACCGTGCCCCAACGGCCGCCGACTGGCAGACCTTGTCGGCGCAGTGGAGCCGGGACCTGGACGAGCGCATCAACCAATTGGTGACGCTGCGCGATCGACTCAACGGCTGCATCGGCTGCGGATGCCTGTCGATGGAAGCTTGCCCGCTGCGCAATCAGGGCGATGTGCTGGGCAAACACGGGCCAGGGGCTCACCTGTTGGAGCCGCCGTGAAGCGTTCGTCGGGACATGAGCCCGCCCACGGCAGCTGACCTATAGTGGATGGGCGCAAAACCGACGAAGACTCTCTTCGCCTCCCATAACAACAAGGAGAACCGTCATGGGCGTCAAAGCCATTCCCGAAGGTTTCCATAACATCACGCCCTACCTGGGCATTCAGAAAGCTGCCGAAGCCATCGACTTCTACAAAAAAGCCTTCAATGCCACCGAGGTCATGCGCCTGGCCATGCCCGACGGCGGCATCGGGCATGCCGAACTGCGGATCAACGGTTTTCCGATCATGCTCGGCACACCTTGCGACCAAGGCCCACTGAGCAACCCGGACCAATCGCCTTCGGTCGGCCTGCATTTATATGTCGAGGACGTGGACAGCGCATTTGCCCAGGCCATTGCTGCCGGTGGCACAGTGATTTCCGAGGTCAAGGACCAGTTCTACGGCGATCGCACCGGTACCTTGAAAGATCCCTATGGGCATCTGTGGTTCCTGGCGACGCACAAGGAAGATCTGAGCCAGGAACAGATCGAGCAACGGGCCAGGGAGATGTTCCAACAGCAAGGCTGATTTGCCCTTGCTCCCGCGGGGTTACGCCCCGTCGGAGCTGTGTAGGAGCTGTGTAGGAGCTGTCGAGTGCAACGAGGCTGCGATCTTCCCCAGTCACTTGAACCTCAAGCGAAAGATCAAAAGATCAAAAGATCAAAAGATCAAAAGATCAAAAGATCGCAGCCTTCGGCAGCTCCTACCACGCGAAACATTTTCTTTCATCTTCCCCTTCAGGATTGCGATCGCTCGTTCGTCTTAATTAGATGCAGTAGGCCGCGTCGGCAAAAGCCATGGTCTGCTTTTTTGCGGTTCACGGTATTGCGAAGCCCGTAATACCGAACCTTTCATCGAATCAAGACGTTCAATCATGTCGAAGAAGTCCCGCTCCAAACTCTGGTTCCTGGTCCATAGCTGGCTGGCATTGCCCATCTGGTTTTTCGTGCTCATCGTTTGCGTCACTGGCACCCTCGCGGTGGTCAGCCAGGAGATTGTCTGGCTGGTCAACCCGGAAATGCGCGCCAGCAAGCCCTCGGACGATGCCCAACTGCTCAGCTATGACCAGGTGATCGCCGCGATCAAGCACGCCCAGCCGCAAACCCAGGTGCAAAGCATCGTCCGCCCGGACGAGTCGCACTTTGCGCTGGAGGTCGGCGTGACCTACCCCGACGGACGCCCCGACACGGTCTACGTCAACCCGTACAGCGGCGTCATCCAAGGCTCGGCGCCGACATTCAACTTCCAGGCCTTCACCCGCGCCCTGCATGGCTGGTGGCTGGTGCCATTCACCAATGGCTACAGTTGGGGCTGGTACCTGGTGTCGTTCCTGGGCCTGCCGTTGCTCGCATCCCTGGTGACCGGGCTGGTGGTCTACAAGCGTTTCTGGAAAGGCTTCTTCCGTCCGACCCTGCGAATTCGCCATGGCGCGCGGATTTTCTGGGGTGATTTCCACCGGCTCAGCGGGATCTGGTCGATCTGGTTCATCGCGGTCATCTCCGTCACCGGCACCTGGTTCCTGATCCAGGCCTTGCTGGGCGACAACCAGATCTCCATTTCCAGCGAACCGGTCATCCCGGTGGTGGCCCGTGAAAACGTGCCGTTGTCCGTCGACGGCCTGCCGCCCCCGCAGTTGAACCTGGACCGAGCCATCGAAATCGCCCAGCAACGCATCCCGGGATTGGCAGCAAGTTTCATCAGCCTGCCCGGCAATGCCTACAGCCATCTGGAGGTCGGCGGCCGCGGTTGGTATCCGCTGATGTTCCAGACCGCCACCATCAACCCCTACAACGGTGACGTGGCCGCCTCGCGACTGCTGTCCGACCGCACGACCCTGGAATTCGTCACCGAATCCATGCGCCCGTTGCACACCGGCGACTTCGGCGGCCTGTGGATCAAGCTCATCTGGTTTTTCTTCGGTTTGGTCCTGAGCATGATGGTTCTCAGCGGGCTGTTGATCTGGACCAAACGCACGGCCCTGGCCACCGCCAATGCCTTCAAGCGTAGCCAGAAACCCAGCCGTGAAGCCCGAATCGCACCGGCATTGCAGCCGTCCCTTCACCGTGAATCGTCGGAGGGCAGCCTGTGAATCCGTCCAATACGGCCTCATCACCGTCACGCCTGGGCCTGTTCTGGCATAAATGGCGCTTCCACCTCAACGTGCTGTTGCTGCTGATCCCCCTCGGGTTCATGCCCAAATATTTCTCCGAAGCCGCACTGTTGCGCGGTGATGCCGGGCTTGGCGAGCGGGAAGTCGGCGAAGTCCAGGTCGGCCCCTGGAGCCTGCGCCTGGCGGAATTTCGCAACGAAGCCCCACGCGTCCAAGGGCCTGCCGGCCCCATGAAACATTTCAACGCGGCCCTGTGCGAACGCTGTATCGGACAGGTCAAGGCCACCTACCTGCGCATCGGCAAACCCCGCAGCCTACGGGCCGCCGGAGTCATTTTCTTCGGCTCGCCCTATCGCATGGGCGCCTTGTTGCCGGTCCCGCCAAAGACCCAGCCCGATGCCGAACTGTGGATAACCCTCGAGGGTTGGGACGGTTCGATGCACCAGGCCTCCATTCCCCTGAGCCAGGCCTCCCCGGCCACCGTCGCCTGGCTGAAGAACCAAGGACCCAAACCATGACCCTCCGCGCCTTATTCAACGGCCTGGCGTTGCTGTTCTGCGCCGGTGCAAGCACCAGCGCCCTGGCTCACAACCCGATGTGCGAATGCAAAGCCATCGACGCCGAGCAGATCCAATGCACCGGCGGTTTTTCCGACGGCAGCGGCGCGCCCGGCGTGACCCTGGACGTAATCGGCTATGACGAGACCATCCTTGTCCCGGGCAAGCTCGGTGCCGATTCGAAGCTGACCTTCAAGAAGCCGGACGCTGAGTTCTACGTGCTCTTCGACGCCGGCCCCGGCCACGTGGTGGAAATCGACCAAGCCGACATCGAGGCCCCATGACCAACGCCACGACTCAAGTCATCCGCCCCGCTGGCGCGGGCCATGAAACCCTGTATGTGTTGCTGCTGTGCCTGGTCATCGTGCTGGTGGCCGGATCGGTGGTGGCCTTGCATGGCAAAGCCGAAGACACCACGCACCTGGCCTCGAACCAACTCGACGCCCGCCGCGACCTCAGCGCCGCCGAGCAGGGCATCTACGCCGACCTGCGGGTGACCCTGGATGAAATCCGCTTGCTGCGCGAAGACCAACCCACCCTGCCCGGCCCGCAAACCCTGGCCGAAGAAGGCTTCGCGCCGTTCGCCCAGGACGCCAGCGCTGTCAGCCGGGGCGGCCACGCCTGGCAACAGCTGCAGGACCAGGCCTACTTCGGCGCCAGTGCCAATTCTTCCGTCGCAGGTTCGTTTCTGATGCGCATCGGCGAAGCGTCCGACGCCGCGCCGGACATCTGGCTCAACCGCAGCAACGGCCTCGCGACACCTACCGCGCTGGACGACGACGCTTTGTCCGCCGCCGGCTGGCAACAGATCGTCGCGCAATTCGATGCCGGCGTAACCCGCCAGCACCGGCACTGACCCCACGCCTTCATTCGAGAGAAGACCGTTTGCCCATGCCTATTGCATCCCAACGCCGCCCCTTGCTGCGCCTGCTGCTGATCGGCCTGCTGGCCTGCCTGTTCACCTCGCCGGTGAGCGCCGAAACAGCCAAGCGCCTGCGCATCGGCATCACCCTGCATCCTTATTACAGCTATGTGGCCAACATCGTCGGCGACAAGGCCGAGGTCGTGCCGCTGATCCCGGCCGGTTTCAACCCCCACGCCTATGAACCACGGGCCGAAGACATCAAGCGTATCGGCGGCCTCGACGTGATCGTACTCAACGGCGTGGGCCACGACGACTTCGCCGATCGCATGATCGCTGCCAGCGAAACCCCGAACGTGAAGGTGATCGAGGCCAATGAAAACGTGCCCCTGCTGGCTGCCACCGGCACGGCGGCCCGTGGCGCAGGCAAGGTGGTGAACCCGCACACGTTCCTGTCCATCAGCGCCTCCATCGCCCAGGTCAATAACATCGCCCGGGAGTTGGGCAAGCTCGACCCGGACAATTCCAAGGCCTACACCCAGAACGCCCGCGCCTACGGCAAGCGCCTGCGGCAGATGCGCGCCGCTGCCCTGGCGAAGCTGACCCAGGCCCCCAATGCCGAGTTGCGGGTCGCCACGGTGCATGCCGCCTACGACTACCTGTTGCGCGAATTCGGCCTGGAAGTGACCGCCGTGGTCGAGCCGGCCCACGGCATCGAACCGAGCCCCAGCCAGTTGAAGAAAACCATCGACCAACTGCGCGAGCTGGACGTGAAGGTGATCTTCTCGGAGATGGATTTCCCGTCCACCTACGTCGACACCATCCAGCGTGAATCGGGCGTGAAGCTGTACCCGCTCTCACACATTTCCTACGGCGACTACAGCCCCGAGAAATACGAAAAGGAAATGGCCGGTAACCTCGACACCGTGGTCCGGGCCATCCAGGAGTCTGGCGCATGACCGTCCAGGAAACCCTCACCCTGCAGCGCGTCGGCCCCTTGATTGAGTTCGCCGACGTCAGCCTGAACCTGGGCCGCACCACCATTCTCGACAGCGTGGCATTCCAGGTGGAACCCGGCAGCATCCATGCCTTGGTGGGCCCCAATGGTGGTGGCAAGAGTTCGCTGATCAAGACGTTGCTGGGGCAGATGCCGCACCAGGGACGCTTGAGCCTGCAATGGCCAGGCGAGCCCGGTGTGATCGGCTACGTGCCCCAGGCGCTGGAGTTCGACCGGGGCCTGCCCATGACGGTGGACGATTTCATGGCGGCGATGTGTCAGCGGCGCCCCGCCTTTCTCGGCTTGAGCAAGCATTACGCCGGCGCCATTGGCCAGGCCCTGGAGCGGGTCGGCATGCAGGACAAGCGCAAACGGCGCATGGGCGCGCTGTCCGGTGGCGAGCGGCAGCGAGTGTTGTTGGCCCAGGGGTTGATTCCCTCGCCGCAACTGCTGGTGCTGGATGAACCGATGTCGGCCCTGGACGAGGCCGGTATCCAGGTGTTCGAGCAGTTGCTGCAGGACTGGCGCCAGGCCGGGATCACCGTGCTGTGGATCGAACATGATCTGGAAGCCGTCGGGCGCCTGGCCGACCGTGTCACCGGCCTGAACCGCCGAGTGCTGTTCGACGGCCCGCCCCGCCAGACCCTGACTCCAGAACGCCTGCTGACGCTGTTTTCCACCCATCCGCGCACCAACGGGAGCGCTGCCTGATGAGTTATGAAGCCTTTCGTCTGATGGTCCAGGGCTGGGCTTCGGCCGGTTATCTGCCCGAAGCGCTGGCCTATGGGTTCGTGGTCAATGCCTTGCTGGCCGGGTTGTTGATCGGCCCGGTGCTGGGCGGTCTCGGCACGCTGGTGGTGGTCAAGCGCTTCGCGTTTTTCTCCGAGGCGGTGGGCCACGCGGCGCTGACTGGCGTGGCCATCGGCATCCTGCTCGGCGAACCCTACACCGGGCCATACGGCAGCCTGTTTGGCTACTGCCTGTTGTTCGGCATCCTGCTCAATTACCTGCGCAACCGCACCGGCCTGGCGCCCGACACGTTGATCGGCGTCTTCCTGTCGGTGTCCCTGGCCCTGGGCGCCAGCCTGCTGTTGATCCTGGCGGGCAAGATCAACGTGCACATCCTGGAGAATGTACTGTTCGGCTCGGTACTGACGGTCAATGGCAATGACCTGCTGGTGCTGGCGGTGGTCGGCTCGCTGGTGATGGCCCTGGCCTTGCCGCTGTACAACCGCATCATGCTCGCCAGCTTCAATCCACAACTGGCGGCAGTGCGCGGGGTGGCGGTCAAGACCCTGGACTACTTGTTCGTGATCCTGGTGACGCTGATCACTGTGGCGGCGGTGAAAGTCATCGGCGCCATTCTGGTGGGCGCGTTGCTGGTGATTCCGGCGGCGGCGGCGCGCCTGCTCAGCCAATCATTGAAAGGCTTTTTCTGGTGTTCAGTGCTGATCGCCACCGTCAGCACCTTGTGCGGGATTCTCGCGCCAATTGTGTTCGACCTGCCGATCCCGTCCGGCGCTGCGATCATCCTGGTGGCCGGCATCGCCTTCGCCCTGAGCGCCATCGCCCGCGGTGTCGTCCCCAGCCTCAAAGGGAATCTTGGATAAATGGTTTTTTCATTGCGACAACTGACCCTGGCCGTGGCGTTGTGCGGCGTGGCCGTCACCTCATCATTTGCCAGCGAAAAGGTCCGGCTGCTGGCATCGTTGCCGGTCACCTACGGATTGGGCGAGGCCTTGCTCAAGGGCACCGACGTCAGCCTGGAGCGGGCCGCGCCCGCCAACTTGCCCGGCACCCGGCAGAGCGCCTACTTCACCGGCCGTGGCGCGCCGGCGTTGAGCAAACTGGCCAGCGATGCTGACGGGGTGATCGGGCTGCGCTCGCTATGGCCGGACGATCCGCTGTACCCCATGGCGCGACGCAGCAATATCCGCATCGTCGAAGTCGATGCCGCGCGCCCGGTGGACGGTGCCCTGCCCGGTATCGCCGTGCAACCGGGCATGGCCGACGGCCTGGCGAGCCAGCCGTGGATGGCCAGCCATAACCTGGGGCGCATGGCCGACGTGATCGCCGCCGACCTGGTGCGCCTGGCCCCGGCGGACAAACCGAAGATCGACGCCAACCTGGCGACCCTCAAGCAGCGCCTGCTCAAACTCAGCGCCGACAGCGAAAAACGCCTCGCCAACGCCGATAACCTGAGCGTGGTCAGCCTGAGCGAGCATTTCGGCTACCTGATCAGCGGGCTCAACCTGGACGCAATCAGCACCGATACCCGGCCCGACGCCGAATGGACAACCGAAACCCTCAAGCAGTTGAGCGCGACGTTGAAAGACAATGACGTGGCGCTGGTGCTGCATCATCGCCAGCCTTCGGATGCGCTGAAGGCAGCCATCACAGAGGGAGGTAGCCGGTTGCTGGTGTTGGGCACCGAGGGCGCCGATCCGGTGGTGGAACTGGAAAGCAATGTAGGACTGGTGGTCACCGCACTGACGGCGGACTGACGGAAGAAATACGATCAACCTGTGGGAGCGAGCCTGCTCGCGATGAGGTCGGCACATTCAACATTGGCGTCGACTGATACACCGCCATCGCGAGCAGGCTCGCTCCCACAGGTTTTGTATTGTTCCTGAAGCATCGAGTTAGAAAACATCCCCCGGCACCCGCACAAACCCTTCCATCAACACCCGCGCGCTGCGGCTCATGATGGCTTTTTTCACGCTCCATTCGCCGTTGACCTGGCTGGCCTCGGCGCCGACGCGCAGGGTGCCGGAGGGGTGGCCGAAACGCACGGCGTTGCGCTCGATGCCGCCAGCCGCGAGGTTGACCACGGTGCCGGAAATCGCCGCGGCGGTGCCGATGGCCACCGCTGCGGTGCCCATCATGGCGTGGTGCAGCTTGCCCATGGACAGCGCCCGTACCAACAGGTCAACGTCGCCAGCCGTCACGGCTTTTCCGCTGGATGAAACGTAGTCCGCCGGCGGCGCGACGAACGCCACTTTCGGTGTGTGCTGGCGCTGGGCGGCTTCGTCCAGGTGCTTGATCAAGCCCATGCGCAAGGCGCCGTGGGCGCGAATGGTTTCAAACATGGCCAACGCCTTGGGATCGCCGTTGATGGCGCCCTGCAGTTCGGTGCCGGTGTAACCGACGTCCCGGGCATTGATGAAAATCGTCGGGATCCCGGCGTTGATCAGCGTCGCCTTGAAGGTGCCCACACCGGGCACTTCCAAGTCGTCCACCAGATTGCCGGTGGGAAACATCGAACCGCCACCGCCCTCTTCCTCGGCGGCCGGGTCCATGAATTCCAATTGCACTTCGGCCGCCGGAAAGGTCACGCCGTCGAGTTCGAAGTCCCCGGTTTCCTGCACCGCGCCGTCGGTGATCGGCACATGGGCGATGATGGTCTTGCCGATGTTGGCCTGCCAGATCCGCACCACGGCCACGCCGTTTTGCGGGATACGGCCAGGCGCCACCAAACCACTGCTGATAGCGAATGAACCGACCGCCGCCGACAGGTTGCCGCAGTTGCCACTCCAGTCCACGAACGGCTTGTCGATGGACACTTGGCCGAACAGGTAATCGACGTCGTGGTCGGCCCGGGTGCTCTTGGACAGGATCACAGTCTTGCTGGTGCTCGACGTCGCGCCGCCCATGCCATCGATCTGCTTCTCGTACGGGTCGGGGCTGCCGATCACCCGCAGCAACAAGGCATCCCGTGCGGCGCCTGGGACGCGGGCCGCTTCGGGCAGGTCTTGCAGGCTGAAGAACACGCCTTTGCTGGTGCCGCCACGCATATAGGTAGCGGGAATTCTGATTTGCGGTGCGTGAGCCATGATGCTCCTCAAGCGGACACGCCGGGCGTCCGCAGCTGTGATTTAGACGGCAACCGCCGATTCAAGGAAGTCCTGGGCAAAGCGTTGCAGCACGCCCCCGGCTTCATAGATCGACACTTCTTCAGCGGTATCGAGGCGGCAGGTCACTGGCACTTCGACGCGCTCGCCGTTCTTGCGAGTGATGACCAGGGTCAGCGTCGCCCGCGGGGTGCGCTCGCCGATCACGTCATAGGTTTCACTACCGTCGATGCCCAGGGTCTTGCGATCGGTGCCGGGCTTGAACTCCAGCGGCAACACGCCCATGCCCACCAGGTTGGTGCGGTGGATACGCTCGAAACCCTCGGCGGCGATCGCCTCGACACCGGCCAGGCGCACGCCCTTGGCCGCCCAGTCCCGGGACGAACCCTGGCCGTAGTCGGCGCCGGCAATGATGATCAGCGGCTGCTTGCGCTCCATGTAGGTTTCGATGGCTTCCCACATGCGCATGACCTTGCCTTCCGGCTCGACCCGGGCCAGGGAGCCCTGCTTGACCTTGCCGTTTTCCTGGACCATTTCGTTGAACAGTTTCGGGTTGGCGAAGGTGGCGCGTTGCGCGGTCAGGTGGTCGCCGCGGTGGGTCGCGTAGGAGTTGAAGTCCTCTTCCGGCAGGCCCATTTTCGCCAGGTATTCACCCGCGGCGCTGTCCAGCATGATGGCGTTGGACGGCGACAGGTGATCGGTGGTGATGTTGTCCGGCAGCACCGCCAGCGGGCGCATGCCCTTGAGCGGCCGCGCGCCGGCCAGCGCGCCTTCCCAATACGGCGGACGACGGATGTAGGTGCTTTGTGGGCGCCAGTCGTACAGCGGCGTCACTTTCGGCCCGGTGTCTTCCTGGATGGCGAACATCGGGATGTACACCTGGCGGAACTGCTCGGGTTTCACCGAGGCCTTGACCACCGCGTCGATTTCTTCGTCGCTCGGCCAGATGTCCTTGAGGCGGATTTCCCGTCCGTCCACCACGCCCAGTACATCCTTCTCGATGTCGAAGCGGATGGTCCCGGCGATGGCATAAGCGACCACCAACGGCGGCGACGCAAGGAACGCCTGCTTGGCGTACGGATGGATACGCCCGTCGAAGTTGCGGTTGCCCGACAACACGGCGGTGGCGTACAGGTCGCGGTCGATGATTTCCTGTTGGATCACCGGGTCCAGCGCACCGGACATGCCGTTGCAGGTGGTGCAGGCGAACCCCACCACGCCGAAGCCCAGCGTCTCGAGTTCGGACGTCAGGCCGGCTTCATCCAGGTACAGCGCCACGGTTTTCGAACCCGGCGCCAGGGACGACTTGACCCACGGCTTGCGGACCAGGCCCAGGCGGTTGGCGTTGCGCGCCAGCAGGCCGGCGGCGATCACGTTGCGCGGGTTGCTGGTGTTGGTGCAACTGGTGATGGCGGCGATGATCACCGCACCGTCAGGCATTTGCCCCGGCACATCGTCCCACTGCCCGGAAATGCCTTTGGCAGCCAGATCCGACACCGCGACACGGGCGTGCGGGTTGCTCGGACCTGCCATGTTGCGCACCACCGACGACAGGTCGAAGGTCAGGCCCCGCTCGTATTGCGCGCCCTTGAGCTTGTCGGCCCACAGGCCGGCCTGCTTGGCGTAGGTCTCGACCAGTCGCACCTGGTCGTCTTCGCGCCCGGTGAGTTTCAAGTAATCGATGGTTTGCTGGTCGATGTAGAACATCGCTGCCGTGGCGCCGTATTCCGGGGCCATGTTGGAAATGGTCGCGCGGTCGCCCAAGGTCAGGGCACTGGCGCCTTCGCCGAAAAACTCCAGCCAGGCACCGACGACTTTTTGCTTGCGCAGGAATTCGGTCAGCGCCAGCACCATGTCGGTGGCGGTGATACCCGGTTGCAGCTTGCCGGTCAGCTCGACGCCGATGATTTCCGGCAGGCGCATCCACGAGGCGCGGCCGAGCATGACGCTTTCGGCTTCCAGGCCACCGACGCCGATGGCGATCACGCCCAGGGCATCGACGTGGGGCGTGTGGCTGTCGGTGCCGACGCAGGTGTCGGGGAACGCCACGCCGTCACGCTGCTGGATCACCGGGGACATCTTTTCCAGGTTGATCTGGTGCATGATCCCGTTGCCCGGCGGAATCACGTCGACGTTCTTGAAGGCCTTCTTGGTCCAATTGATGAAGTGGAAGCGGTCTTCGTTGCGCCGGTCTTCGATGGCGCGGTTCTTGGCGAAGGCTTGCGGGTCGGAACCACCGCTTTCCACCGCCAGGGAGTGGTCGACGATCAGTTGGGTCGGCACCACCGGGTTGACCTGCGCCGGGTCACCGCCCTGCAAGGCGATGGCGTCGCGCAGGCCCGCCAGGTCCACCAGCGCGGTCTGGCCGAGAATGTCATGGCACACCACGCGGGCCGGGAACCACGGGAAGTCCAGGTCGCGCTTGCGCTCGATCAGTTGCAGCAGCGACTCGCCCAGCGTGGCCGGGTCGCAGCGCCGCACCAGGTTCTCCGCCAACACACGGGAGGTGTACGGCAGGCCGTCGTAGGCGCCGGGGCGAATGGCATCCACGGCCTCGCGAACGTCGAAATAATCCAGCGAAGTGCCGGGCAGCGGTTTGCGAAATTCTGTGTTCATCGTCAGGACTCGGGTCACGGTGGTTTCAGAAGGGTGGCGCAACCATTGAAGTCAACACATTCCCCTGTGGGAGCGGGCTTGCTCGCGAATGCGGAGTGTCAGTCGACATCAATGGTGAATGTCAGTCCGTCTTCGCGAGCAAGCCCGCTCCCACAAGGGGTTCTCGGTTCCTTCAGTTGCAGCGCCAGTGCCCTCCAGCTCAGCGTTGTTCGATTGGCACGAACTTGCGCTGTTCGACGCCGGTGTATTCGGCGCTCGGTCGGATGATGCGGTTGTTGGCGCGTTGTTCGAACACGTGGGCGGCCCAGCCGGTCAGGCGCGAGCAGACGAAGATCGGCGTGAACAGCTTGGTCGGGATGCCCATGAAGTGGTAGGCCGAGGCATGGTAGAAATCGGCGTTGGGGAACAGTTTCTTCTGTTCCCACATGGTCTTGTCGATGGCTTCGGAAACCGGGAACAGCACCGTGTCGCCCACTTCATCGGCGAGTTTTTTCGACCAGCCCTTGATCACCTCGTTGCGCGGGTCGTTGTCCTTATAGATCGCGTGACCGAAGCCCATGATCTTGTCCTTGCGCGCCAGCATGCCGAGGGTGCCTTCGATGGCTTCCTGCGGTGAGCTGAAGCGCTCGATCATTGCCATCGCCGCTTCGTTGGCGCCGCCGTGCAGCGGGCCGCGTAACGAGCCGATGGCGGCGGTGATGCAGGAGAACAGGTCCGACAGCGTGGAGGCGCAGACCCGGGCGGTGAAGGTCGAGGCGTTGAATTCGTGCTCGGCGTAGAGGATCAGCGAAACATTCATCACCTTGACGTGCAGCTCGCTCGGCTTCTTGCCGTGCAGCAGGTGCAGGAAATGGCCGCCGATGGAGACTTCGTCGGTCACGCATTCGATGCGCTGGCCTTCGTGGCTGAAGCGATACCAGTAGCACATGATGGCCGGGAACGCGGCCAGCAGGCGGTCGGTCTTGTCGTGCTGCTCGGAAAAGTCTTCCTCGGGTTCCAGGTTGCCCAGGAACGAGCAGCCGGTGCGCATGACGTCCATCGGGTGGGCGTCGGCGGGAATGCGCTCCAGCACTTCTTTCAAGGCTTGGGGCAAGTCGCGCAACTGGCGCAGTTTACCGGTGTAGGCGTCCAGCTGTGCCTGGGTCGGCAGCTCGCCGTACAGCAGCAGGTAGGCCACTTCTTCAAATTGCGCATCTGCCGCCAGGTCGCGAACGTCGTAGCCGCGATAGGTCAGGCCCGCGCCCGACTGGCCTACGGTGGACAATGCGGTTTGCCCGGCCACCTGGCCGCGGAGCCCGGCGCCACTGAGTACTTTTGCTTCGGCCATTTGCTGTCTCCAGTTTTTAGATTTGTAGAGATTGGGGGAAACAGATCGCAGCCTCGTTGCACTCGACAGCTCCTACACAGCTCCTACGAGGAGCTGTCGAGCGAAGCGAGGCTGCGATCTTTTCATTTTTTCGCCGCGAACAACGCATCGAGCTTCTGCTCGAAGGTGTGGTAGTCGATGCGATCGTAAAGCTCCATGCGGGTCTGCATGGTGTCGATGACATTCTGTTGCGTGCCGTCGCGGCGGATCGCGGTGTAGACGTTCTCGGCCGCCTTGTTCATGGCCCGGAAGGCCGACAACGGGTAGAGCACCAGGGACACGTCGGCACCGGCCAGCTGTTCGGTGGTGTACAGCGGGGTCGCGCCGAATTCGGTGATGTTGGCCAGGATCGGTGCTTTCACGCGGCTGGCGAACAGCTTGTACATCTCAAGCTCGGTGATGGCCTCCGGGAAAATCATGTCGGCACCGGCCTCGATGCAGGCCGCGGCGCGGTCCAGGGCTGATTCCAAGCCTTCCACCGCCAGGGCATCGGTACGGGCCATGATCACGAAGCTGTCATCGGTGCGGGCATCGACGGCGGCCTTGATGCGGTCGACCATCTCTTGCTGCGAGACGATTTCCTTGTTCGGGCGATGGCCGCAACGCTTGGCACCGACCTGGTCCTCGATATGGATGGCCGCCGCGCCGAACTTGATCATCGACTTGACCGTGCGCGCCACGTTGAACGCCGAGGAACCGAAACCGGTGTCCACGTCCACCAGCAGCGGCAGGTCGCACACGTCGGTGATACGGCGCACATCGGTCAGCACGTCATCCAGGCCGGTGATGCCCAGGTCCGGCACGCCGAGGGAGCCGGCCGCCACACCGCCGCCCGACAGGTAGATCGCCTTGAAACCGGCGCGTTTGGCCAGCAGCGCGTGGTTGGCGTTGATCGTGCCCACCACTTGCAGCGGATGCTCGGTGGCGACCGCATCGCGGAAACGCTGGCCTGGCGTGCTCTTGCTGGAACTCATGACTCACCTCGTTCAGTGGCGGCGCTGTCCTGGAAATGACGCGCAATGTTGCGTTTGGACGCACCGATGTGCCGGCGCATCAATAATTCAGCCAGTTCGCCGTCACGGTCGGCGATGGCGTCTAGAATCCGGTGGTGCTCGGCAAAGGCCTGGCGCGGACGGTTGGGCGTGGTGGAAAACTGGATGCGGTACATGCGCACCAGTTGGTACAGCTCGCCGCAGAGCATCTGCGTCAGGGTGCGGTTGCCGCTGCCCTGGATGATCCGGTAATGAAAGTCGAAATCGCCTTCCTGCTGGTAATAACCGACACCGGCCTGGAACGCCGCATCGCGCTCGTGGGTTTCCAGCACCCGGCGCAGCTCGTCGATTTCTTCCAGGGTCATGCGTTCGGCCGCCAGGCGGCAGGCCATGCCTTCGAGGGATTCACGGATTTCGTAGAGTTCCAGCAGCTCGGCATGGCTCAGCGACACCACCCGGGCACCGACGTGAGGCACCCGCACCAGCAGGCGCTGGCCTTCCAGGCGGTGAATCGCCTCGCGCAGCGGCCCGCGACTGATGCCGTAGGTGCGCGCCAGCTCAGGCTCGGAGATCTTGCTGCCGGGGGCGATCTCGCCTTTGACGATGGCGGCCTGGATACGTCGGAAGACGTTCTCGGACAGGGTCTCCGAATCGTCCTGGGCGATCACCGGGGTTTCGAGCTGATCGAGCATATTGTAGACACCTTTCAAATCAATACGGCAAAAACTAACCAATAGCAGCGTTAAGGTCAAAGTAAAAATCAACATTGTCGACAATCGTCTAATAAGCCCACCCGACATAACCGCTCGTTTGAATGCGTCGTAGCCTCCGGCCAGCGGTGGCGTCAGAAAACCACCGTGCTAGAATGCCGCGCGATTTGCCGCTCTCCTTTTATATAGGGAAGGCTGCCCAGGGAGCTTGTGCAGTAATGCCAGGGCCTGAACCGATAAACGGAACGCTGCGCACCAGGATCTATGACACTCAAGCCCTTCACCGCTGTTCTTTATTTCATGTGCCTGCCGGGGCTTGCCGTGGCGGGTGAAAAAACCGTGTACGGCCTCAACGAATACGCCGCCCTGCAGGGCATCGACCTGGAGGTCGCCGCAAAGCTGGACACCGGCGCCAAGACCGCGTCCCTCAGCGCCCGGGACATCAAGCGCTTCAAGCGCAATGGCGAATCCTGGGTGCGCTTTTACCTGGCCATTGACGCGGCCCACTCGCACCCCATCGAACGTCCGCTGGCCCGGGTCAGCAAGATCAAGCGCCGCGCCGGTGACTACGACCCGGAAGAAGGCAAGAAATACACGGCCCGACCGGTCATCGAACTGGACATCTGCATGGGCTCGGCCCTGCGCAGCATCGAAGTGAACCTGACCGACCGTAGCGCCTTCCAATACCCGTTGCTGATCGGTTCCGAGGCGCTCAAGCGCTTCGACGCGCTGGTCGACCCCAGTCTTAAATACGCTGCCGGCAAACCCGCCTGCGCCAATGCCGCTCAAACCGCAGAGTAATTCCAATGCGCTCCCTTACCCTCCATCTGAAAATGCTGATCGCCATCCTGGTGGTGCTGGGCCTGTCGGTGACGGCCTATCAGATTTTCGTGCTCGGCATCCCGGTCACCGAAGACGCCACCGACGACTTGTGGAACATCGACGCCAAGGTCGAGTTCGTGCCCAACGCCAAGGATCCGGTGAAGATCCAGATGTTCGTGCCACCGCTGAGCCGCGACTACGTGAGCCTCAACGAGAGTTTCATTTCCAACAATTACGGCGTGGCGGTGAACCGGGTTGACGGTAACCGCAAGGTGACGTGGTCGGCCCGTCGCGCCAAGGGCAACCAGACCCTGTATTACCGCCTGGTGCTGACCAAGCGCTACAGCGCCGAGAAAACCAAGGTCAAGGGCCCGACCTTCCGCGACAGCATTGCCGTCGAAGGCCCGGAGAAACTCGCCGCCGAAGCCCTGCTCGCACCGATCCGCCAGCACTCGGCCGACGTCGAGACGTTCATCAGCGAAGCCATCAAGCGGGTCAACAACCTCAACGACGACAACGTCAAGCTGTTGCTGGCCGGTGATCCTTCGTCGGCCAACAAGGCACGCATCGTTGAACTGGTGCTGTCCATCGCCCACGTGCCGGTGGAAAAGGTCCACACCATCCGCCTGGTGGCCGACCAACCGCAGGCCCCTGAACTGTGGCTGCGCAGTTTCAACGGCACCGACTGGCTGTATTTCAACCCGGACTCCGGCGAACAAGGCCTGCCCACCGACCGCCTGTTGTGGTGGACCGGCGATGAAAACCTGATCACCGTCGATGGCGGCAAGAAAGCCACCGTCACCTTCAGCATGAACAACAGCGAAATGAACGCCATTCGCCTGGCCAAGCTGACGGACGAGAACACCGACGCCAACTTCCTCGAATACTCACTCTACGGCCTGCCGCTGCAGACCCAGCAAACCTTCATGATCATGGTCATGATCCCGATCGGCGTGCTGGTCATCCTGATCCTGCGCAACCTGATCGGCCTGCAAACCCTCGGGACCTTCACCCCTGTACTGATCGCCCTGGCCTTCCGCGAAACCCAACTGGGCTTCGGCATCATCCTGTTCACGGTGATCACCACGCTGGGCCTGTCGCTGCGTTCGTACCTGGAGCACCTCAAGCTGCAAATGCTGCCCAGGCTCTCGGTGGTGCTGACGTTCGTGGTGGTGCTGATCGCCGCCATCAGCCTGTTCAGCCATAAGCTGGGCCTGGAACGCGGCTTGTCGGTAGCGCTGTTCCCGATGGTGATCCTGACCATGACCATCGAACGCCTGTCCATCACCTGGGAAGAACGCGGCGCCGGCCACGCGATGAAAGTCGCCATCGGCACCTTGTTCGCCGCGTCCCTGGCGCACCTGATCATGAGCGTGCCGGAACTGGTGTACTTCGTGTTCACTTTCCCGGCGATCCTGCTGATCCTGGTGGGCTTCATGCTGGCCATGGGTCGTTATCGCGGCTACCGCCTGACCGAGCTGGTGCGGTTCAAGGCCTTCCTCAAGGCAGACTCCTGATGTTCGGCTTCTGGAAGACCTGGAAGGCCCTGGAAGCCCGGGGCATCATGGGCATCAACCGGCGTAACGCCGACTACGTGCTCAAGTACAACAAGCGCAGCCTGTACCCCATCGTCGATGACAAGATCATCACCAAGGAACGGGCAATCGCCGCCGGCATTCATGTGCCGGAGCTGTACGGGGTGATCTCCACCGAAAAGGAAATCGACAAGCTCGACGAGATCATCGGCGGGCGCACCGACTTCGTGATCAAGCCGGCCCAGGGCGCTGGCGGCGACGGCATCATCGTCATCGCCGACCGCTTCGAAGGCCGCTATCGCACGGTGTCCGGCAAGATCATCAGCCATGAGGAAATCGAGCACCATGTCTCCAGCATCCTCACCGGCCTGTACTCCTTGGGCGGGCACCGTGACCGGGCGCTGATCGAGTACCGCGTGACGCCGGACCAGATCTTCAAGAGCATCAGCTACGAAGGCGTGCCGGACATCCGCATCATCGTGCTGATGGGCTATCCGGTGATGGCCATGCTGCGCTTGCCAACCCGCCAGTCCGGCGGCAAGGCCAACCTGCACCAGGGCGCCATCGGCGTGGGCGTCGACCTCGCCACCGGCCTGACCCTGCGCGGTACCTGGCTGAACAACATCATCACCAAACACCCCGACACCACCAACGCGGTGGACGGCGTGCAACTGCCCTACTGGGACGGTTTCATGAAACTGGCCGCCGGTTGCTATGAGCTGTGCGGGCTGGGCTACATCGGCGTCGACATGGTGCTGGACCAGGAAAAAGGCCCGTTGATCCTGGAATTGAACGCCCGGCCAGGCCTGAACATCCAGATCGCCAACGACTGCGGCCTGACCTTGCGCACCCACGCGGTGGAAGCCCACCTGGAAGAACTCAAGGCCCGCGGCGTTACCGAAACCGTGGAAGAGCGCGTGGCGTTTGCCCAGGCGTTGTTTGGGCATATTCCGCCGGTTGAAGGCTGATCTCGTTCCCTGTGACCTGGAACATAGCGGACCTTGTGGCGAGGGGATTTATCCCCGCTGGGCTGCGGAGCAGCCCCAAAGCCTGACACCTCGGTGTATCAGAGAGATTGAATTCAATTGTCCAGGGGTTGCTTCGCAACCCAGCGGGGATAAATCCCCTCGCCACAATTAAAACTTCGCCAGAAATAGCTTCGGTAGCCACAGACGTGCCCATCTCCGACATCCCTCTAGGAGCAAATCCTACAGAGGGATTACAATCGCTCCCCCGCCTGAACGGCTGACCTGCCCCGCCCATGCCAACCTGCTCCGTACACCCGCTGCCCTACCGCGCCAACCCTGCCGAGTATTTCGCGGCGATCCGTCATGCCCCTGGCAGCGTGCTGCTCGACAGTGGCCGGCCGAGTGCCGAGCGCGGGCGTTACGACCTGCTCAGCGCCTGGCCGCTGGCGCAACTGGCGGTGTTGCCGGACGAGAGCGGCAGCGACTTCCTGCAACGCCTGCGCATTCAACTGACACAACTGGGCGACGCGGTACTGCCGGCCACGGTGCAATTGCCCTTTGCCGGAGGGCTGATCGGCTACTTGAGCTACGACTTCGGCCGACACCTCGAAACCCTGCCGTCCCACGCCAAGGACGACCTGCAACTGCCCGACGCGCGTTTTGGTGTGTACGACTGGGCGCTGGTCAGCGATCACCAGGCCGGCACCAGCCAACTGGTGTTCCACCCCCATTGTGGCGAAGGCGAACGCCAGCGCCTGATCGCGCTGTTCAGCCAGCCAACCCCGGCCCCCGCTCCCCCGTTCAGCCTTAACGGACCGATGGCGCCAGACCTCGGCGCCGAAGCCTATCGACAGGCCTTCGAGCGTATCCAGGCGTATATCCAGGCGGGTGACTGCTACCAGGTCAACTTTGCCCAGCGCTTTCGCGCGTCCTGCCAGGGCGATGCCTGGGCCGCTTACCAAGCGCTGCGGGCGGCGTGCCCAACACCATTTTCCGGCTTCCAGAGCTTGCCCGATGGCGGCGCGGTGCTGAGCCTGTCCCCCGAGCGCTTCGTCAAGGTCAGCGAAGGCCAGGTGGAAACCCGGCCGATCAAGGGCACCCGGCCCCGCGGCACAACACCCGGCGAAGACGCGGCCCACGCCGCCGAGTTGCTGGCCAGCCCCAAGGACCGGGCGGAAAACCTGATGATTGTCGACCTGTTGCGCAACGACCTGGGCCGCACCTGCCGCATCGGCTCGGTGCGGGTGCCGGAGCTGTTCAGCCTGGAAAGCTACCCGAACGTGCATCACCTGGTCAGCAGCGTGACCGGCGAGTTGGCTGTGGATAAAGACGCCCTCGACCTGATCGCTGGTAGTTTTCCCGGCGGCTCGATCACCGGCGCGCCGAAAATCCGCGCCATGCAAATCATCGACGAACTCGAACCAACCCGACGCGGCCTGTATTGCGGCTCGTTGCTGTACCTGGACGTGCGCGGGGAAATGGACAGCTCCATCGCCATCCGCAGTTTGCTGGTCAAGGATGGGCAGGTGTGCTGCTGGGGCGGCGGCGGGATTGTCGCGGACTCGGACTGGGAGGCCGAGTATCAGGAGTCGATTACCAAGGTGAAGGTGTTGCTGGAAACCTTGCAGAACCTCTAAAGCATCGCGGGCAAGCCTTGCTCCCACAGGCTGGTGTGGTGCCACCTGTGGGAGCAAGGCTTGCCCGCGATGAGGGTGTGTCAGTCAACATTACTGCCGGCTGGGCCATCGCTTTCGCGAGCAAGCCCGCTCCCACAGGGGGTTGGGTTTACAAACTGAGATTGCGGTTCGAAGCCTTGAGGAATTCCTGCTTCAACTCGGCAAAGCTGTGCACCGCCGGGAACTGCGGGAATTCACGGATCACGTTCTCCGGCGCATGGAACAGAATCCCGGCGTCGGCTTCGCCCAGCATCGTGGTGTCGTTGTAGGAATCCCCCGCCGCAATCACCCGGTAGTACAGGCTCTTGAACGCCAGGACCGACTGGCGCTTGGGATCTTTCTGACGCAACTGGTAACCCGTCACCCGTCCAGCGTCATCGGTAATCAGCCGATGGCAGAGCAACGTCGGGAAGCCCAACTGGCGCATCAACGGCTGGGAAAATTCGTAGAACGTGTCGGACAGAATCACCACCTGGAAGCGCTCACGCAACCAGTCGACAAATTCGATGGCGCCGTCCAGCGGCTTGAGGGTGGCGATGACTTCCTGGATGTCGGAAAGCTTGAGGCCGTGTTCATCAAGGATGCGCAACCGTTGCTTCATCAGCACGTCGTAGTCGGGAATGTCCCGAGTGGTTGCCCTGAGGGCGTCAATCCCGGTTTTTTCAGCGAAGGCGATCCAGATCTCCGGGACCAGTACACCTTCCAGGTCGAGACAGGCAATTTCCACAAGACACTCCCATTTTTTCTGATGTTTATTGGTTGAGCGAACAAAAGGCTTGCCGACTCTAGCCATTCGTCGAAGCCTGCGCAACGCACAGGAACGCGCCAGCCCCGACAGCTTTTGTTACCATCAGCCCTATATAGAGCGCCCAGCGCCACCGACCTGTAGGAAACCGCCCTGATGAGCCCATCGTTTGACGTCGTGGAACTCGCCACGACCTATGCCAACAAGTCCCCGCAGGACATCCTCAAACTGGCCTTCGCCGAATTCGGCGACGAGCTTTGGATATCTTTCAGCGGCGCCGAAGACGTGGTGCTGGTGGACATGGCCTGGAAGCTGAACAAGAACGTCAAGGTGTTCAGCCTCGACACCGGCCGCCTGCACCCGGAAACCTATCGTTTCATCGACCAGGTGCGCGAGCACTACAAGATCGACATCGAGCTGGTTTCGCCGGACCACACGAAACTTGAACCCTTCGTGAAGGAAAAAGGCTTGTTCAGCTTCTACAAGGACGGTCACGGCGAGTGCTGCGGCATCCGCAAGATCGAACCATTGCGGCGCAAACTGACCGATGTCCGCGCCTGGGCCACCGGCCAGCGCCGCGACCAGAGCCCCGGCACCCGCAGCCAGGTGGCGGTGTTGGAAATCGACACGGCGTTTTCCACCCCGGAGCGCACCCTGTACAAGTTCAACCCTCTGTCGCAGATGACCAGCGAAGAAGTCTGGGGTTACATCCGCATGCTGGAGCTGCCTTACAACAGCCTGCATGAACGCGGTTTCATCAGCATCGGCTGCGAGCCCTGCACCCGCCCGGTGCTGCCAAACCAGCACGAGCGCGAAGGCCGTTGGTGGTGGGAAGAAGCCACGCAGAAAGAATGCGGGCTGCACGCCGGGAACATCATCGCCAAATCCAAGACCGTCTAAGCGTCCGCCGCACCCTGTACACAAAAATGTCACTACAAGTGGCATTTTTGTGTGCACTTATTACGTTACTGCCCCCAAAGGTGACACACACCTTCCCGCCTCGCCTGCCCTTCTAACCTCCCTGGCGTTCGCCAAAATATAAATACCTGTTTAAACGGTCAGTTTTAAATCACGGTATTTCAGCTAGTTACTCAAATATCATAACGAAACGAAATTAGCGCTTCTTCGGATAGATCTGTAAGTGGCATAGATTTGGCTTTAGTCGACACGTGCTTTGTATACAACTTATATAAAACATACACACACTTTAGATCCGCAAGCCTGAAGCGCCCTATCCCGTACAGGCTGCAGATGCCCCGTAATCAATGATGCTCGCCCGCCGCGACGAAGATTTGTCGAGCCCCGCGCTCATGCACAGTCATCGCTGCGCCGAGAATCAGGAGCCTGCCGGAATGCGTACAAGTCTCTCCAATAACATCGCGCTGGATCTGCCCTCCACCACCACGGCCCTCGACGACAAGACTGCCGCGTCCCTGGCCCTGAGCCCGAGGCTGCACAACAAGGACCTGGCGCCGACCAAGGCCGAAGGTCGACGCTGGGGTCGCTACAGTATCTTTGCCCTGTGGACCAACGACGTGCACAACATCGCCAACTATTCCTTCGCCATCGGCCTCTATGCCCTGGGCCTGGGTGGCTGGCAGATCTTGCTGTCCCTGGGGATAGGCGCGGCGCTGGTGTATGGCTTCATGAACCTGTCCGGCTACATGGGCCAGAAAACCGGGGTGCCGTTCCCGGTGATCAGCCGGATCAGCTTCGGGATCCATGGCGCGCAGATTCCGGCCTTGATCAGGGCGGTCATCGCCATTGCCTGGTTCGGTATCCAGACCTACCTGGCGTCGGTGGTGTTCCGGGTGTTGCTGGTGGCGATCCACCCGGGCTTCGCCGACTACGACCACGACTCGATCCTCGGCCTGTCGAGCCTGGGCTGGGTGTGTTTCGTGGCAATCTGGTTCGTGCAACTGGTAATCCTGGCCTACGGCATGGAGATGGTGCGCCGTTATGAAGGCTTTGCCGGCCCGGTGATCCTGGTAACCGTCGCGGCCCTGGCCGGTTGGATGTACACCCAGGCCGACGCCACCATTGCCTGGTCGATCCGCGAACCGCTGACCGGTGGCGAGATGTGGCGCAATATCTTTGCCGGTGGCGCGCTGTGGCTGTCGATCTACGGCACCTTGATTCTCAATTTCTGCGACTTCGCCCGCTCCTCGCCGTGCCGCCGAACCATCGTTGTCGGCAATTTCTGGGGCCTGCCGGTGAACATCCTGGTGTTTGCCGGGATTACCATTCTGCTCTGCGGTGCGCAGTTCCAGATCAATGGGCAAATCATTGAAAGCCCGACCCAGGTGATTGCCTCGATCCCCAACACCTTCTTCCTCGTATTGGGCTGCCTGGCCTTCCTGATCGTCACCGTGGCGGTGAACATCATGGCCAACTTCGTCGCCCCGGCCTTTGTGCTCAGCAACCTGGCGCCCAAGTACCTGACCTTCCGCCGCGCCGGGTTGATCAGCGCCGCCATTGCCGTGCTGATCCTGCCGTGGAACCTCTACAACAGCCCGCTGGTGATCGTGTATTTCCTGTCCGGCCTCGGCGCCCTCCTCGGGCCGCTGTACGGCGTGATCATGGTCGACTACTGGCTGCTGCGAAAAGGCCGCATCAACGTGCCGCAACTGTACAGCGAGGACCCAAACGGTGCGTATTTCTACAGCAACGGGGTCAACCTGCGCGCCGTGGCGGCGTTCATTCCGGCGGCGCTGATCGCGATCATCCTGGCGCTGGTGCCTGGTTTTGACAGCGTTTCACCGTTCTCCTGGTTGATTGGCGCTTCGATTGCAGGGCTGCTGTACCTGATCATCGCCAAGCGCCAGCCGTATTACGAGGACGTCAGCGGCGAATCCATCGCTGTGGATAACGTCAATCATTGATCGCTCAAACGGCCCGCCAGGTTCGGGCCGCTTACTTTTATGTGTTAAGGAGGACAGCTCATGCGAATTCTTGTGGTCAACGTCAACACCACCGAATCCATCACCCAGGCCATCGCCCGCCAGGCCCAGGCCGTCGCCGCGCCGGGCACCGAGATCGTCGGGCTCACGCCGCATTTCGGTGCCGACTCCATCGAGGGCAATTTTGAAAGCTACCTGGCGGCTATCGCGGTGATGGACCGAGTGATGTCCTACGACCAGCCGTTCGACGCGGTGATCCAGGCCGGCTATGGCGAACACGGTCGTGAAGGCCTGCAGGAACTGCTCAACGTGCCGGTGGTGGACATCACCGACGCCGGCGCCAGCACCGCCATGTTCCTCGGCCACGCTTATTCGGTGGTCACCACCCTGGACCGCACCGTGCCGCTGATCGAAGACCGGCTCAAGCTGTCCGGCCTGTTCGACCGCTGCGCCTCGGTACGGGCCAGCGGCCTGGCGGTGCTGGAACTGGAGCAGGATCCGCAACGGGCGGTTGAAGCCATCGTGCAGCAGGCCGAACTGGCAGTGAGCCAGGACAAGGCCGAAGTGATTTGCCTGGGTTGCGGCGGCATGGCCGGGCTCGACGAGCAGATCCGCCAGCGCACCGGCGTGCCGGTGGTCGATGGCGTGACGGCGGCGGTGACCATTGCCGAAGCGCTGGTGCGACTGGGGTTGTCGACGTCGAAAGTGCGCACCTACGCGACGCCTCGGCCCAAGACCATCATTGGCTGGCCGGGGCGGTTTGGGCGGTGAGTTCACGGCTTGAGACCGAGGTGTCCCCAATCGCGAGCAGGCTCGCTCCCACAGGGTTGGTTGTGTTCACAAAACTGCTGATCACCACCCATCAACTGTGGGAGCGAGCCTGCTCGCGATTGGGGCCAACGCGGTCCGAAGCCAAGCTCAAACCGCACTAAACCGCCGCGCCAACCCCTGCTCGGCAAACTGTTCGATGATGAAATCCACAAACGCCCGGGTCTTGCCCGGCAACAGCTTGTGTTCGGCGTAATAGATGGAGATGTTGCCATCGTCGACATACCAGTCCGGCAGCACCCGCTGCAGTGCCCCGCTTTCCAGGAAGGGAACGGCGATCGGCATGCTCACCAGGCCGATGCCAAGCCCTTGGGCGGCGGCCGCGCAGTCGGCTTCCGAATCGCTCATGGTCATGCGCGTCTTGAGCGTCAGCGGGCTGTGCTCCCGATTGCGGCTGGTCAGTTGCCAGGAACGCACCCGCCCGGTTTGTGGGGAACGAATCAGGATGCCCTGGTGCTGTGCCAGATCTTCCGGTTCCGTCACCGCGGCATGGGTTTGCAGGTACTCGGTTGAGGCAACCAGCACGCGATGAGCCACCGTCAATTTGCGCGCCACCACCCCCTGGGGCAGCTCGAAACCGCCGCCGATGGCGGCATCGAAGCCCTGGCCGATCAGGTCCACCTGGCGGTTATCGAAATGCCAGTCCGGGTTGATCGCCGGATAACGTCGCAGAAATTCCCCCAGCAACGGCACGACATACAATCGACCGAACGCCGTGCCCATGCTCACCTTCAGCGTCCCCGCCGGTTGCCCGCCGGCGCTGGCCAGGTTGGCGACGGCGTTCTGGATGGTGTTGAAGCTGCTGCCGACTTCCCTCAAGAACAACTGTCCGGCTTCGGTCAACCTCAGGCTGCGGGTGCTGCGCTGAAACAGGCGTACGCCCATTCGCGCCTCCAGCTTGGCGACGCTTTTACCCACCGCGGCCGGGGTCACGCTCAAACGTCGCGCCGCCTCGGCAAAGCTGCCGACTTCGGCGCTACGCACGAAGCATTCGATACTGTTGAAGGTCTCCATGAGCCCCACTCTAAACTTTTGGTTTAGACAGACTATAGCAATGACGGTCTACACAGCCCACCGCACCTTCTTGATACTCGCTCCATCACCGCGGCATCTCGCCCCGGCACTTTTTGGAGATCATCATGAGTAACCCAGCACTGAGCGGTAAAGTCGCCTTGATCCAGGGCGGTTCTCGCGGCATCGGCGCCGCCATCGTCAAACGCCTGGCAGCAGAAGGCGCCGCCGTGGCCTTCACCTACGTCAGCTCTGGCGCAAAATCTGAAGAACTGCAGAACAGCATCACCGCAGCAGGCGGCAAGGCCCTGGCGATCAAGGCGGACAGCGCCGACGCCGAGGCCATCCGTAACGCCGTCGCGGCCACCGTCGAGGCTTTTGGCCGGTTGGACATCCTGGTCAACAATGCGGGCGTACTGGCGATGGGGCCGCTGGATGAATTCAAACTCGAAGATTTCGACCGGACCCTGGCCGTCAACGTGCGCAGCGTGTTCATCGCCACCCAGGCGGCAGCACGGCACATGGGCGAAGGGGGTCGGGTCATCAACATCGGCAGCACCAACGCCGACCGCATGCCCTTCGCCGGCGGCGGGCCTTACGCCATGAGCAAGGCCGCACTGGTGGGCCTGACCAAGGGCCTGGCCCGTGACCTCGGCCCGCGCGGCATCACCGTCAACAACGTGCAGCCCGGCCCGGTGGACACCGACATGAACCCGGCCGACAGCGACTTCGCCTCCAGCCTGCTGTCGCTGATGGCTGTCGGGCGCTACGGCAACGTCGATGAAATCGCCAGCTTCGTCGCTTACCTGGCAGGGCCGGAAGCCGGTTACATCACCGGTGCCAGCCTGACCATCGACGGTGGTTTCGGCGCCTGATCCAGGCATGAAAAAACGCCGGTCATGGCTTAAACCATGACCGGCGTTTTGCTGCGTAGCGCGACAGTGTCAGGCCCACTCCAACTCCGGCAAACCGCAAAGGCTCGGCTGGAACATTTTCAAGGAGCGGATGATCCCGTCGGCGTGGGCGTATTTTTCATCCGCCATGGCCGAATCCGGAATGGCAATGGCGGTCATGCCGGCGGCTTTCGCGGCGGTTACGCCGAACGGGGAATCCTCGAACACCAGGCAGTCGCGCGGCTCGACACCCAGGCGCCGGGCAGCGGTGAGGAAGATATCCGGCGCCGGTTTCGCCGCACCGACTTCAGGGTCATCCGCCGTCACGATGAAGTCGAACAGCGCGAACCAGTCCCGGTGCAAAGTGGTTTTCAGTGCGAAGGTCGGGCTCGACGAACTGGTGCCCACCGCAATCGGAACGTTGTGGGCTTTCAAATGCCGCACCAGCTCCTCGGCACCGGGCATCCCCAGGGCATGAGGAAAGCGCTCGCGCATCAAGGGCTCGCGGATGACCAGGAACTCTTCGGGGGTGATCGGCAATTCCAGCGCCTGGACGACGTAATTGGCCAGGTCCGTGGCCCCGCGCCCTATGATGTTCTGCTTGACGCTCCAATCGAACGTGCGCCCGTAGCGCTCGGCGATGATGGACGTGACCTCGGTGTAGATCCCCTCGGTATCCAGCAACAGCCCATCCATGTCGAAAATCACAGCCTTGATCGGGCCAAACTCTTTCAGCGGTGCATTCATCGCATCTGATCCGTTATCAACACAACATTCCAGGGATGGCTCAGGTGCGGCCAGGGCAGCGTGTTCGCCTTAAAGGATTCAGCAGGATAACGAAGGGGGCTTGGAGCCGGCAATGGGAAATCCATGGACGGGGTCCGTGACGAGGGAGCTTGCTCCCGCTGGGTTGCGCAGCAGCCCCACGATCTTACGGTCGCTGCGCAACCGAGCGGGAGCAAGCTCCCTCGCCACAAAGCGGATTGGGGTTGGATGAGAGCGCAGCGGTTATTGACCCGAGTTGCCACCGCTGTCGCTGGTAGCGGCACCGGAATTGGAGCCGGCCTCCATTTCTGTGGAGGGTGGCACGCGTGGCGGGACGATGGTGCCGCTGAATCGACAGGCGGGCCTGCGATCAGCTCGGCTTGCCGGAGGCATCGTCACCGGCGATGTCCGGGGTCGCTTCGATCTCCTCATCGTCGCTGGGTACCTGCTCGACGCCCGCATCGTCATCGGGTGGACGCTGGTCGCGGCTCAGGGAGTTGGTGGGCGAAGGCAGCGGGTATTCCGGGGTTTCATCCTCCTCGATCTCCTCCTCGATCAAGGGAACCTGGGCGTCATCCATCAGGGAACCGGGGTCTTCATTGCCTGGGTCATTGACGACAGGCGTGCCCGAGGAGTCGTTCTCGTCCTTGTCTTGCGTTTGCGGCGTCATGGTACACCTCGCAATTGTTGATGGATGTATGAGTTCGAAGCGGGGGGATGGCAATCGTTCCGGAGATTTTGATTTGCCGTTTTTTTGGGGGGTTAGGGTTTGAGTGTATATCCGTTTTTGTGGTAACGGCCGCTTATGGTTCCGCTCTTCCAGCGGCTCACTTTTGAGAAGCCCGGAAGCCGGCCCAGTCAAAAGTAAGCAAAACGCTTTTGCCCCACCACTCGGTGCCTCGCCTAGGCTCGGTGTGCCTGAACACAGGCATTGCTCCGTGGGCCACCGCGAGGCGGCCTGATAGCCGACCTGGTTCTCCCGGTCATACACCCATCACATCTGTGGGAGCAAAGCTTGCTCGCGATGGCGGTGGCTCAGTCACATGGATGTTGGGTTTGCTGGCCTCATCGCGAGCAAGCTTTGCTCCCACAGGTGATCTTGGGTGTTCATGAGTTCTGTGTTCACTGCGGCCCAATGTGGGAGCGAGCTTGCGCGCGATGGCGGTGGTGCGGTTGCATAGCGGCTGGAGCTGTCTGTTGCGCTTGCTTTGGGCATCAAAAGAAGCAAAAAAAAACGGCGCTTCCCATTTCTGAAAGAAGCACCGTTTTTTCCAAGCGAACAGCATCACGGCACAAGGCCGGGGCTATTCATCCAAGCATGGGCT
Organism: Pseudomonas sp. A25(2017); assembly: GCF_002001065.1. Lineage (NCBI taxonomy): Bacteria > Pseudomonadati > Pseudomonadota > Gammaproteobacteria > Pseudomonadales > Pseudomonadaceae > Pseudomonas > Pseudomonas sp. A25(2017). The sequence continues at coordinate 3,464 of NZ_MUOA01000128.1, read as the reverse complement.
TAGCGATGCTTTTTCTTGTGCTTGTGCTTCTTGCCACCGGAGTGGCCGTCGTTGTCATTGGACAGGTTGCTGCCCAACGCGCCGCCCGCCGCGCCGCCAATGCCTGCGCCGATGGTGGAACCGGTGGAGCCGCCCAGGCGGTTACCGACAATCGAACCACCGGCCGAACCCAAGCCACCGCCAATGGCCGCTTCGGTGCGGCTGCCCTTGCGAGCGCCCACCGCACTGCCGGCTGCGCCGCCGACACCCGCGCCAATCGCGGCGCCGGTGCTGCCGCCCATTTGCTGGCCGACCACGTTGCCCAATACACCGCCCAGACCACCGCCGACCGCGGCGGTACCGTCGCCGGCAGCCATCGCGCCCTGGGCAACCACCAACCCCAGTACCAAGGTGGACAAAGTCAAACGCATGATAGAAACCTCAAAAATGCCGCATCGGGGAGAAATGGCCGGTGCGCGCGGGCGCGAGTTTACGCCAGACAGCGTCAGCCATGATGGTTGGACAACGAAACGGCGGTTTATTTTATGACAGGCAAAAAAAAGCCCGCTGGGGAAACGGGCAGGTACTGCTTTCTAACGGATGAGCTGAGAGTACGTACCTGCTTGTGAAAGAAACGTGAAAGAAAATGCCAGTTGAGAAAAGATGAAAAATATTTACGCAAAAGCCGAAATCGCCCTGTAGGAGCTGCCGAAGGCTGCGATCTTTTGATCTTTCGCTTGAGACTCAATTTGTCTGGGGAAAGATCGCAGCCTCGTTGCACTCGACAGCTCCTACACAGCTCCTACACAACCCGGCGGGACAATCTCTGGCCATGATCCGCCGTCACTTTCTGACCGGGACCCTGGGCAAGAACTTGGCCTTCTCCCCTCGCTGTACTTTGGCCACCTTCGTCCTGATGGACTTGATCGGCTCGTCACCGAAGTCCGCATGATAGGCCGACTGGCCGCACTGCAACCCTTCATTGATCGGATACGCGGCAGTGTTCTCCTCGCTGTACGGTGCTCCCATTGCCTTTCCCCTTTCATCGAGGCCCATACCGGCAACAACCGGTTGCCTGACAATATCGACCTTCACGACAATGAGACTAGTCGGTCATCAACAGACTGTTGATTCAACAACGCCCTTGGCCGACGAATGGAACTCACTGTTTCAAAAAGGAAACACTCATTCAGCCCCCAGTATCGCCCGGTTTAGAACCCGGGAAACCTGATCGGCCGAATAGGGTTTGGACAGGAATTCAAAGCCTTCATGACCGCTGTGGGCCAACTCTTCGCTGTAACCAGAGGTCAGCACCACCGGCAAATCCGGGCGCCGCTGACGCAGTTCCCTGGCCAGGGCAATGCCGCTGATGCCGGGCATCACCACGTCAGAAAATATCGCGTCGAACGCCATCGCATCCGGGCCGACCATTTCCAGCGCTTCTTCGGCGTTGGTCGCCCAGGCGGTTTCGTAGCCCAGGTCCTGGAGGATCTGGTTGGCAAAACGCCCCACCTCCAGGTTGTCTTCCACGATCAACACCCGACGCTTGCCCTTTTCCGGCAGCAGATGGGGGTGTTCTTCCGGGACAGGCTCATGGTTTTTCTCGGGCGCCACCTCCGGCAGGTACAAGGTGAACACCGTGCCCTCGCCCACCACGGTCGAAACATCGACGTTGCCACCGGACTGCTTGGCAAAGCCAAACACCTGGGACAAGCCCAGCCCCGTGCCCTTGCCCACTTCCTTGGTGGTGAAAAAGGGTTCGAAGATGTGCTCGAGCACTGGCGAGTCAATACCGGTACCGGTGTCCGCCAGGGTAATGGCAGCAAAGGATTGCCCGGCCCCGGCATGACCACGGATCGGCGGCATGCCACCGCCGCAACTGAGCCGAAGCCACAGCGTGCCCTGGCCATTCATGGCATCCCGGGCATTGAGGGCCATGTTGATCAGCGCCGTCTCGAACTGGCTCAGATCCGCCCGGATGTAACAGGGCCGATCGCACAACTCGACGTGGACCTGGATCCGCGCCCCGGTGACGGTTTGCAGCATGTCCCCCAGGCTCTGCACTTGCTTGCCCACATCGATGACTTGCGGCTTCAACGGCTGGCGCCGGGCAAACGCGAGCAACTGGCTGGTCAACTTGGAGGCGCGCTCAACGGTTTCGGACACCGCCGTCATGTAGCGCTGCCGGCGCTCCTCGGACAGGCTGGGCATGCGCAGGAAGTCGACCGAAGAACGAATGATCGTCAGCAGATTGTTGAAGTCATGGGCCACACCGCCGGTGAGCTGGCCGATGGCTTCGAGCTTTTGCGATTGGCGCAGCGCCGCTTCGGTCTGTTTCAAACGCGTGGTGCGCTCCTCGACCCGTTCCTCCAGCGTCGCGTTCAATTCGGCCAGGGCCGCCAGGCCTTCGCGCACGGCAGCGTCGGCACGGGCGCGCTCGATGTGGGCCCAGGATCGCTCGGTGACCTCCATCAGCAGCGCCAGGTCGTAGGATGACCAGACCCGCGGCGTTTTATCGTGGATCGCCATCAACGCGGTCAATCGCCCGCCCTTGATCAACGGCACGCAGATAGTGGCCGCGATGCCAATGGCCTGGAACGTCGCCGCTTCCTCCGGCGCCAGTTCCTTGAGGTTATCGTTGATCACCAGCGGCTTGCCGGCCCGCAGGTTAGTGACCGCCAGTCGGCCAAAATCAGCCAGCCGATAATGCCCAAGGATATGTGGCGAACCTAGCCTGGCCCAATCGCCGCGAATGGTGAAGCCGTCCTCGTCTTCATCCATGTCCGCGTAGGCACAATTGGACAGGTTCAAGTGCGCCGCCAGGATCCGCGTGGTGGCTGCCATGATGCTCTGCGGGTCGGAGGCGTTCGCCACGGCATTGCCGATAGCATCGAGCACCGCCAGTCGCTGGGTCATGAACACCGTGGACGTGGTCTCGGTGACCGTATCCAGCATGCCCACCACCTTGCCGAACTGGTCACGGATGGGGCTGTAGCAGAACGTGAAATAAGCCTGCTCAGGACCGCCGCCGCGCTCGATGACCAGGGGGAAGTTCTCTATATAAGTCGCTTGCCCATCGAAGGCGCCCTGCACGATCGGCCCGATATCGCTCCAGACCTCCTGCCACACCTCATCGAACGGCCGCCCCAGCGCCTCGGGCTTGCTGCCGAGTATCTGCAGGAACGCGTCGTTGTACAGCGTGATCAGGTTCGGCCCCCATACGATGGCCTGGGGAAAATGCGAGGCGAGGCTCAGCGCCACGGTGGTCTTCAATACATCAGGCCAGTGGGCAAGCGGCCCGAGCGGCGTGTCCTCCCAAGGATGGCGGCGAACCCGCTCAGCCATTTCTCCATAGCTCTGGAGCCAATCTGTCATTGCGTTCGATCCTTCTGAGCCGCCAATACCAACGAGGGGGAAAAGCTTGTGACCCCAAGCAGGACCGTATTATCCCGTGTGGGGTGGGAATGCGCGATGGGATTGTGGGA
>NZ_MUOA01000061.1:0-234354 GCF_002001065.1 Pseudomonas sp. A25(2017) | reverse complement strand
GTGGCGAATGGCGCGACAAGATGAAACCGGTATGGAAGAAGTTCGAAGGCGATATCGGCGCTGACCTGATCAAAGCCGCAGAAGCCTCCAACAAGGCCCAGTGATTGGTTGGCCGGTGCTGCCGCCCTGGTAGCGCCGGCCTGTCGTCCCCCACAGGAGAGGTCACGCCATGAACGCCCTTCGGCGCATCTGGGAACACTTCGAGGAAGCTTTCATTGCTTTCCTTCTGGCCGCCATGACGCTCGTAACGTTCGTCTACGTGGTGCTCAACAATCTCTATACCGTTTTCTATAGCCTCGGCGACCAATGGTCAGCCGCGAGCGAGTCGATGTTCGCCATTGGCGACACCGTCATGGGCATGGCCCAGGCTATGACCTGGAGCACGTCACTGACCAAGGCCCTGTTTGGCTGGCTGATCTTTTTTGGGCTGTCGTACGGCGTTCGCACCGCCGGGCACATCGGCGTCGATGCGCTGGTGAAGCTGGCGAGCAAACCGGTCCAGCGCTTGATCGGTGTCATCGCCTGCCTGTGCTGCCTCGCCTATGCCGGGCTGCTGGCGGTGGCGAGTTTCGAATGGATCAACACCTTGATGATTGCCCAGATCGGCGCCGAGGACCTCGGCCATTTCGGCATCATGCAGTGGCATATCGGGTTGATCGTACCGGTGGGGTTCGCGCTGGTGTTCATTCGTTTCGCGGAAATTCTCGTGCGCATCCTGATGAATCGCCAGACCGGCCTGGGCCTGGCCGATGAAGCGGCCGAAGCCATCAAATTGACTGAACACGAGGAAGACAAGCCATGACCATTGCCTTCCTGTTCATTGCACTGTTCGTGCTGATGTTCATCGGCGTGCCCATTGCCATTTCGCTGGGGTTGGCCGGCTCGCTGACCATCATTTTCTTCAGCCCCGACTCGGTGCGTTCCCTGGCGATCAAGCTGTTCGAGACTTCCGAGCACTACACGTTGCTGGCGATTCCGTTCTTCCTGCTGGCCGGTGCGTTCATGACCACCGGCGGCGTGGCGCGACGGTTGATCGATTTTGCCAACGCCTGCGTCGGGCACATCCGCGGCGGCCTGGCGATTGCGGCGGTGCTGGCCTGCATGTTGTTTGCGGCGTTGTCGGGCTCAAGTCCTGCGACGGTGGCGGCGGTCGGTTCCATTGCCATCGCCGGGATGGTGCGCTCGGGTTATCCACAGGCGTTTGGCGCAGGCATCGTGTGTAATGCCGGCACCCTGGGTATCCTGATTCCGCCCTCGATCGTGATGGTGGTGTACGCCGCAGCGACCGAAACCTCGGTGGGCAAGTTGTTCATGGCCGGTGTGATTCCCGGTTTGCTGTTGGGTTTTTTCCTGATGGTGGCGATCTACATCGTCGCGGTGAAGAAAAACCTGCCAGCGATGCCACGGGCGACGCTGAAGGAATGGTTGAGCACGGCACGCCAGGCCATCTGGGGCCTGCTGCTGATGATCATCATTCTCGGCGGGATTTATTCGGGGATGTTCACCCCTACCGAAGCAGCGGCGGTGGCGGCGGTGTATTCGGCGTTCATTGCATTGTTCGTCTACAAGGACCTGACGTTCCGTGAGACGCCCAAGGTGCTGCTGGAGTCGGCCAAGCTGAGCATCATGCTGATGTTTATCATCGCCAACGCCATGCTCTTCGCCCACGTGCTGACCACCGAGCAACTGCCGCAGCAAATCACCGCATGGGTGATCGATGCCGGGTTGACGCCGGTGACCTTCCTGCTGGTGGTGAACATCGTGCTGCTGATCGCTGGCGCGTTCATGGAGCCTTCGGCGATCATCCTGATCCTGGCGCCGATCCTGTTCCCCATCGCCATGAAGCTAGGCATCGACCCGATCCACCTGGGCATCATCATGGTGGTGAATCTGGAGATCGGCCTGATCACGCCACCGGTGGGGTTGAACCTGTTCGTCACCTCGGCGGTGACCGGCATGTCCCTGCCCGCCACCATCCGCGCGGCCATGCCGTGGTTGATGATTCTGTTGGCGTTCCTGGTGCTGATTACCTATGTGCCGTGGATCTCGCTAGTGCTACCGAATTGGTTGGGGATGAGTTAAGCCCGGCAGACACACACACCGTGGCGGGCGCAGGACAACTTGCCCGCCACAGAGGGATGGGGCCGCCCTGTCGGCCCTGTGCCTTTGGACACTGAAAGGGACGCCTTGCAATGCTAAAAACTGTATGGAAAGCGCTCGCCTGCACCCTGGCTTTCGGGGCGTGGGGCATGGTCATGGCGGCTGAGCCGATCGTCATCAAATTCTCCCACGTCGTAGGCGAACAAACGCCCAAGGGCCAGGGCGCGTTGATGTTCAAGAAGCTGGCGGAAGAGCGGCTGCCGGGCAAGGTGAAGGTGGAGGTGTACCCCAACTCCACGCTGTATGGCGATGACAAGGAGCTGGAAGCCTTGCTCCTCGGGGAAGTGCAGATCATTGCGCGGTCGCTGGCCAAGTTCGATCAGTACACCAAGTCGGTGCAGTTGTTCGACTTGCCCTTCCTGTTCAACGACATCGCCGCCGTGGACCGTTTTCAGCGCAGCCCCGAGGGCCAGAAGCTGCTCAAGTCCATGGAAAGCAAGAACATCATGGGCCTGGCCTATTGGCACAACGGCATGAAGCATCTGTCGGCCAACAAGCCCCTGCGCCAGCCTGAAGATACCCGTGGCCTGACGTTCCGGATACAGAACTCCGCAGTGCTGGAGGAACAGTTCAAGGCGGTGGACGCCAAAGCCAAACCGATGATTTTCTCGGTGGTGTACCAGGGGCTGCGTACCGGCTTGGTCAACGGCACGGAAAACACCTATTCGAACTTCTACAACCAGAAGCTCAATGAGGTGCAGAAATACGTCACCGAGTCCAACCACGGCATACTCGACTACATGTTGATCACCACATCGGACTTCTGGAACGGCCTGCCGCCGGATATCCGCAGTGAACTGGACAAGATCGTGGTCGAATCCACCGCCCATGCCAACCAGGAAGCGGAGCGCTTCAACCAGCAGGACAAACAGCTTGTGCTGGACGCCAAGACCACCGAGATCGTTACCCTCACACCGGAGGAACGTAATGCCTGGCGCGAAAAAATGAAGCCGGTCTGGGCGAAGTTCGAACAGGAGATCGGGCCGGATCTGATCAAGGCGGCTGAGGCTTCCAACAAGGCCCAGTGACGTAACAAGGCGGGGGGGATAACTTGAAGCCCCTGGCTGAACACTATCTGTGGCGAGGGAGCTTGCTCCCGCTGGGCTGCGCAGCAGCCCCAAAATGTTTGCCTGACACACCGCGGTGTCAGGTTTTGGGGGTGCTTCGCGCCCCAGCGGGAGCAAGCTCCCTCGCCACGAAAGCAGGGTTAGCACAACGCCTCCCTGTCCCCAGCAACCCGGCACATTGCGTTATGATCCCCCGCCTCTCCCTGAACAGAGCTTTTATCCCCGAATGCTGCCGTCCACTCCCGATGTCACCACCCTGCCCCCCGTCCTGGTCGGCCCGCTGTTGCGGCGGCTGGAGCCCACGCGCCTGGTGATGTGGCTGGTGGGTACGCGAGCATTGGCGTTGACGCTGCGCGTGGATGGCGTGGGCGATCTGGCGCTGGATGCGTCGCACTGCACCGTGGTGCCGGTGGGGCAGCGGGCGTTTGTGCATCTGATCGATGTGCGGCTCGACACCCCCTTGCCCCAGGACGTGGCGATCGACTACGACCTGCTGGTGGACGGCGCACCCATTGCCGAGTGGGCGCCGCACATGTTGTATGACGGCGTACCGTGCCCGAATTTCATGTTGCACTCGCGCATCGAGCAACTGGTCCACGGCTCCTGCCGAAAACCCCATTACCCAGCCAACGACGGCCTGCTTTGTGTCGACCGACTGCTGGCGCAAAACTCGACGCAACGCCCGGCATTACTGATGATGAGCGGCGATCAGGTCTATGCCGATGACGTCGCAGGGCCCATGTTGCGGGCGATTCATGCGCTGATCGAACGCTTGGGGCTGTTCGAGGAATGCCTGGACGGTGCCGTGGTGGCGGACAGCGCCAAGCTCTATCAACACCCGGCCAGTTATTACCATCGTGCCGATTTGTTACCGGCACTTGAGAGCAACGAAACCCTGCGCGAGCGTTTTTTCGGCGGGGCCCGCAAGCCGATTTTCACCAGCAGCAGCGCCGACAATCACTTGGTGACCTTCGCCGAGGTCATGGCGATGTACCTGCTGGTGTGGTCACCGGTGCCCTGGACGCTGATCGCGGTGCAGCCGCCCGAACTGACCGTCGAACGGCGCCAACGCTACGACCTGGAACAGCAGCGCATCGATGCGTTCAAGACCGGGCTGAGCGGCGTGGCGCGGGTGTTTGCGCATTTGTCGTGCCTGATGATTTTCGATGACCACGACATTACCGATGACTGGAATTTGTCCGCGCAGTGGGAGGAAACGGCCTACGGTCATCCGTTCTCCAAGCGCATCATCGGCAACGCGTTGATCGCCTACATGCTCTGCCAGGGCTGGGGCAACAACCCGGATGCCTTTGCTGACGTGCTCGCGCAAACCTTGGCCCTGAGCGACACCGCCCGAGACCGCTACCTCGACAGTGAGCCACAGGACAAACTGATCGACACCCTGCTGGCTTTCCAGCGCTGGCATTATGTGCTGCCGAGCACCCCGGCCCTGGTGGTACTCGACACCCGTACCCGGCGATGGCGCAGCGAGACGACCCTCAAGCAGCCTTCCGGCCTGCTGGATTGGGAAGCCCTGAGCGAATTGCAGCAAGAGTTGCTGGATCACCCGTCGGCGATCATCGTCTCACCGGCGCCGATCTTCGGTGTGAAGCTGATCGAGACTGTGCAGCGGCTGTTCAGTTGGTGCGGTTATCCGCTGCTGGTGGACGCGGAAAACTGGATGGCCCATCGCGGCGCTGCCCAGGTAATCCTGAACATTTTCCGCCATTCGCGTACGCCGGGTAATTACGTGGTGCTGTCCGGGGATGTGCATTATTCCTTCGTTTACGAAGTATTGATCCCACACCGCAAGGGCGGCCCGCGCATCTGGCAGATCACCAGCAGCGGCATCAAGAATGAGTTTCCCCCTGCGCTGCTGGAATGGTTCGACCGCCTGAACCGCTGGCTCTACTCGCCGCGCTCGCCCCTGAACTGGTTCACCAAGCGCCGCAGCATGCGCATCGTCCCCCACACCCCGGAACACGCCGAGGCCGGTGAGCGGCTGTGGAACAGCGCGGGCATTGGCCAGGTGTTCTTCAATGAACAGGGCCAGCCTGCGCAGATATTCCAGCACAACGCCAACGGCCAGCCGCCGACGCGGATGCTGCCGCCCAAATCCCCACCAGCCTGAAAACAGTGTGGGAGCGGGCTTGCTCGCGAAAGCGGTGTATCAGTCGCCAAATAAGTTGCCTGACACTCCGCTTTCGCGAGCAAGCCCGCTCCCACAAAGGATAGAGGCGTGAAATAGGCTCAGAACGCCAATTGCAGGCTCTGCTGACCTTCAAGGCTGAGCAGCAACTGTTTCGCCGCCAGGCCGCCAGCGAAGCCGGTGAGGCTGCCGGAGCTGCCGATGACGCGGTGGCACGGGGCGATGATCGAGATGGGGTTGCGGCCATTGGCGGCGCCGACCGCCCGGACCGCTGTCGGTTGGCCGATCTGGACGGCGATGTCGCGGTAGCTGCGGGTTTCTCCAAAGGGGATGGTCAACAGGGCTTGCCAGACCCGGATCTGGAAATCAGTGCCCGCGAAATCCAGCTCCAACTCGAAACGACGGCGCTGGCCGGCGAAGTATTCCAGCAACTGACGCTCGGTTTCCTTGAGGAGCGGATGCTGGGTGTCCTCCTCCAAAGGCCCCAGGCGCACCCGATTGAGCCGCTCGTTTTCCCAGAGGATGGCCGCCAGCCGTGTCTCCCGGGCGACGAGAATCAGTTGGCCGACGGGGGATTGGATGGTTTTGTACAGAGGCAACATCGAGGGATTCCTTTACTGGCTCAGACTGCTTTTTGTGGCGAGGGGATTTATCCCCGCTGGGCTGCGCAGCAGCCCCCAATAATCAGCCTGACACACCTTAGTGTCAGGTTTCAGGGGCGCTTCGCACCCCAGCGGGGATAAATCCCCTCGCCACAAAAAGCGCCTCGACACAAGTGAGCCCCGCTCAGCCCAACAACCCCAGCGCCTTCGCCCGCGCCACCGCTTGGGTGCGGCGCTCGACGCCGAGTTTGCTGTTGATGTGGCTGGCGTGGGTTTTGACGGTGTGCAGCGAGATAAACAATTGCTCGCTGATCTCCTGGTTCGAGCAGCCTTGGGCAATCAACTGCAACACCGCCCGTTCGCGACTGCTGAGGGTTTCGACGGGCGCCGTTGGGTCGGCAGGCTGGGCTACCGTCGAGGGCAGGCGTTCGAGCAGATGTTCACGCAAGGTGCTGGGTGGTGCGTGCAGAAGCTGTTCGCGCAACCATTCACGGCGCTCACCAAACAACCATTCGAAAGGCTGCAAAACCCCGCCGCTGGCGGCTTCGAAAGCCTGGGCCAGGGTGCGACGGGCTTCGGGCTCGCGCCCGACACTCAGCAGCAAGGCGACTTTCTGGTTGAGCGCCATCACGCTGAGCATCTGCCGGCCGCTTTGCTGACCGTGTTCCAGCAAGGCATTGAGCCGGCCTTCGGCGAGCATCGGTTGACCCCGGATGGATTCCAGCACCGCCTGTTGCAGTTCGACATGCAGTGGCAATTGCGGGTGAAACTCGGGCGGCGCGGCGGCCCGTTCGCCGGTGTAGGTCTGGCCCAAGCGGGCCAGCCAGGCTTCGGCCAGGTCGGTGCGGCCCTGGGCCAGCCAGAGTTCGCATTTAACCAGGGTGATCATCGCCAGGTAGTAGATCGGCGGAACGTCCCAGATGTGCATCAGGCGTTCGGCTTCCGCCAGTTCGGCGAACGCCCGGGCGAATTCGCCGCGATAGCCTTCGATACGCGCGATCACGCAATGGCCGATCAGCACGCTGATGTCGCGGCAGGCGCGGGCCTCGGTGAGGCCCGCCTGCAACCGCGCGACGCCGGCCTGGGGCTGCATGCGCAAGGTCAGCAGGAAACCTTCGTACATGATCAACCGCGCCCGCACCGCATAAAGCCGCTGGGGCGACAGTTTGTGCAAACGTTGCAGGCCCTGGTGCACTTCATCCAGCGCCCGCAGGATCTCACCCCGCGCCTGCAGGACCCGGGCACGATCGTAATGGGCCAGGGCCTCGAACAGTGGATTGCCGACCCGCTGCGCCAGCTCCAGGGAGTCACGGTTCAGGTTCCGGGCGCGCCACAGGTCGCCGTCGGCAATCGCCAGGTTAGACAACGTGGACAGGCACATCAGGCGCTGGCCGTAGCGCTTTTGCGGCAGGCTCTCCAAAGCTTCGCTGCAATACCGCACGGTGGCCTCGCGATCCCCGCGGCCACGGGCGACGATCCCGCTCAGGGCCAGCCATTGGGCGAGCATGGATTTTTGCGCGGTGGCCGACGGGGCCGGCAGGAAACGACTCAAGTGCGCCGCCAGCTCTTCGGCAGCGTCCAGCTGGCAGGCCAGCCCCAACGCCCAGCTGTAGAGCACGATCAGCCGCGGGGTACTGATGAGCAGACTGTCGGGCAAGTCCATTTTCCAGCGCAGCAACATGCCGACGTTCTGCTCGGCCAGCAGTTGCTCCTCCGAGAGGTTCTGCACCAGATTCGCCGCCACGTCCAGGTGCCCCGCCCGCAGGGCCTGTTCCACGGCTTCGTCGATCAGCCCCTGGGCGTTGAACCAGCGACAGGCCCGCAGGTGCAGGGTCGCGGCCGGGACCATGGCCGGCGCGCTGGGGCGACTGCGCAACAGGTCGGAAAACAGGTGGTGGTAGCGGTACCAATGGCCGTGCTCGTCCAGCGGCACCAGGAACACCTGGTGGGCCGCCAGGTAACCCAGGATCTCGGCGCTGTCATGGGCTTCGCGCACGGCGTCGCACAGTTCGCTGCAAAAGCGTTCCTGGGGGGCCGTGTCGTAGAGGAACGCCTGCACCTCGGCGGGCAGGCAGTCGATGACTTCTTCGAGCAGGTAATCGCGAATCAGCCCTTCGCCGCCGTGCAGGGCCTGGGGTAGCAGGCCTTCGGTACCGGCTTCGGAGGCGGCCAGCAACCAGAAACGCAACCCGGCCACCCAACCTTCGCTGCGCAGGATGAGGTTTTCCAGCGCCTCACCGCGCAACGAACTGCTGTGATGCTGGAGCAGGGTCAAGGCTTCGTCATGGGTCAGGCGCAGGTCCTGCTCATTGAGTTCGAGCAATTGCCGCGACAGGCGCAAGCGCGCCAGATGCCAGTCCGGGCGCTGGCGGCTGGTGACGAGTACCAGCAACCCATCGGGCAGGTGATTGAGGAAAAATTGCAGGCAGCGATCCAGCACCGGGCTTTGGGCCAGGTGGTAATCGTCAAGGACCAGCAGCAAGGGTGCGCGAGGCGATAAGTGCGTGGACAATTCGTCCAGCAGGCCGTCGAGCCATTCTTCGAAGGCAAAGGGTTGATGGCGCTGGCGCATTTTCAGCAGCCCCAGTGCCCTGCCGCCCAATTGCGGGAAAAACGCCTGGAGCCCTTCGAGCAGCCGTTCCAGGAAGCGCCCCGGATCGTTGTCCCGGGCGCTGAGCCCCAGCCACAGGCTTTGCCAATGGGCCGGCAGGCTCTGGCAGAACTCCACCGCCAGGGAGCTTTTACCGAACCCCGCCGGGGCACTGACCAACAGCAACCTGCCCCCAAGCCCGGCGCTCAAACGCTCGCACAACCGCGGCCGCACAACATGGCCGTCGGGCAAGGGCGGGCGGTAGAAACGCCCGTCCTGTACCGCGATGGCAGCGCGGGCAGAATCCGGAAGTGAAGACAAATCAGTCATGGCCGGCTCTTGTTGGAATGCGGGTGGCGGCGTTGCAGATGTCCGCAGACTAGCGGTAAACGAGGAGGTATTGAAGGGAGTGCTACAAATGGCTACAAAAAGACTACACGCCGATGGCCCTTGAAGGCGCCGCTTTTGTGGCGAGGGGATTTATCCCCGCTGGGTTGCGGAGCAACCCCTCAGCCATCTACTTCGGAGCATCAGTCGGATTGTCTTCAAGCTTTTTGGGGCTGCTTCGCAGCCCAGCGGGGATAAATCCCCTCGCCACAGGGGTTTTGTGTTGGTCAAAAAAAGCCCCGAACCAGTCGGGGCGTTTCTTCGAGGATGCGGCCTCGGGTAAAGCAGTTTAGCGGATGCCTTCCTGACGCAGTGCGTTCGGGGTGAAATCGGCGGTGGTGGCGGTGAAGCCGAAGTCGTAGGCCGATTTCTCTTCGTTCTTCATGCCCAGTGCCAGGTAGCGGCCGGACTGCAGGTCGTAGAGAGTTTCCAGGGCATACCACGGCACTTGCTTGTCGTAGTAGTTCTCGGCATGGGCCTCGGCCACGCGCCACAGTTGGCCACGGCCATCGTAGTGGTCGATCACTGCGGCTTGCCAGGTGTCTTCGTCGATGTAGAAGTCACGCTTGGCGTAGATATGGCGTTGGCCTTCCTTCAGGGTCGCGGTCACATGCCAGACACGACGCAGCTCGTAGCGGGCCAGGTCCTGGTTGATGTGGCCGGCCTTGATGATGTCGGCGTACTTGAGTTGCGGCGAATCGATCTTGTAGCTGTTGGAGGCGATATACAGCTCTTTCTTGCCTTCCAGCTTCCAGTCGTAGCGGTCCGGCGCACCGTTGTACATGTCCAGGTTGTCGGAAGTACGCAGACCATCGGCAGCGGTACCCGGGCCGTCATAGGACACTTGCGGGGCACGGCGCACACGGCGCTGGCCGGCGTTGTAGACCCACGCCGAACGCGGTTCCTTCACCTGGTCGAGGGTTTCGTGCACCAACAGCACGCCACCGGCCAGTCGCGCTGGAGCGGTCACTTGCTGCTTGAAGTAGAACAGGATGTTGCCAGGGTTGGCCGGATCGAAATCCTTCATCTTGTCGCGGAACACGAACTGGTCGCGGAAATACACCAGGCTGTACGAACCGTTTGGCTGCGGGGTGGCCTGGGTGACCAGGCGCGTCACGCTGCCGCCGCGATAGCGGGTGATGTGGTTCCAGATGACTTCCACGCCGCTCTGGGGAATCGGGAACGGCACGGCCGTCTCGAAGTTCTCCAGGCCGTTGCCGCCGGAGACCAACTTGGTGTTGACCGCGTTTTTCTTGATGGAGGCGAACACCTCGTCAGGCACGGTGGCACCGCGATGGGTCGGATAGACCGGCATCTTGAAGGTTTCCGGGTAGCGCTTGAACATCGCGTATTGGCCCGGGGCGAGTTTGGCTTTGTACTGCTCGACGTTCTGCGCGGTGATGGTGAACAGCGGTTTTTCGCTCGGGAATGGGTCGGCAAGGAAGCCCTTGCTGTCCACGGCACCGGCGTTCTTGGCCATGGGTTTCCAGGCCGAGATGGAGCCGTCGGCATTGCCAGCCATTTCGGCGCCCATCGGCGTCAGGCTCTTGCCCAGTTTGTCGGCCTCGGCGGCAGGCACCGCCGCCATGACACTGGCCGCCAACAGGGACAGCCCCAAAGCACCGACCTGCAACAGATTCTTTGTTATTTTCATAGTGTGTCGTCCTGAAATACGGTGCTTAGAAGGTCACGCCGACGCTAAGCGCCAGGAAGTCGCGATCGTCCACGGTGCTGAAGTCGCCACCAAAGAAGTTGGTGTAGGCCAGGCTGGCGTTGTAGGTGTTCTGGTACTCGGCATCCAGCCCGAGGCTGACGGCTTTGCGGCCTTCTTCGAAGTTGCCGCCAGGGCCTGGCGAGTAGCCTTTGACGTCATGGGACCAGGCCACGTTAGGCTTGAGGTTCACACCGGCGAAGACGTCCGGGTATTCCCAGATCGCGCGAGCGCGGTAGCCCCAGGAAGTGGAGGTAGTGAAGCCGTCGTTGTTGCAGTTGCTGTTCACATCGCTGCTGGTCTGGCCGCCACCTGCGGCGGTCCTGCCATTGAGAGAGTCGCAGAAGCCATTGGGTAGCTCACCAGGACCAAACACCGGGTCACGACCATAACGAGCGTCCGACTTGCTTTCCAGGCCGCCCACATGTGTCACGCCGATTTCACCCACCAGTGTGAGGCGACTGGCGCCCATGACCTGATCAAGGAAGTGGGTAAAGGTAGTCTGGAACTGGGTGATTTCCTTGCGGCGATAGCCGTGCAGGTCCTGACCTGGGGAGCCGTCAAGCACAGAAGCGTCTCCGAAGCCCGGAATCGGCGTCACGCCAGCAAAGAGGATATCGGTGGTGCTCAACTGCACCGGTGCATTCGGCCGATAGCTCAGTTCACCGCTCCACGCCGTGCCGGTGGGAAGGGTAGTGGAGAAACTCAAACCATAGAGCCGGATGTCTTCCGGGTATTCAACGAAATACTTGGAATTACCCGCCACGATTAGAGGGCGCAATGGCAATGGTGAAGCGTAGAACTGTTGCGCAGCTCCTGTGGCACTGAAAATCGGCGCACGACTGTGGTAGTTCATGAAGTAGGCACCGAACTCTGTGTCTAATGGCTCGAACATGTACTTCAAGGATGCGCCCCACTGGCCACTATCACGGGCATCACGGTCAGCACCACGACGGACCAGAACCCCCTCCTCGTTCACATTCACGCCGTTTGCAGTCAGGAACGGCAAGAATGCGCCAGGAATAGTGGAACGTTTATTCAACACCCGCAGATTATCCGTACAGCCATCGGCAATAACATCCGGCTGGGAGAAGAACGTACCGCAGTTATCGACAACCGTCTGGTCCCACTCCAGTTGATAGAACGCTTCAGCCGACAAATTATCGGTCAGGCTCTGGGACACATAGAACATGTTGACCGGGATCAAGCCTTCCTTGACCTCGGCACCCGGGCGACGGAATGCGGACACGTCAACTGGGTTGATGGAGTTGATGCCGCCCTGGATGAAGGTACTTTCACCCCAGCTGACCACCTGCTTGCCCAGGCGGACCGAGCCTGGCTGATCGGCAATGGCGTAGTTGTGGTAGACGAATGCATCGAGAATCTGCCCGCCGGAGGACTGGGCGCCTTCCTTGCGATTGTTGTCGCTGATGTCCTTGAACGGACGGCTTTCGTCCTTGAGTTCAAAGTCGTACCAGTACTTGCCGCGCACAAACACACCGGTATCGCCGTACTTCAGTTCCAGGTCGTGGATGCCCTTGAAGATCTTCGAGAAGGTTTCCCCTCGCTTGAAGTTCAAGTGCCCGTCATCGGAGGTCTGCGACAAGCCCTTGCCGCCATTGTTGACACCGATCAGGTCCTTGTTGGCCTTGGCCGTGGACCAGCTCGCCCCCACCGACAGGGACGAGTCGAACTGGCCTTCGATTTCACCGATGTTGAAGCTGACGCCGAATGCCGGGCCGGCGAGCGAGGAGGCAAGACTGACGGCCAGAGGCAGTTTTGCCCGGCGCCAGAAAGTGTTTGCTGAGGTCATCGACGCAACTCCATGTGTTTTATTGTTATGGCAGTGGACATTTCCAGAAACTCTTCGCCGTGCTGGCACGTACGTCCCATTCCGAAAATCCCATGAGCGGACTATAGCCAGCAGGTAGTACGGCTTGATCCCTCTAAAGTGTGATTTGCAGCCCTCAACCACTCTGGAACAGTCCTTTCGCCAGACCGACAGATGCCGGCACGGCAAGGATGGCTGAAATTTTCGGTTTGACAAGGCAAGCGCTTGCTTGGTGGGGCTGCCGTGCCCTTTCGGGCACGGCAAAAAGGCCTAAAGCGTGGACAGGAAGGTGCTGTTGTTGCTCTGCCATTCGGTGATGTCGACGCGGATGCGCTTCTTGTCGAGCTTGCCGACGCTGGTCTTGGGAATTTCCGTAACAAGGGCGATCTGGCTCGGGATCGCCCACTTGCTCAAGTGCCCCAGCTCGACGAACGGCTTGAGGTGTTCCTTGAGTTCGCGAGCCCCGAGCTGATGCCCTTCGCGAATCACCAGCAAGGCAAACGGTCGTTCGCCCCACTGCGGATCGGGAATGCCGACCACTGCTACTTCGCGTACCGCCACGTGACGGCTGATGAGGTCTTCCAGGTCCAGGGAGGAGATCCATTCGCCACCGGTCTTGATCACATCCTTGATGCGGTCACGGATGTCGATGAAGCCCATGTTATCGAGCGTGGCGACGTCACCGGTGTGCAGCCAGCCGCCAGCCCAGAGCTCGGCGCCCTTCTGCGGCTCGTTGAAATAACCCTCGGTGAGCCACGGTGCGCGCAGCACCAGTTCGCCCTGGGTCTCGCCGTCGGCCGGCAGGAAGCGTCCCTCGGTGTCAACGATTGCCGCCTCCACCAGTGGGCCCGGCACGCCGGCCTTGATCCGGTAAGTGGTGCGTTCGTCTTCGCTACCGGCCATCAGTTCATCGTTGAGGTGGGCGCAGGACACCAGCGGGCCGGTTTCCGACATGCCATAGGCGGCAGTGAGCTGGATGCCCCGGGCCTTGGCCGCTTCGTACAGGCTGCGGTTCAGGGCGCTGCCGCCGATGACGATTTTCCAGCCGCCGAAATCGGTGTCCAGGGCGCCCTTGGCGTTGAGGACCATTTGCAGGATGGTTGGCACACAATGGGAAAAGGTGACCTTTTCCTTGCGCCACAGCTGGACCAGGAATTCGGGATCGTAGCGACCCGGGTAAACCTGCTTGAGCCCGAGCATGGTCGCGACATAGGGCAGGCCCCAGGCGTGGACATGGAACATCGGCGTGATGGGCATGTACACGTCGTTGGTGCCCAGCAGCCGCACGCTGTCGATGGACCCCATGATGGTCGCCACGCCCATGGTGTGCAGCACCAGTTGCCGATGGGTGAAGTACACGCCCTTGGGGTTGCCCGTGGTGCCAGTGGTATAGAACGTAGTGGCGACGGAGTTTTCGTCGAAATCCTGGAAGTCGTAGGTGGGGGCGGCGGCGGCCAGCAGTTGCTCGTATTCACCCACCAGGTTCGGCAGGTCGGCGGTTTTTTCCGGCAGGTCGGTCAGCAGCAGGGTCTTGTCCACCGTGGTCAGGTGCCCGGCAATCGCCTGGTACAAGCCGACGAATTCGCTGTTGACCAGCACGAAGCGGTCCTCGGCGTGGTTCATGGTGTAGAGGATCTGTTCCGGTGACAGGCGCACGTTGATGGTGTGGATCACCGCACCGATCATCGGGATCGCGAACATGCATTCCAGGTAGCGATGGCTGTCCCAGTCCATCACCGCCACGGTATCACCGGCCTTGACCCCCGCCTCGGTCAACACGTTGGCCAGGCGCGCGACCCGCTCTATCAGCGTCGGATAGCTGTAGCGCAACTGGTCACGGTAGATGATCTCGCGGGTTTTCTCGTAACGCGTGCCGGACATCAGCAGCCGCTTGATCAGCAGCGGGTATTGATAAGCGCCTTCGGCTGGAGGAATAACGCGAGTCTGCAACATAAGAGTCCCTTTTCTGACTGCACGGTCTTGGCTGGAAGTTAGCACTCTAGAGCGCTTATACACCGATCAAATCAGCCAAAGGAATGATTTGATCGGCGCGCCAATACTAGCCTTGAGCCATGCCCAGGACTGTAGGAGCTGCCGAGTGCAACGAGGCTGCGATCTTTCCCCTGCCAATTGAATCCAGAGCGAAAAAACAAAAAATCAAAAGATCGCAGCCTTCGGCAGCTCCTACACAAAGCGAGCTTAGGGTGGATCAGTGCGCCTCGGTAAACGCCAGCTTCACCCCAATGGCGACGAGCACCGCGCCCATGGTCCGGTCGAACCAGTGGCCCATGCGCGCAAAACCGGCGCGCACCCGCTGCTGGCTGAACAGCAGCGCCACCAGGCAGAACCAGGCGGCCGTCGCAACCGCCAGGTACACGCCGTAACCGGCCTGGACGGCCAACGGTGTGTGCGGGTTGATCACCACGGTGAACAGCGACAGGAAAAACAGTGTCGCCTTGGGGTTCAGGCCGTTGGTGACAAAGCCCGAGGTGAACGCACCACGGGCGGTACGCTCACCGGCCTCCTTGTGCAGGTTGTCCTCGCTGGGTTTGGCCGGCTGTGCCCGCAGAGCCTTGAAGCCGATGTACAGCAGGTACGCGGCGGCAGCCCACTTCAGCGCGTTGAACAGCACGATCGATTGCGACACGATCAGGCCGATACCCAACAGCGAATACCCCACGTGCAGGAAAATCGCCGTGCCGACGCCCAGCGCCGTCCAGGTCCCGGCGCGCCGGCCATGGGTCACGCTTTCACGCACCACCACGGCAAAATCCGGCCCGGGGCTGGCAACGGCCAACAAGTGGATCAGGGCGACGGTGAGGAATTCGGTGAGGTACATGGTGGAGCTCCTTGGCTAACTCAAATCTCAAAACAAACATCAACTGTGTAGTGAGGGGGCTGTGTGGGAGCAAAGCTTGCTCGCGAAACGGGCGACTCGATTCCTGGGAGACCGCATCGTCGATGTCGCGAGCAAGCTTTGCTCCCACAGACATCTGATAGGCTCGCCACATTACGCCTTCGGTTCTTGACATAAAAGGTACAGCTGATGACGAACAGCGCTCGTGCAGTCTTCCTCGACCACCCTTCCCTGGACCTCGGCGACCTGGACCTGGGCCCGCTGCGCAACTGCTTCAGCGACCTGCAACTGTTCGCCCGGACCACGCCGGACCAGGTGGCCGAGCGGCTCGAGGGCGCCACCGTGGCGATCACCAACAAGGCCGTGATCGATGCGCAGGCCATGGCGGCCAGCCCCGACCTGAAGCTGATCCTGATCAGCGCCACCGGCACCAACAATGTCGACTTGGCCGCCGCCCGCAGCCACGGCATCACGGTGTGCAATTGCCAGGGCTACGGCACGCCGTCGGTGGCCCAGCACACGATCATGCTGTTGCTGAACCTGGCGACGCGCCTGGCCGATTACCAAAAAGCAGTGGGTGAAGGTCGCTGGCAGCAGGCTTCGCAGTTTTGCCTGCTGGACTATCCGATTGTCGAACTGGAAGGCAAGACCCTGGGCTTGCTCGGCCATGGCGAGCTGGGCAGCGCCGTCGGGCGGCTGGCCGAAGCCTTTGGCATGCGCGTGCTGCTGGGGCAGATCCCCGGGCGCCCAGCCCGCGCCGACCGCTTGCCGCTGGAGCAATTGTTGCCGCAAGTCGATGCCCTGACCCTGCACTGCCCGCTCAACGAGCACACCCGACACTTCATCGGCACCCGCGAACTCGCGCAGCTCAAACCCGGCGCGTTCGTGGTCAACACCGCCCGTGGTGGCCTGATCGACGAACAGGCCTTGGCCGAAGCCCTGCGCAGCGGTCATTTGGGTGGCGCCGCCACCGACGTGCTCAGCGTGGAGCCGCCGGCCCAAGGCAACCCGCTGCTGGCCGGCGATATTCCACGCTTGATCGTCACACCGCACAACGCCTGGGGCAGCCGCGAGGCGCGGCAACGGATCGTCGGGCAAATGAGCGAAAACGCCCAGGGCTTTTTCAGCGGTACAGCGCGGCGTGTCGTCAGTTGATAAACTGCCGCACTTTTTTTCAAGGAGCAGACCATGGATCCGCGCAGTGAAGTACTGCTTCGTCAGGCCGAGTTATTCCAGGGTTCGGTCTTGCTGGCCGGCCTGCCCGCCGATGACCTGCTCGGCCGTTTGCCAGAGGCCCATGGCTGGTGCTGGCACGCTGGGGATCAGGCCGCGCTGGACGCTCGCTTCCCTGAGCGCAGCCACTTTGGCGTGAACATACCCGAGCGTGGGTTCGACACGGCCGTGGTGTTCCTGCCCAAGGCCAAGGACCTGACCGACTACATCCTCAATGCCGTGGCGGCGCGCCTGGCCGGGCGCGAGGTGTACCTGGTGGGGGAAAAACGCAGTGGCATCGAAGGGGCGTCCAAGCAGCTCAACCCGTTCGGCAAGCCACGCAAGCTCGACAGTGCACGGCATTGCCAACTGTGGCAGGTCACCGTCGCCAACGCGCCCGAGGCCAAGCCCCTGGAAAGCCTGGCCCAGACCTACGAATTGCCCCTGGCCGAAGGCCCATTGAAGGTCATCAGCCTGCCAGGGGTGTTCAGCCATGGTCGCCTGGACCGTGGCAGTGCGCTGCTGTTGGAACACCTGGATAAACTGCCCAGCGGGCATTTGCTGGACTTCGGCTGCGGTGCCGGGGTGCTGGGGGCGGTGGTCAAGCGGCGCTATCCGCACAACACCGTCACCCTGTTGGACGTGGACGCATTCGCCGCCGCCAGCAGTCGCCTGACCCTGGCCGCCAACGGCCTGGAGGCCGAGGTGCTGACCGGTGACGGCATTGACGCCGCGCCGATGGGCTTGAGCGCGATCCTGAGCAACCCACCGTTCCATGTCGGCGTGCACACCGATTACCACGCCACGGAAAACCTGTTGCGAAAAGCAGCCAAACATCTGAAAAACGGCGGCGAACTGCGGCTGGTTGCCAATAGCTTCCTCAAGTACCAGCCACTGATCGAGGAGCATTTTGGCGTCTGCGCCATCAAGGCCGAAGGCCAGGGCTTTCGCATCTACCGAGCCAAGCGCGGTTGAAATCTTTTAGGTAACAGCACTTGCTCAATCGGATTTGCCTAGGCAGAATCCGCTCCGTCCTAGGGGAGTAGTCTCCCGCGAGCGCCATGCTCGCCCGGCATACGTCAACATACTTGGTCAGCAGACCATGGCGTATGCGGCCCAAGCGTCCACACAGATGGTCGCTGGGTTTGACAAGACCTATGACACGCACACCTTACCCGGGGCGGGAAGGCTGTACGTGTCATAGCCGTGTCGACCCGCCCCTTTAGGAATTCCTGATGCTGGACTCACTCCTGGTACCTACCGCTATCGTTGCGCTGGCCGAAATCGGCGACAAGACGCAATTGCTCGCGCTTATCCTGGCCGCTCGCTTTCGCAAACCCTGGCCGATCATCGCCGGCATCGTTGCTGCGACGCTCGCCAACCATGCCGCTGCCGGGGCAGTGGGGGCCTGGGTCAGCGGCTTTTTCTCCAACGCGGTCTTGCACTGGATACTGGCGGCAAGCTTCACGGCCACGGCGCTGTGGACCCTGGTCCCGGACAAACTGGACGATGAGGAAGCGAACACGGCCCGCAAGTTCGGCCCGTTCCTGACCACGTTGATTGCGTTCTTCCTGGCGGAAATCGGCGACAAGACGCAGATCGCCACGGTGATGCTCGCCGCGCAATACCCTGAGTTGTGGTTGGTGATCATCGGCACCACCGTGGGCATGTTGATTGCCAACGTGCCGGTGGTCCTGGCGGGCAATTTCGCCGCCGAGAAGCTGCCCCTGACCCTGATCCGCCGCCTGGCCGCCTCGGCATTCTTCGTCCTGGCGATCGTGGCGGTGTACAAGGCGATGCAGAGTAGTGGGTGGGTTTGAGGCTGCGTCACACCTTGGGCATAGGATAACTGTGGGAGCATAGCTTGCTCGCGATAAACGACGACGCGGTCTGATTAACGTCTGCGTCGCCCCTGTCGCGAGCAAGCTTTGCTCCCACGGCGATGCTTACTTCTTGGCCTGCTGATAAAGCGGCATCACCTTCGGAATCGCCGCCTGCAACGAAGCGATACGGCTGCTCGACGACGGGTGGGTGCTCATGAATTCCGGTGGCGCGCCTTCCGAGGCCTTGGCCATCTTGTTCCACAAGGTGATCGCCGCGTTCGGGTCGTAGCCAGCGCGGGCGGCCAGTTCGAGGCCGATCAGGTCGGCTTCGTTCTCGTTGCCGCGGCTGTTGGGCAAGGTCATGCCGTAGTTGGCGACGGTGTCGGCCAATGCCAGGCTGTCCTGGCCCAGGCCGAACAAGGCGCCAGCGCCCTGCTTGGCCATCTCGATGCCATAGGCCTTGGACATCGCTTCGCGCCCGTGCTCGCGCAGGGCGTGGGCGATTTCGTGGCCCATGATCGCGGCGATTTCAGCGTCGGTCAGCTTCAACTGGTCGATCAGACCGGTGTAGAACATGATCTTGCCGCCAGGACCGCAATTGGCGTTGAGCTCATCGCTCTTGATCAGGTTCACTTCCCATTTCCACTGCGCCGAATCCGGGCGGAACACCGGCGCCTTGGCGATCAATCGGTCGGCAATGACCTGGATGCGCTTGGCATCGGTGCTGGTCTTGTCCAGCGCGCCCTGGGCGCTCGCCTCACCCATCGTCTTTTGATAGGACTGGGCGTACATCTGGTTGACCTCAGCGGTCGACAGCATGCTGAACATGTACTGCTTGCGCTCCACGCCCACGGCTCCGCCGCTGGTGGTATTGACCGACTGGCAACCGGTGAGCAGCAGAGCCGCGCTCAGAGCACTCACCATCAATGTCTTGTTCATGTAAAAAAAGCTCCCTGGAAACGTGGGCGTATCCTAGGCCTTGATTTGTATCGGCGCCAGATACCTAACGAAGGATTACAGTTTTTTCGCATTGCTCGCGATAGCGCCCGGCCAGCCAACCTTGAAGTGACTGACACTACGCCTTCGCGAGCAGGCTCGCTCCCACAGGGGATTGGCGGCAGGATGCCGATTTGTGAATGCAGCAGAACAACTGTGGGAGCAAAGCTTGCTCGCGATGGCGTCAGTCCAGCCAACATTGAGGTGACTGACACTACGCCATCGCGAGCAAGCTTTGCTCCCACAGACTCCCCACAGGCTCAATGCAGGGGGTTAGAGTTCGCCGAGGGCTTCGATCAGGGCCTGGTTCTGCTCCGGTGTACCGATGCTGATCCGCAGGAACTGGGCAATCCGCTCCTGCTTGAAGTGCCGCACGATCACACCCTGCTCCCGCAGTTTCGCCGCCAATCCTGCCGCATCGTGCCGGGGATGGCGGGCGAAGATGAAGTTGGCCGCCGAGGGCAGCACGTCAAAGCCCTTGGCTTGCAGTTGGGCCACGACCCATTCACGGTGCTCGATGACCAACTGGCAGGTCCGGTCGAAATGCTCGCGATCATCGAACGCCGCCGCGCCGCCGACATTCGCCAGGCGATCCAGCGGGTAGGAGTTGAAGCTGTTCTTGATCCGCTCCAGCGCTTCGATCAGGTCCGGATGGCCCACCGCCAGGCCCACACGCAGCCCCGCCAGGGAGCGGGACTTGGACAAGGTCTGGGTCACCAGCAGGTTCGGATAGCGATCCACCAGGCTGATGGCCGTCTCGCCGCCGAAGTCGATATAGGCCTCGTCGACCACCACCACCGAATCCGGGCTGGCCTTGAGCATCTGCTCGACCGCTTCCAGCGCCAGCAGGCAGCCGGTCGGAGCGTTCGGGTTGGGGAAAATGATCCCGCCATTGGGTTTGGCGTAGTCCGCCGGGTCGATCTGGAATTGCGCATCCAGCGGCACCGCATCGAACTGAATGCCGTACAACCCGCAATACACCGGATAGAAGCTGTAGCTGATGTCCGGGAACAGCAGCGGCTGGTCGTGCTGCAACAGACCGTGAAAGATGTGCGCCAGCACTTCATCCGAGCCGTTACCCAGGAACACCTGGTTGCTCTGCACGCCGTAATAGCGGGCCACGGCGCCTTTCAGCAGGTCGCTGTTGGGATCCGGATACAGGCGCAGGTTGTCGTTCAGTTCGGTCTGCATCGCCGCCAGGGCCTTGGGCGATGGGCCGTAGGGGTTCTCGTTGGTGTTGAGCTTGACCAGCCGGGTCAGCTTCGGCTGTTCACCCGGCACGTAGGGCACCAGATTCTTGACGAACGGGCTCCAGAATTTACTCATTTCAGTTCCCCTGCCCTTCGATGGATGACTCGTCAAGAATGCGGTACTCGGCACTGCGCGCGTGGGCGCTCAGCGATTCGCCACGGGCCAGCACCGAAGCGGTCTTGCCCAGTTCGGATGCGCCCTGCTCGGAGCAGAAGATGATCGACGAGCGTTTCTGGAAGTCATACACCCCCAGCGGCGACGAGAAGCGCGCGGTGCCGGAGGTCGGCAACACGTGGTTGGGGCCTGCGCAGTAATCGCCCAAGGCCTCACTGGTGTGGCGCCCCATGAAGATCGCACCGGCGTGACGGATCTGCGGCAACCAGGCCTGCGGGTCGGCGACCGACAACTCCAGGTGTTCCGGCGCGATGCGGTTGGCGACTTCGATGGCCTGCTCCATGTCGCGGACCTTGATCAGCGCACCACGACCGTTGATCGAGGTGTTGATGATCTCGGCGCGGTCCATGGTCGGCAGCAGCTTGTCGATGCTGGCGGCGACCTTGTCGAGGAACTCGGCGTCCGGGCTGACCAGGATCGCCTGGGCGTCTTCGTCGTGCTCGGCCTGGGAAAACAGGTCCATGGCGATCCAGTCCGGGTCGGTCTGGCCGTCGCACACCACGAGGATCTCCGAAGGACCGGCGATCATGTCGATGCCGACCTGGCCAAACACGTGGCGCTTGGCGGTGGCGACATAGATATTGCCCGGCCCGACCACCTTGTCGACCCGCGGCACGCTTTCGGTGCCATAGGCCAGCGCAGCCACGGCCTGGGCACCGCCGATGGTGAACACCCGGTCCACGCCAGCGATGCAGGCGGCGGCCAGCACCAGTTCGTTGATTTCACCGCGCGGGGTCGGGACCACCATGACCACTTCGGTCACGCCGGCGACCTTGGCCGGGATGGCGTTCATCAGCACCGAGGACGGATAGGACGCCTTGCCGCCCGGCACGTACAGGCCGGCGCGGTCCAGCGGCGTGACTTTCTGGCCCAGCACCGTGCCGTCGGCTTCGGTATAGCTCCAGGAGTCCTGTTTCTGCCGTTCGTGATAATCACGCACCCGAGAGGCGGCCTTTTCCAGGGCTTCGCGCTGGGGCACGGTGATCCGGGTCAGGGCCAGTTCCAGGCGCTCGCGCGGCAGGATCAGGTCGGCCATGGACGCCACTTGCAGGCCGTCGAATTTCTGGGTGAATTCCACCAGGGCGGCATCGCCACGCTCGCGCACGGCCTTGATGATGTCCAGCACCCGCTGATTGACCGAGTCGTCAGACACACTTTCCCAGCTCAGCAGATGATCCAGATGATGTGCGAAATCCGGATCGGCAGCGTTGAGTCGGCGAATCGAAGTGGGAGCGGTCATAGCGAGGGCCTCATTAATGGCAAATGCTCAGGCGCCCTAAGCTACCAGTCCATTCGCGTGGGCACCTGAGAAAATTGGCTATGACACGGATAGACGGGCGCGACTCAAGGTCGCGCAGGTGAATCAGCCGCGGTGTCGCGATTCCACTGCCTTGCGCAGGGTATCGATCAGAGCCTGGATACGGGCGTGCTGCATTTTCATCGAAGCCTTGTTGACGATCAGCCGGGAGGTGATGTCAGCGATGAAGTCCTGGGGTTCCAGGCCATTGGCCCGCAGGGTGTTGCCGGTGTCGACCACGTCGATGATCTTGTCCGCCAGGCCGATCAGCGGCGCCAGCTCCATCGAACCGTACAACTTGATGATGTCGACCTGACGACCCTGCTCGGCGTAGTAACGCTTGGCAATGTTGACGAACTTGGTCGCCACGCGCAAACGCCCCTTGGGCTCCGGCGCGCCGACTTTACCGGCGGTCATCAGCTTGCAGCGGGCGATCTGCAGGTCCAGGGGCTCGTACAGGCCCTGGCCGCCGTATTCCATCAGCACGTCCTTGCCGGCAACGCCCAGGTCGGCGGCGCCATGTTCCACGTAGGTCGGCACATCGGTGGCACGCACGATCAGCAAGCGCACGTCGGCCTGGGTCGTGGGGATGATCAGCTTGCGGCTCTTGTCCGGATTCTCGGTCGGCACGATGCCCGCTTCAGCCAGAAGCGGCAGGGTGTCGTCAAGGATGCGGCCCTTGGACAGTGCGATGGTCAACATGGGAAACGTCAGTCCTTATCAAGGTACTCATGCCCGGTCGCAAGCGGCGCCGGACACACATCGAGGGTGCAAACACCCTCGACCTGGAAATCAACGGGCACATCCTTGTGCCCATGCAGCCGGAACTAGCCCGGTACGCGACGGATCTTGGCGCCGAGCATCTGCAGTTTTTCTTCGATGCACTCGTAGCCACGGTCGATGTGGTAGATGCGGTCGATCAGGGTATCGCCTTCGGCAACCAGGGCCGAGATCACCAGGCTGGCCGAGGCCCGCAGGTCGGTGGCCATCACTGGCGCGCCCTTGAGCTTCTCGGTACCCGTGACGATGGCCGTGTTGCCTTCGACCTGGATCTTGGCGCCCATGCGGTGCAGCTCGTAGACGTGCATGAAGCGGTTTTCGAAGATCGTCTCGATCACAGCACCGGTGCCTTCGGCAATGGCGTTGAGGGAGATGAACTGCGCCTGCATGTCGGTCGGGAACGCCGGGTACGGAGCGGTCCGCACGTTGACGGCTTTTGGCCGCTTGCCGTGCATGTTCACTTCGATCCAGTCTTCGCCGCAGGTGACTTCGGCACCGGCTTCCTTGAGTTTTTCCAGGACGGCTTCAAGGATGGTCGGATCGGTGTCCTTGACCTTGACGCGACCACCGGTGACGGCAGCGGCGACCAGATAGGTGCCGGTTTCGATCCGGTCCGGCATCACTTTGTAGGTGGCCGAATGCAGGCGTTCAACACCGTCGATGGTGATGGTGTCGGTGCCAGCGCCGCTGATCTTCGCGCCCATGGCGATCAGGAAGTTCGCCAGGTCGACCACTTCAGGCTCGCGCGCAGCGTTTTGCAGCACGCTGCGGCCCTTGGCCAGTGCGGCGGCCATCATGATGTTCTCGGTCCCGGTCACGCTGACGGTATCGAAGAAGAAGTGCGCGCCGCGCAAGCCGCCTTCCGGCGCCTTGGCCTTGATGTAGCCGCCTTCGACGTCGATCACCGCACCCATGGCTTCCAGGCCGCGAATGTGCAGGTCCACCGGACGCGAGCCAATGGCGCAACCGCCAGGCAAGGCAACTTCGGCTTCACCGAAACGGGCGACCATCGGGCCCAATACCAGGATCGACGCACGCATGGTTTTCACCAACTCGTACGGGGCGATCAGGGTCTTGATGGTGCGCGGGTCGATCTCGACGCTGAGCTTCTCGTCGATCACCGGCTCAATGCCCATGCGGCCGAACAGCTCGATCATCGTGGTGATGTCGTGCAGGTGCGGCAGGTTGGCCACGGTCACAGGACCATCGCACAGCAGGGTCGCGGCCAGGATCGGCAGGGCGGAGTTCTTTGCCCCGGAAATACGGATTTCGCCATCAAGACGAACGCCGCCGGTAATAATCAGTTTATCCATAAGAATCTCGAGGCCCTTGGGCTCAGGTGCGCTCGGCCCAGGCCGCGCTGCTGAAAAATTTCATCGTGACCGCGTGGATGCTGCCATCGGCGATCCATGGGTTCAAATGGGCATAGATGCTCTGCTGACGCTTCACTGGGCTCAACGTCGCCAGTTCGTCGCTGATCACGTTCAGCTGGAAGTTGCAGCCTTCGCCTTCAACTTCCACCTGCGTACCAGGCAGCTTTCCTTCAAGGAAGCTCTTCACTTCTACAGCCTGCATGCTCAACCTCAATCGGCGCCCTGTGCGCGCGGGTCGCACATCATACAAAAAAGCCCCGCGCCTGCGAACCCCGCGAAGCAGGACTCTGACGGGGGGACTTTTCCAAGGATGTGGGTCAGGTGTGCGCCAACAGCTCGGTCAGCTCGCTGACCTGGGCTATTTCGCGCATGTCTTCGGGCATCCCACGGATGCTCCACGTTTTGCCGGCCGCCTTGGCGTCCCGCATGAAGCACAGCAGCAGCGACAGCCCGACGCTGCTGGACTTCTGCACCGCCGAGCAATCAATGACCACCTCGGCGGCACTGACGGACTTGATCAGCGCCTGGCCCTGCTTGCGCAGGGCCGGGCCGGTGCGGTAATCCAGCACGCCACTGAGCATCAGCACGCCAGCCTCACCCAGACGAACGGCCGACTCACTCACCGACTCGATCATTGTGCCTGCTTCTCTTTGGCTTCTTCGGTCACTTCCTTGGCCTTGGCGACTTCACCGGCCCAACCGTTGATGGTCTTGTCCAGGTCGCTGCCATTGCGCTGCATGGCATCGGCGAACTGATCGCGGAACAGCTTGCCGATGTTGATGCCATTGATGATCACGTTGCGCACCTTCCACTCGCCGTCGATTTTTTCGAGCGTGTAGGACACAGGATAGATCGCGCCGTTGTTGCCCTTGACCTGCATGTCGACGCTGGTGCGGGTGCCACTTTCGTCCTTGGCCGGAGAAACGGTGATGCCCTGGTTGTTGTACTCCAGCAAGGCATTGCCATAGAACTGCATCAGGCTGCGCTTGAAGTTCTCCTGGAAGCGGGTCATCTGCGCCGGGGTTGCCTTGCGCGAGTACTTGACGGTCATGATGCTCTTGGAGATGCCGTCGGCGTCGACCACGGGGCCGACGATGCCGTTCAGTGCGTCATAGAACGCGCTGGGGTCCTGCTTGTATTGCTCTTTGTTGGCGGCAAGGTCCGCCAACAGCCGGGTTGTCGTGTCCTGGATGATGTCATGGGCCGAAGGCGCGGCCACGGCGTTAGCCATCAACGGCAGCGCCGCGAGCAACACCAACAGGCCACGTCGCAAGATAGAGATCATTCAAAAGCTCCTCATTTGGCGTCTTTGCTAACGGTATTGAGCAGGAATTTACCGATCAGGTCCTCGAGCACCAGGGACGACTGCGTGTCGTGGATGACGCCACCGTCCTTGAGCACGGCATCTTCCCCACCCACGCTGATGCCAATGTACTTCTCACCCAGCAGCCCAGCCGTGAGGATAGATGCAGTGGAATCAGTCGGCAGGTTATCCACGCGTTTTTCCAACTCCAGCGTCACCCGACCGGTGAAATCCTCGCGATTCAGATCGATTGCCGTGACCTTGCCGATCGTGACACCGGCCATGGTCACCTTTGCTCTGACCGTCAAACCGGCGATATTGTCAAAGTTGGCATAAAGTTTATAAGTATCGGTGCTTGCGGTCGGCGCCAGTCCACTGACCCGCAGGGCCAGCAGCAGCAAAGCCAGGATGCCAGCCAGCAAGAAAAGGCCGACACCGATTTCCAGGGTGCGGTTTTGCATCAGAAATCTCCAAACATCAAGGCGGTCAGAATAAAGTCAAGGCCCAGGACCGCCAGTGAGGCGTACACCACGGTCTTGGTTGTGGCACGGCTGATCCCCTCTGACGTGGGCTCACAGTCATAGCCTTGGAACACGGCGATCCAGGTCACGACGAAAGCGAATACGGCACTTTTGATCACGCCATTGAGGACATCGTCGAGGAAATCGACGCTGTTTTGCATGTTCGACCAGTAGGAACCCTCATAGACCCCCAGCCAGTCAACGGCCACCCACGAGCCGCCCCAAATCCCCACGACGCTGAAAATCATTGCCAGCACCGGCAGGGAAATGAAACCAGCCCACAGGCGCGGGGCAATGATGTACTTGAGCGGGTCGACGCCGATCATTTCCAGGCTGGACAACTGCTCGGTGGACTTCATGTTACCGATTTCGGCCGTCAGCGCCGAACCGGCACGCCCGGCAAACAGCAGCGCCGTGACCACGGGACCGAGCTCACGCAGCAGCGTCAGCGCAACCATCTGCCCGACCGCCTGCTCCGAACCGTAGCTGGACAAAATGCTGAAGCCTTGCAGCGCCAGCACCATGCCAATGAAGATCCCGGAGACCACGATGATCACCAGGGACATCACGCCCACCGAGTGCAACTGCTTGACCAGCAGGCCGAAACCGCCGCCTGTCGAGTTGCGACCGAGCAAGGCGTGCATCAGGAACAACGAGGAACGGCCCAGTACCGCCAACACGTCGATGCCGGAGCGGCCAAACAGGCGAATTTTTTCCAACAGTGATTTCTTGCGCATCAGCGCTTCCCCAGCAGATCGGTACGGTAATCCGTGGCCGGAAAATGGAACGCCACCGGCCCGTCCGGATCACCCTTCATGAATTGGCGAATGCGCGGGTTGTCCGACTCTGCCAGTTCCTGCGGTGTCCCCTGCCCCAGCACCTGACCATCGCCGACCACATAGATGTAGTCGGCAATGCTCGCGGTTTCGGCCAGGTCGTGGGAGACCACGATACTGGTGATGCCCAGCGCATCGTTAAGCAGGCGGATCAGGCGTACGAGCACGCCCATGGCGATCGGGTCCTGCCCGACGAAGGGTTCGTCGTACATGAGGATCTTCGGATCGAGGGCAATCGCCCGCGCCAGCGCAACCCGACGCTTCATGCCGCCGGACAGCTCGTCGGGCATCAGGTCAAGGGCGCCACGCAGCCCGACGGCCTGCAATTTGAGCAGGACGATGTCACGGATCATCTCTTCCGGCAGGTCGGTATGGACCCGCAGCGGGAACGCCACGTTCTCGAACACATCGAGATCGGTAAACAGCGCGCCACTCTGGAAGAGCACGCCCATGTGCTTGCGCGCATCGAACAGGTCGCTGCGAGACAACTCGGGAAGATTCTGACCATTGACCCAGACTTCGCCGGCGCTGGGGCGCAGTTGTGCCCCCATCAGCCGTAGCAGCGTGGTCTTGCCGCACCCGGAAGGCCCCATGATACCGGTGACCTTGCCGCGTGGAATGCGAATATCGATGTCATTGAAAATGCTGCGCGTCCCTCGCTTGAAGGACAGTCCCTTCAGCTCGACCGCGTAGGCGTTGTCGGCACTCATCTAAACTCCTTGCGATGCAGCCTCACATTCGAATGCCCTGGGCAGCCGACAAGCGCCGGTACCGCCGGGCACGCGAACCGGCGGCGAACTATATCACTGCAACAGCCAAGCTCCCAAGGCCAACGCCCCGCCCGTTAAGCCTGGTTTAAGGTAAAAAGCCACATTTTATGTCGAACCTTGCGCCCCCTCGAACAAAGCATGACGAACTTACGTGAGGGAATTGTTCATTGCCGCTATAATCGCCGCCTTTTCATCGGGCTATACGATTTCTGACATGAGCCAATCCAGCGACCTGATTCAATCGGCACAACGTACCATCCGCCTCGAGCTCGAAGCCGTGCAAGGCTTGCTGCCCCATATCGACGCTGATTTCGTACGCGCCTGCGAGATGATTCTGGCCAGCAAAGGCCGCGTGGTCGTGGTCGGCATGGGCAAGTCCGGGCACATCGGCAACAAGATCGCCGCCACCCTCGCCAGCACCGGCACCACGGCCTTTTTTGTCCATCCGGCCGAAGCCAGCCACGGGGACATGGGCATGATCACCCGGGACGACGTCATCCTGGCCCTGTCCAACTCCGGCTCCACCAATGAGATCATCACGCTGCTGCCGCTGATCAAGCGCCTGGGCATCCAGTTGATCAGCATGACCGGCAACCCGGACTCGCCGCTGGCCAAGGCTGCCGAAGTAAACCTCAATGTCCATGTCGAACACGAAGCCTGCCCGCTGAACCTGGCACCGACCTCCTCCACCACCGCTGCCCTGGTCATGGGCGACGCCCTGGCCGTGGCGCTGCTGGAAGCCCGGGGCTTCACCGCGGAAGATTTCGCCTTTTCCCATCCCGGTGGCGCCCTCGGCCGTCGCCTGCTGCTGAAAGTCGAAAACGTGATGCACGCTGGCCAGGAGTTGCCACAAGTGCTGCGCGGCACGCTGCTCAAGGACGCGCTCATGGAAATGACCCGCAAAGGGCTGGGCATGACGGTGGTCCTGGAGACCGACGGCAAGCTCGCCGGGATCTTCACCGACGGCGACCTGCGCCGCACCCTGGACCGCACCATCGACATCCACAGTGCGACCATCGAGCAAGTCATGACGCCCCACGGCAAGACCGCCCGCGCCGAGATGCTCGCCGCCGAGGCCCTGAAGATCATGGAAGACCACAAGATCAGCGCCCTGGTGGTCGTCGACGACGAAGACCGTCCGGTGGGCGCCCTGAACATGCACGATTTGCTGCGTGCGGGAGTCATGTAAATGAACACAGACCTGTTGCAACGCGGCCAAGCGATCAAGCTGGCGGTTTTCGATGTGGACGGTGTGCTGACCGACGGTCGCCTGTACTTCCTTGAAGACGGCAGCGAGTTCAAGACGTTCAACACCCTCGACGGCCAAGGCATCAAGATGTTGATGGCCGCCGGCGTGCAGACCGCTATCATCAGCGGCCGCAAGACCCCGGTGGTCGAGCGGCGCGCGAAGAACCTCGGCATCCCGCACCTTTACCAGGGGCGCGAAGACAAACTGGTGGTGCTGGACGAGCTTCTGGGTCAACTCAACCTAAGCTATGAACAGGTGGCCTACCTCGGTGACGACCTGCCAGACCTGCCGGTGATTCGCCGGGTCGGCCTGGGCATGGCCGTCGCCAACGCGGCCAGCTTCGTCCGCGAGCACGCCCACGGCGTCACCACGGCGCGAGGCGGCGAAGGTGCGGCCCGCGAATTCTGTGAACTGATCCTGCGCGCCCAGGGCCGCCTCGAAGCGGCCAACGCCGCGTACCTGTGAGCCATTTATGCTGAGCAAGAAGATTCGCACCCTCGTGGTGTTCGGCTGTATCGCGGCGATCTTTGCTGCGGTGGGCTACTGGAACATCAGCCCCGAACGGTTTCTCGACCGGCCTGCGACCCAGATCGAGGAAAAGATCGACTGGTACGCGACCAACACGCATACCCTGCAGTACCTGCCCGACGGCAAAGTGCAATATGAGATGACGTCCGACAAGGTCGACCACGTAAAGGCCACTGACATTACGCTGGTCACCAAGCCCGACCTGAACATGTTCCGCGGCACCGATTTTCCGTGGCACGTACAGAGTGAGCACGCCGAAGTCAATTCCGGCGGCACCGAAGTGGAACTGATCGACTCGGTACGCATCGCCCGAACCGACGAGAAAAACCGCACGACCATCATCACCAGCACGCGCATGACCGTGTTCCCACAGCAAGAATATGCGCAGACCGAGCAACCCGTTAGAATCGACGGCGCCGGGGGTGTATCGACCGGAACGGGAATGAAAGCGTATTTGAAGGAAAGCAGGATACACCTGCTATCGAACGTAAGAGGACAGTATGAAGCTCGCTAAAACCCTCCCTATTTTGCTCAGTCTGGGCGCAGCACTGGGAAGCGCGAGCGCCTGGGCTCTTCCCGACGACCGCAACCAGCCTATCCGCATCCAGGCCGACGATGCCCAGCTCGATGACAAGAATGGCGTTGCCACCTATAAAGGTGACGTGATCATCACCCAGGGCTCGATGAAGGTCACCGGCAATACCGTGACCATCACCCGCACCCCGTCCGGCGACATCGACGTAGTGACCTCCGTGGGCAACCTGGCCTATTTCGAGCAGATGCAAACCCCAGGCGATACCAAGCCTGTGCAGGGCTACGGGGTCACCATCCAGTACCACGCCTCACAGGATCGCGTCGTCCTGATCGACCGCGCCAAGGTCGTCGACAAGGACAACAACGTGACCCAAGGCGAGAAAATCGTCTACGACACCAACAAGAAGCTCGCCAGCGCCGGTCGCGCCACCGGTAGCAAGGTGACCGAATCGCGTCCGCGGATCGACATGGTGATCCAACCGAAAAAGAAAACCGACGAGCAGAAGGCCCAGTAATGGCAACTCTGAAAGCTCAGCACCTGGCCAAGAGCTACAAGAGCCGTCAAGTCGTGCGTGATGTCAGCCTGTCCATCGACAGCGGCCAGATCGTCGGCCTGCTCGGCCCCAACGGCGCGGGCAAGACCACTTGCTTCTACATGATCGTCGGCCTGGTCCAGGCCGATCAGGGTCGCGTGCTGATCGACGACCTGGATGTCAGCCACCAGCCGATGCACGGCCGGGCGAAGGCCGGTATCGGCTATTTGCCGCAAGAAGCGTCGATCTTCCGCAAACTGTCGGTTGCCGACAACATCATGGCCATTCTCGAGACCCGCAAGGAACTCGACAAGGCCGGTCGTCGCCAGGAGCTGGAAAGCCTGTTGCAGGAATTCCACATCAGCCACATTCGCGACAACCTGGGCATGAGCCTGTCCGGTGGCGAGCGGCGTCGCGTGGAAATCGCCCGCGCCCTGGCCACCGCACCGAAGTTCATCCTGCTCGACGAACCGTTCGCTGGCGTGGACCCCATCTCGGTGGGCGACATCAAGCAGATCATTCATCACCTCAAGGCCAAGGGGATCGGCGTGCTGATCACCGACCACAACGTGCGCGAGACGCTGGACATCTGCGAAACCGCCTACATTGTCAATGACGGCCAGCTGATCGCCGAAGGCGACTCCGCAGCGATCCTGGCCAATGACCTGGTCAAGGAAGTGTATCTGGGCCATGAGTTCCGCCTGTAAGGACAAGTGTCTGGCGACTTGCCGGAGCGTCGTTTAATTTTATTATGGCGACGCTCTAGGCAAACACTTCAGTTTCAGGCATATAATTTGCTTAAGTTTGGCGCTTCGGCGCCCTGTAGTGGATGGCGCATGTGCGCCGGCGAATAAGGTGTTAAGCCCCTGCCATGAAACCATCGCTAGTCTTGAGAATGGGCCAGCAGCTGACGATGACACCGCAGCTGCAACAGGCCATCCGCCTGCTCCAATTGTCGACCCTGGACCTGCAACAGGAAATCCAGGAGGCCCTGGAGTCCAATCCGATGCTCGAACGCCAGGAAGAAGGCGACGACTTCGATAACACCGATCCGCTGGCCGACAACGTCGAGCAGAAGACCAACACCGAAATCCCGGAACCGTCCTACCAGGAAGCCGCCCCGACGGTGGATAACCTCGAGGATGGCGAATGGAACGAACGCATCCCCAACGAGTTGCCCGTGGACACGGCCTGGGAAGACGTCTACCAGACCAGCGCCAGTAACCTGCCGAGCAGCGATGACGACGAGTGGGACTTCACCACCCGCACCTCTGCCGGCGAAAGCCTGCAAAGCCACCTGCTGTGGCAGCTGAACCTGGCGCCGATGTCCGACACCGATCGCCTGATCGCCGTAACCCTGATCGATTGCATCAACAACCAGGGCTACCTGGACGAGACCCTCGACGAAATCCTCGAAGCGTTCGACCCCGAGCTCGACATCGAGCTGGACGAGATCGAAGCCGTCCTTCATCGCATCCAGCAGTTCGAACCGGCCGGCATCGGCGCCCGCAACCTGGGTGAGTGCCTGTTGCTGCAACTGCGCCAGTTGTCCGCCAAGACACCGTGGCTGGCCGAAGCCAAGCGGCTGGTCACCGATTACATCGACCTGCTGGGCGGCCGCGACTACAGTCAACTGATGCGTCGCATGAAGCTCAAGGAAGATGAGCTGCGCCAGGTCATCGAACTGGTGCAGAGCCTCAACCCGCGCCCCGGCTCGCAGATCGAATCCACTGAACCTGAATACGTGGTCCCCGACGTGATCGTGCGCAAGCACAATGATCGCTGGCTGGTGGAGCTCAACCAGGAGTCGGTGCCCAAGCTGCGCGTCAACGCCCAGTACGCCGGCTTCGTCAAGCGCGCCGACACCAGCGCCGACAACACCTTCATGCGCAACCAGTTGCAGGAAGCGCGCTGGTTCATCAAGAGCCTGCAAAGCCGCAACGAAACCCTGATGAAAGTGGCCACCCAGATCGTCGAGCATCAGCGCGGCTTCCTGGAGTACGGCGATGAGGCGATGAAACCGTTGGTCCTGCATGACATTGCCGAGGCAGTGGGCATGCACGAGTCGACGATTTCCCGGGTAACCACCCAGAAATTCATGCATACCCCCCGGGGCATCTATGAATTGAAATACTTTTTCTCCAGCCATGTCAGCACCTCCGAAGGCGGCGAATGCTCGTCCACGGCCATCCGCGCGATCATCAAAAAACTGGTGGCCGCGGAAAATCAGAAAAAGCCGTTGAGTGACAGCAAGATCGCTGGTTTACTGGAGGCACAAGGCATTCAGGTGGCCCGCCGTACCGTCGCCAAGTACCGCGAATCCCTCGGGATCGCGCCTTCGAGCGAACGCAAGCGGTTGATGTAACAAGGCCACGCCACAGCGTTCCAGTGGCAGGCATTTCTGCCTGCCGCTTTATGCACTGGCAACGAAGGAGAAGCTGTATGCAAGTCAACATCAGTGGACACCAACTGGAAGTGACCGAACCCCTGCGCACCTACATCGGCGAAAAACTCGACCGATTGGAGAGGCATTTCGACAAGATCACCAACGTGCAAGTCACGATGAACGTCGAGAAACTGCTGCAGAAAATCGAAGCCACGCTGCATATCCCCGGCGGAGAAGTGGTTGCCAACGCAGAGCACACAGACATGTATGCCGCGATTGACCTGCTGACCGACAAGCTGGATCGCCAACTCAAAAAGCATAAGGAAAAGACCCAGAGCCTCCTCCAGGGCGCAACCGGTCGTTAACCCCCCCAATCCATGATCCGACTAGAAACCATCCTGACCCCCGGCCGTTCCCAAGTGAACGCGCCGGGCGGCAGTAAAAAGAAAGCCCTCGAGCAAATTGCCAACCTGATCCACCGCGAAGTGCCGGATCTGGAAATGCAGGACGTCTTCGAGGCCCTGGTTGCCCGTGAAAAACTCGGTTCCACCGGTTTTGGCAACGGCATCGCCATTCCTCACTGCCGTCTCAAGGGTTGTGCCGCGCCGATCAGCGCGCTGTTGCACCTTGAAACCGCCATAGATTTCGACGCCATCGACGGCGCCCCGGTCGACCTGCTGTTTGTATTGCTGGTACCGGAAGCGGCGACCGATGCGCACCTCGAGCTGCTGCGCCAGATTGCCAGCATGCTGGACCGCAAGGAAGTGCGCGAAAAACTGCGCAGCGCACCGAGCAACGAAGCGTTGTACCAGGTTGTCCTGGACGAGCAGAACGGTCATTAAAAATGCGCATGATCATTGTCAGTGGCCGCTCCGGCTCCGGTAAAAGCACAGCCCTCAACGTGCTTGAGGACAGCGGCTACTATTGCATCGACAACCTGCCCGCCGGCCTGCTGCCGGAACTGGCCGAGCGCGCCCTGATCCACACCGAGCTGGCGCAACCGCTGGTAGCGGTGTCCATCGACGCACGTAACCTGCCAAGCCACCTGTCGCGTTTTCCTGAACTGCTCGAGGAAGTGCGCAACCGGCATATCCAGTGCGACGTGCTGTACCTGGATGCCGATGAAGAAACACTGCTCAAGCGTTTTTCCGAAACCCGCCGGCGCCACCCGCTGAGCAATGCCAACCGTTCCCTGGCCGAAGCCATCGAGGACGAAAGCCAGCTACTGGGGCCGATCGCCGACCTGGCGGACCTTAAGGTCAACACCACGCACCTGAACCTGTATCAGTTGCGCGACACGATCAAGCTGCGCCTGCTCAACCAACCCGAGCCGGGCACGGCGTTCCTGGTGGAGTCGTTCGGTTTCAAACGTGGCATGCCAGTAGACGCCGACCTGGTGTTCGATGTGCGCTGCCTGCCCAATCCTTATTGGAAACCGGAATTGCGCGAGCAGTCCGGGCTCGACCAACCGGTGATCGACTACCTGGCCGCACAACCGGATGTCGAGGAAATGTACCAGGACATCTCCAGCTACCTGCTCAAATGGCTGCCCCGCTTTGCCGCGAGCAACCGCGCCTATGTCACGATCGCCATTGGTTGTACTGGTGGCCATCACCGCTCCGTCTACCTGACCGAACGCCTGGGTCAGCTCCTGCAACAATCCCTGAAGAACGTCCAGGTTCGCCACCGCGACCTCAGCTAAAGGATTCACATCGCGATGCCTGCTCAGGAAATTGAAATCATCAACAAGCTGGGCTTGCATGCCCGAGCGTCGGCCAAGTTCGTCGGCGTCGCGGGCCAGTTCAAGGACACCACCATCAGGGTCGGTCGCACGCCAGAGTCTACGGTCGACGGTAAAAGCATCATGGCGATGATGATGCTCGCCGCCGGCAAGGGCACCAAGATCCACCTGCACACCGAAGGTGATCAGGCGCAGGAAGCGATGGATGCCTTGGTTGACCTGATCAACCGATACTTCGACGAAGGCGAATAACTGACCAAATCCCAAGGCGGATTTATTGTGGCAAGGGAATTCATTGGTGGGAGCAAAGCTTGCTCGCGATGAAGGCGACTCGGTCACTCAGAAAACCGAGGTGCCTGGATCGCGAGCAAGCTTTGCTCCCACAGATTCCCTCGCCACAGATAAATCGCATCACCCTAGATGCCTACCGTTTGTCACGCCAACGCCGTATCCAGCACCATCATCAAACAAAACCCCAGCAACAGCCCCAGGCTCGCCAGTTTCTCGTGACCATTGCGGCGGGATTCGGGAATGACCTCGTGAGTCACCACCAGCAGCATCGCGCCGGCCGCCAACGCCAGACCCAAAGGCAAGAGCATCTCGGCCAGGCTCACCAACCAGGCGCACAGCAGCGCGAACACCGGCTCGACCATCCCTGACGCCGCGCCAATCAGGAACGCCTTGGCCCGCGACATCCCCGCCGTAGCCAGCACCAACGCGATCACCAGCCCTTCGGGTACATCCTGCAAGGCGATGCCCATCGCCAGGCTATCGGCATCCGGCATGCCGCCGCCCGCCGACACCCCCACTGCCATGCCTTCGGGAATGTTGTGGGCGATGATGGCAAACACGAACAGCCAGATCCGCGGCGCAATGATCGGACGTCCTGGCGCCGCGACCAGCCTTTCGGGGCTGGCCGAGACCTTGCGGTCCACCAGGTACAGCCCGAACGCGCCCAATAGAATGCCAAAACTGATGAGGCCGCTGGCCGCCCAAGGCGTCAATCCCAACTGCTCGGCCGCAGCAATGCCCGGCACGATCAGCGAGAACGCCGTGGCCGCAAGCATCACCCCGGCACCAAAACCCAGCAGCGAATCGCTGACGGCCTGGGGCATGCGCCGGATGACCAACACCGGCACGGCCCCCAGCGCGGTGCCCAAGGCGCAGAGCCCGCCACCCTCAAGCGCACGCAGCAGCCTGGGCTCCAGGTCCAGCCATACCAGGCCCTGGGCCGCCAACAACGTCATCCCGGCCAACAGCAACAACGATCCCAAGGCGTAGCGAAACATCCGTCCGCTTCCAATCGCCAGTGTTTGAGTATCCATAGTCAGCCTTGAGTTGTTTTCATGAAGGACTCGAAGCCAGCGCAGCCTGGTAGCGCCGGGCGACCTCAGGCCAGTTGATCACATTGTAGAAGGCGCTGATGTATTCCGGACGACGGTTCTGGTAGCGCAGGTAATAGGCGTGCTCCCAGACGTCCAGGCCAAGAATCGGCGTGTTGCCCTTCATCAGCGGGCTGTCCTGGTTGCCGCTGCTTTCCACCACTAGGGTCTTTTGCGGGGTGACGCTCAACCAGGCCCAGCCGCTGCCGAAACGGGTCAGCGCTGCTTTGGTGAAAGCTTCCTTGAAACGCTCGATACCGCCCAGTTGTGCTTCGATCGCCGCCGCCAGACCACCATCAGGCAGGCCGCCGCCCCGGGGCGTCATCACTTCCCAGAACAACGAATGGTTGGCATGGCCGCCGCCCTGGTTGATCACTGCGGCCTGCAGGCTTGGCGGCAACTGCTCGACACTGGACACCAGTTTTTCGACAGGCCACCCGGCGTATTCGGTGCCGTCCACCGCTGCGTTGAGGTTATTGATGTAGGTCTGGTGATGCTTGGTGTAGTGGATCTCCATGGTTTGCGCATCGATGTGCGGTTCCAGGGCGTCGTAGGCGTAGGGCAATGCAGGCAAGGTAAAAGCCATGTTCAATGAACTCCATGATGAAGAGGGGCATTGCGCTGCCGGGGCGCAGCAGCGTTGCAGTGCAGCAGGCGCTGGGTGCGTGGGTATTCACCGTGCTCGCTGATGAAATTCAGCAGTTCGACATAGGTCTTGTGGCTCTGGCGCAGCGCGGCGGCGCGCAGGGCCGGCGCCAGACGTTCGTCCTGCATGGTCTGCAACAACCGTTGGTGGATCGCACACAAATACTCGGCGCTCTCCTCCGGCTGGTTCAGGCGCAAGTGCAGGTCCGCCAGGTTGTGATGGGAGACGACACACGCGGCCACGGCTTCGTCGGCATCCGCCCAACGCTCGAACAGCACCTGGGCCAGCGCCAGGGCCTGCAGGTAAGCTTCGCGGGCGTCTACCAGCTCGCCCAGCATGAAACAGCGATTGGCCCGTTCGATCGTACGCTTCCAGTGTTCCATGATGAGTCCTCCACACAGGTGTCGGGGTTACACGCCGCCGGCGGTGAGCTTCTCCGGGTCCAGCAGGACTTCGAGTTCGCTGCGTGTCAGGTCGGTGTGCTCCAGGGCGACATCGATGACCGGCCGACCTTGCTGGTAAGCCTTCTTGGCGATTTCAGCGGCCTTCTGGTAACCGATGATGGGATTGAGCGCGGTCACCAGGATCGGGTTGCGCGACAACGCTTCCTTGAGCCGGGCTTCGTTGACCTTGAACGTGGCAATGGCCTTGTCCGCCAGCAAGCGGCTGGCGGTGGACATCAGGGTGATGCTGCTCAGCAGGTTCTGGGCGATGATCGGCAGCATCACGTTCAACTCGAAGTTGCCCGATTGACCGGCGACAGTGATCACCGTGTCGTTGCCGATCACCTGGGCCGCCACCATCGCGGTGGCTTCAGGAATGACCGGGTTGACCTTGCCGGGCATGATCGAGGAGCCCGGCTGCAAGCCTTCGAGCTCGATCTCGCCCAGGCCTGCCAGCGGCCCGGAATTCATCCAGCGCAGGTCGTTGGCGATTTTCATCAACGACACGGCGGTGGTCTTGAGCTGCCCGGAAACCGCTACGGCGGTGTCCTGGGAGCCGATCAGCGCGAACAGATTCTTGCCCGGGGTGAATTGCACCTGGGTCAATTGCGTCAGTTGCTGGCTGAACAGCTCGGCGAAACGTGGATGGGCATTGACCCCGGTGCCGACCGCCGTACCGCCCTGGGCCAGGGATTGCAGGCTCGGCAGCACATCCTGCAGGTGGCCGATATTGGCCTTGAGCTGCTGCGCCCAACCGTCGAGCACCTGGCTCAGGCGCACCGGCATGGCATCCATCAGATGGGTGCGACCCGTTTTGATGAATGGGTGGACCTCTTCGGCCTTGCGCTCGATCACCTGCACCAGGTGCAACAGCGCCGGCAGCAGTTGCTCATGCAAGGCCAAGGCAGCGCTGACATGAATGCTGGTGGGGATGATGTCGTTGCTGCTCTGGCCGCAATTGACGTGGTCGTTCGGGTTGACCGTCTCTCCCAGCAGGCGGCTGGCGAGAGTGGCGATCACTTCGTTGGCGTTCATGTTGGAGCTGGTGCCGGAGCCGGTCTGGAAAATATCCACCGGAAAATGGTCCATGAAACGGCCTTCGAGCAGCCCCAGTGACGCATCGACGATGGCCTTGCCTTGGGCCGCGCTGATTTGTTCCAGTTCTACGTTGGCCCGGGCGGCGGCGGCCTTGGCCAGGATCAGGGCGCGAATGAACTGCGCCGGCATACGCTGGCCGCTGACCGGGAAGTTATCCACGGCACGCTGGGTCTGGGCGCCATAGAGGGCATCCACCGGGACTTGCAGCTCGCCCATGCTGTCGCGTTCGATACGGGTATTACTCATCGGGAGATCCTTGCACCAGTTCAATAAGAGAAATCGACGGCTCCAGGGCGCAGGTCGCCAGCGCCCAGGCATGGCTCTGCCAGCGCTTGAGGCGGCAGCGGCACAGTGACTGTTGTTCGAGGTCGCGCAGTGGGCGCCAGGCCTGGTCGAGGCAGAGATTGCGCCAATGCCAGGGCAGCGCGACATCCGAGGCGGTGTCGAGCAGCAGCCGGAACGCGGTCTCGGCGATCATCCAGGGCGAAGTGGCGGTGCAGCCGGCCAGATAGCGGCCCTCGGCCAGGTAGTGCTCGATCAGCCGCGGCTCGTCCGGGTTCATCGCGCAACGGATCTGGCGGCTCATCCAGCGCCAGCTTTCAAGGTAGGGTTGTTCGTGCAGGGCAGAACTCATGACCGGGGCTCACTCGGCGAATGAGATTCATTATTAGATGATAATAAGAAGCAACACAAGCCTGATGAAGATCACATTGTGGCGAGGGGATTTATCCCCGCTGGGGTGCGAAGCAGCCCTCGACAATCAACAAGACACAACGCGGGGTCAGGTTTTTGGGGGCGCTTCGCACCCCAGCGGGGATAAATCCCCTCGCCACAAAGATTCTGTCGGTACAAAAAAGGCGCGTCACCCCAGTGGATGACGCGCCTTTTTTACGCGGTGAGCGTTAGCTACCCGCCACCGTCATCCGCTCGATCAACACCGAGCCGGTGCGGATGTTGCTGCGCAGTTCCAGGTCGTTGCCCACGGCCACGATCTGCTTGAACATGTCGCGCATGTTCCCGGCGATGGTCACTTCCTGGACCGGGAACTGGATCTCGCCGTTCTCGACCCAGAAACCCGCCGCGCCACGGGAATAGTCACCGGTGACCATGTTCAGGCCGTGGCCCATCAGTTCGGTCACCAGCAGGCCCCGGCCCATGCGCCGCAGCAAGGCCGCCTGGTCTTCTTCGCCATGGGTCACGAACAGGTTATGCACGCCACCGGCATTGGCGGTGCTCGGCATGCCGAGCTTGCGGCCCGAATAGGTGCCGAGGATGTAGGACACCAACTCGCCATTTTCCACGAACGGCTTGGCGTAGGTGGCCAGGCCGTCGCCGTCGAACGCCGAGCTGCCCATGGCCTGCATCAGGTGCGGACGCTCGTCGATGGTCATCCATTGCGGGAACAGTTTCTGGCCCAGCGCGCCCTCGAGGAACGACGACTTGCGGTACAGGTTGCCGCCGGACACCGCCGACAGGAAGCTGCCAAACAGGCCGCCGGCCAGCTCGGCCGAAAACAGCACCGGCAC
The DNA here is from genome assembly GCF_002001065.1 of Pseudomonas sp. A25(2017). NCBI lineage: Bacteria > Pseudomonadati > Pseudomonadota > Gammaproteobacteria > Pseudomonadales > Pseudomonadaceae > Pseudomonas > Pseudomonas sp. A25(2017). Next base: position 194,598 of record NZ_MUOA01000061.1, on the reverse strand, counting down.
TTCGCAGGTCGGCACCGGTCGCGCGCCCAGGCGGCTGGCCGCCCGTTGCGCGGCTTTCTGGCCGATGCTCACCGGGTCTGCCAACAAGGTGCCCTGGCGGCTCACGTCGTACCAGTAATCACGCTGCATCTGGCCGTTGGCCTCGGCGATCATCACGCAACTCAGACTGTGGCGGGTCGATGCATAACCACCGATGAAACCGTGGCTGTTGCCGTAGACCCGGCAGCCCTGGTGGGTATTGAGCGTCGTGCCGTCGGCGTTCTTGATCCGGCTGTCGGCCTCGAATGCCGCCGCTTCGCAACGCAGTGCCTGTTCGATGGCCTGCTCGGGGGTGATGTCCCAGGCGTGGAAGAGGTCGAAGTCGCGCAGCTCCTTGCACATCAGCGCAGCATCGGCCAGGCCCGAGGCTTCGTCTTCGGAGGTGTGCTGGGCAATCGCCAGTGCCGCGGCGACGGTTTCGCGAATGGCCTCCGGGCCGCTGGCCGAAGTGCTGGCCGAGCCCTTGCGCTGGCCCACGTACAAGGTGATGCCAAAGCCCTGGTCGCGATTGAATTCGACGGTTTCCACCTCGCGCTGGCGCACCGACGTCGACAGGCCCTGCTCCAGCGATACCGCCACTTCACAGGCAGTGGCGCCCTGGCGCTTGGCTTCGGCGAGGATCTGCTCGACTTGTTCCTGCAGTGCCGGCAATGCTTGCGGGCCGACGCTTTGAACTGCACTCATGGTGTTCTCCACTCAAATTCTTCTTTCGGTGATGGCCTTCGAGCGACCGGGCCGGACAAGCGGCCCCCGACTGGTTATCATGGCGGCGTTTCTTTGCGGACTGCCACCATGGTTGATTCTTACGACGACTCCCTCTACGAGGGTGAAAAAAGCAAATCCCAGGTCAAACGCGAGCTGCATGCTCTGGTTGACCTCGGCGAGCGCCTGACAACACTCAAGCCTGACTTGCTGGCCAAACTGCCTTTGACCGACGCCTTGCGCCGGGCCCTGGCCGATGCGCCCAAGCACACCGCGAATATCGCGCGTAAACGGCACCTGCAATTCATCGGCAAACTGATGCGCGATCAGGACACTGACGCCATCCTGGTGCTGCTCGATCAACTCGATGCCTCCACCCGGCAGTACAACGAACGTTTCCACAACCTGGAGCGCTGGCGCGATCGCTTGATCGCAGGCGACGACGGCACCCTGGAAAAATTCGTCATCGACTACCCGGAGGCTGACCGTCAGCAATTGCGCTCCCTGATCCGTCAGGCCCAGCACGAACTGGCGCAGAACAAGCCACCGGCCTCGAGCCGTAAAATCTTCAAGTACATCCGTGAGCTGGACGAAACCCAACGCGGCCTGCGCTGAGTTTCACCCGGCCCTGTAGGAGCTGCCGCAGGCTGCGATCTTTTGATCTTTCGCTTGAGACTCAAGTGTCTGGGGAAAGATCGCAGCCTCGTTGCACTCGACAGCTCCTACACAGCTCCTACACGAATCGTGTACATCCTTAAGCGCCCGTGCCACCCACGGTAATCGCATCGATCTTCAGGGTCGGCTGGCCGACGCCCACCGGCACCGATTGCCCGTCCTTGCCGCACGTGCCCACACCGCTGTCCAGCGCCAGGTCGTTACCGACCATCGACACCTTGCTCATCGCCTCCGGCCCGTTGCCGATCAGGGTCGCACCCTTGACCGGTGCGGTGATCTTGCCGTCTTCGATCAGGTAGGCCTCGCTGGTGGAGAACACGAACTTGCCGCTGGTGATGTCCACCTGGCCACCACCGAGGTTGGCGCAATAGATGCCTTTTTTCACCGAGGCGATGATTTCCGCCGGATCGCTTTGACCACCGAGCATGTAGGTGTTGGTCATGCGCGGCATCGGCAGGTGCGCGTAGGATTCACGGCGACCGTTGCCCGTGCGGGCCACGCCCATCAACCGGGCGTTGAGCTTGTCCTGCATGTAGCCCTTGAGCACGCCGTTCTCGATCAGCGTGGTGCATTCGGTCGGGGTGCCTTCATCGTCGACGCTCAGGGAGCCACGACGCCCGGCCAGGGTGCCGTCATCGACAATGGTGCAGAGTTTCGAGGCGACCATTTCCCCCATGCGCCCGCTGTAGGCCGAACTGCCCTTGCGGTTGAAATCGCCTTCCAGGCCGTGTCCCACCGCTTCGTGCAACAGCACGCCGGACCAACCGGACCCCAGCACCACCGGCAACGTACCTGCCGGGGCCGGAATGGCCTCCAAGTTGACCAGCGCCTGGCGCAGCGCTTCGCGGGCGTAGCCCATGGCGCGGTCTTCGCTGAGGAAATAACGGTAGTCGGTGCGCCCGCCGCCGCCATGGCCGCCGCGCTCACGGCGACCGTTCTGCTCGACGATCACACTGACGTTGAACCGCACCAGCGGCCGCACGTCCGCCGCCAGGCCGCCGTCGGTGGAAGCCACCAGGATCCGTTCCCAGACCCCGGCCATGCTGACCGACACTTGCTGGATGCGCGGGTCGAGGGCACGGGTGGCGACGTCGATGCGCTTGAGCAGCTCGACTTTTTCGGCGCGGCTCATGACTTCAAGGGGGTTATCCGGCGCATACAACTGCGCCACGTCCTGGCTGCTGAACGCCTGGACCGTGCCGTTCTGCCCGGCGCGGGAGATCGAGCGGGCCGCACGGGCAGCAGCGCCGAGGGCTTCGAGGGTGATGGCGTTGCTGTAGGCAAAACCGGTCTTTTCCCCGGACTGGGCGCGCACGCCTACGCCCTGGTCAAGGTTGAAACTGCCTTCCTTGACGATGCCGTCTTCCAGCGACCAGGACTCGGAGATCTGCCCCTGGAAATACAGGTCGGCCGCATCGATGCCCGGGCCGGCCAGGTCGCCCAGCACGCCTTGCAGGCTTTCGAGGGTCACGCCGCCGGGGGCTAGAAGGTGTTCACTGACTGAGGACAACAACCCGCTCATATGATTTACGCCTTGAATTCGTCGTCTTGGACAGGCCGCTGTCGAGCGCCCTGCGAGAAAAAGCGCCGATGGCTGGCCACCGGCATGCGCGCCCGGATGGACGCCTGTTCACTGCTGTCGCGCTCGGCCAGCAGCACGGCCTCGCCTTGATCCTGTTGTGCCAGCACACGGCCCCAGGGGTCGACAATCGCGGCATGGCCAAAGGTTTCCCGCGGCCCCGGATGCACGCCGCCCTGGGCGGCCGCCAGCACATAGCACTGGGTCTCGATGGCCCGGGCACGGATCAGCACCTCCCAATGGGCCGCGCCGGTCACCGCGGTAAACGCCGACGGCGCCGTGATCAGTTCGGCCCCGGCAGCCCGCAACTCGCTGAAGAGCTCCGGAAACCGCAAGTCATAACAGACCGTCAGGCCCACCCGGCCCACGGGGGTAGCGGCAACCACCACGTTAGCGCCATAAGCATAGTCATCCGACTCGCGATAGCGCCCGCGATTGTCCGCCACATCCACATCGAACAGATGCAACTTGTCGTAGCGCGCGACGATCTGGCCCTGATCGTCGACCAGCAACGAACAGGCATGGGACCTGGCCTCGGGCTGGTCCACTGGCGGCAACGGCAACGTGCCGGCCACAATCCATAACTTGAGGTCTCGGGCGGTCTGTTTCAACCAGGGCAGGATCGGTCCCTGACCAAAGGCTTCGGCACGACCGATATCGGCAATGTCCCGCCGGCCCATCGCCGCGAAATTCTCCGGCAGCACCGCCAGCCTTGCACCGCCTGCGGCAGCCTGCTCCAGCAGCACACGGGCACGGGCCAGGTTGGCGAGCACATCGCTTTGGCTGACCATTTGAATCACTGCGACTGGCATGGAGCTTCCCTCTTTTTTATCCTCGTCCAAGGCGGCTGTGGGAGCAAAGCTTGCTCGCGATGAGGCAGGTACATCCAACATACAGGCTGACTGATACACCGCAATCGCGAGCAAGCTTTGCTCCCACAGGCTCGCTCCCACAGGGGTTATCGCATCACCTGTCAGAACGGCTTGTCGAAGGTGATCTTCGGTTCTTTCCACGGCCCCTTGACGTCGTATCTTACGCTGGCAAAGCGCGCTACGCGGTCACCGATCAGTTTGTCGATCAGAAACAGCGCCCCACCCACCGCCGGTGCGCCAACGATCAGCGCGGCGATCGGCAGGTTGTTGGTCACCGGCAGCGTCACCAGCAGCTTGGCGTCGACCCGGTCGGCCACCATGTCCAGCGTGCCGTTGAGTTCCAGATTGCTCGACGGCCCGGTCAGGGTAATGGGTTCGCGGGTCACGTACACACCGTCGCTCGCCACCAGCAGCCCTTTGACCCGGTCGTAGCTCAAGCCTTTGCTGAACAGGTCGGAGAAGTCCAGGCGCAGGCGTCGGCCGATGGAGTTAAAGTTCAGCAGGCCAAATACCCGCAACGCCTGGGCGCTGCCTTCAATTTCAACAAACTGGCCTTTGCTCAGCGAAGCGTCGAGGCTGCCGGAAAAACGCTTGGTGGCAGCCCACGCCGGCGAGCCGGGCCAGCGGCCATCGACATCCAGGCGGAAGGTCTGGCTGGTCACACTCGGGGCATAACCCCAGTTCTTGAGTATGTCGACCAGGTTCTTGCCGCTGATACGGCCCTTGTACCAACTGCTGGTGGAACCGGGCGCGCCTTCCCAGCCGCCACTGCCGTTCAACACCATGCCCTTGAGGCCCATGTCCAGATTGTTCAGCGCGATACCCTTGGCGGTAGGGCGCACTTTCAACGACCACGCACCGATGAGATCGGGGCCCTGGAACAATTGGTCGATGGCAATATCCATGGCCGGGATTTTGCCGGGATCGACCGAGGCCAACGGGTCCGGAGCGTTTTCATCCGCCTGGACCGTCGGGTCTGTGGCCGGCAGGCGAACATAATCAAGCGTGATACCAATCGGTGCGGCCTTTGCATCTGGCAGGCTGACATTGCCCTTGGCCTGCTGGCTGTCGAGCCGCATGGCCCAGGCGTCCGGCTTGCGGTCCAGTTGCACCGATACCTGGTCCAGGGTGGTGCCCATGGCCGTGAGCTTGCCGACGCTCAGGTCGACGCTGCTGAGCAGTTGCTTGGCGCTGCCGCCTGGATCCTGGCCGGCGTACTTGTTCACCAGGTCCTGCCAGGGACTCACGTCCAGCTCCGACAGTTTGCCGCGCAGTCGCAGCCCCTTGGCCCCGGGCAGCACCGCATCGCCGGCACCCAGCAACAATTCGCCACGACCGTCGGCGACTTTGCCGCTCGGCGCGGCGTAAGTGAAACTGGCCAAGTCGCCATAATCGACCCAGTAACGCCGCTCCGGCCCTTGCAGGGTCATGCGAAACATCGTGTCGCGCCCGGCATTGGCGGCCATGCCGAAAGGCGCCGGCAGGTCGATGGCCACGCCCTTGAGGTTGGAACTGACCGACAACTGGCTATCGGCGCCATCAAGGATCACTTGCAACTGGTAGGGCACGACACCCGATACCGGCAACGGCTGGGTGACATTCAGCCAACTGGTGAGCTTCTTGACCTCCACCTGCCCGGACGCAGCGACCCGCGTGTTGAGCGCACCGGCACGGCCCTCGGCAAAAATCTGTGCGGTCACGGGCCGGTCGAATGCCCGGGCACTGATGCCCTTGCCGCTCAGGCCCTTATTGCTGTCGAAGCGGAAATCGCCCTTGAGCTGGGTCAGCTCCAACACCGGCTCGCTGAGCTTGAGACGGGCCTTGTCGGTGACGAAGTCCACCAGGATCTTCGGTTGCTCGCCTTTGACCAGCGGGATATCGAGCTTGACGCTGCCTTGCAGGTCGCCCTCGCCTTCCCAGCCGGCGAATGTCTCGGCGGTCCCGATCGGCGCGGTCTGGAGGATTTTCAGACCGTCACCCAGTCCGCCGGCGAACCCGCCGTCCAGAAACAGATGAACACTCTGCCCGCTGGGTACATGGGGAATGTTCACCGAAACATCCTTGACCTGGGTATCGAGCAATTGTCCTTGGCTGGCGAAGATGCGCACGCCGCTGTCTTCGACGAAGACATCGCCGCTGACCTTGCTGACCGAAGGCCAGCCCGGCTGGAACGCCAGTTCCGCGTCATGCACCTTGAAAAACAGGCTGATGCTGCGCGCCGCGTCCCCGGCACCGTGATTGAGCGAGCCTTGGTACTGGAAAAAGCCCTCATCCACCGCGCCCTTGACGATGGCCGTGCGCAGCCACTCATCCAGCGCCGGGCTGAGGACCGCCGGCAGGTACTTGGCGGTGTAGCGTCCGTCACCGTCCACCAGGCCGACCCGCAGGTCCATGTAGTCTTCCTGGCTGTGGTCGAAATGCAGGCGGATCAGGAAGTCGCCGGCAATCCGGCCCTCCTCGCCCAGCACCTTCAAGTACGGCGCGATCAAGGTGAAGCCTTGCTTGTCGAGCTTCCAGGTCAACCGGGCGTTGGCCTGCAGGTATTGCCAGGGCTTGGCGAAAATCGGGTCCAGGTGCAGGGAAAAATCCTTGCTGTCCATGCGCAGCTCGCCGCCACCGAGGTCACCGCTCAGGCTCCCGGACACGTTGCGCGCAGCCGGGGCGCCGCGATAGGCATCAAAGCCCACGGTGTCCAGGTTGGTGGCGAAGCTGACTTTCTGGTCACCGGTGTTTTGCGGCCGGTAGTCCAACAGCACGTTGCGCAGGGCACCGGTCACCTTGAGATGGTCGATGGTCGTCGCCAGGCCTTCGGGCAACGGCGCCAGGGCATTGAGCAACGGCGTGAGCGGAGTCAGGTCGAGGCGGTCGGCCTGCAGGTGCCAGCGCTCCTCGGCCTTTTCGGTGGCGGCACTCTGCTGCAGTTGCAGGCGCGATTCCCAGCGGGTTTCGCCCAGGTTCATCGCCAGGGAATCGAAGGTCGCAGTAAATCCCTGGTCGCCACGCTGGAAATATCCATTGAGCGCCAGGTTATGGATTTGCACCGGCTTGCGCTCGGCGTAGGCACCCTGGATGTCAGGCGCATTCAAGCGCATGACCGCGCTTTGCACCGTACCGCCCCCCCAACTCAGCCAGAATTCGCCACCGGCCTTGATCCGGGAAAAATTCCATTGCTGGGTCAGGCGTTTCGGCAGCCATTTGGACCAGTCGCTTTGCGGCAGGCTCAGGTACGCATCGGCCTGGCCATTCTTCCAGTCGCTGGCGCGCAGGCGGGTACGCAGGTTGATCGCCACCGGCTGGCCGTCCGGCAGGGTCAGGCGTGCGTCCAGGCGCTGGCGGGTGACGCCGGTGCGCAGGCTCAAGCCGACGTAGGTGAGGGTCAGCGGTGGTTGCTCGACGGGTTGCAAGGTCACCTGGCTATCGAGCAGCGAAAACTTGGAAACCACCTGCATGCGTTCGAGCAATTGCTGCGGATCGAGGGGCTGGTCGTCCTTCACCGGCAGGCCTTCCAGGGCCCACTTGCCGTCGGCGCCCTCCTTGAGGCTGATCTTCAGGCCGCTGACTTCCAGGTGGGCAATGCGCACCTGGCGTGCCAGCAGGCTGTCCCATAGATCAGGCACGGCTCGCACCTGATCCAGGTGCAACGCATTGGGGCCTTCGCCGACCACCACGTCGCGCGCCGCCAGGATCGGCGCCAGGGCGCTCCAGCTACCGTCGAGGCTTCCGATGTGCACAGGCATGCCCAAGGCGACGCTGGCCTGGGTCTCGACCTCGGCGCGGTATTCAGCCACCAACGGGACCAGCTCGCGACCGAGGCTGACGTACAACGCCAGCAGCACCAGCAGCAGCGCGCACAGCCCCAGCCCCCAGCGAGTCAGCGCCGCCAAAATGCGTGTCAGACGCTCCATGTCAGTGGGCTCCCCTGGCAAAGACAATCAAATCCGCGGGCCCGCCGCTTCCCAAGCTCTTCAGAGCAACACCACGTCGTATTGTTCCTGGGAATACATGGTTTCCACCTGGAAGCGAATCGTGCGTCCGATAAACGCTTCCAGCTCCGCGACATTGCCTGACTCCTCGTCGAGCAGGCGATCCACCACTTTCTGGTTCGCCAACACTCTATAGCCAGTCGCCTGGTAGGCGCGCGCCTCCCGGAGAATTTCCCGGAAGATTTCGTAACACACGGTTTCCGGGGTCTTGAGCTTGCCGCGACCCTGGCAACTGCTGCACGGCTCGCACAGCACCTGCTCAAGGCTTTCGCGGGTGCGCTTGCGGGTCATCTGCACCAGGCCCAGCTCGGTGATACCGATGATGTTGGTCTTGGCGTGGTCGCGTTCGAGTTGTTTTTCCAGGGTCCGCAGCACTTGGCGCTGGTGCTCTTCATCTTCCATGTCGATGAAGTCGATGATGATGATCCCACCCAGGTTGCGCAGCCGCAGTTGCCGGGCGATGGCCGTGGCGGCTTCCAGGTTGGTCTTGAAGATGGTCTCTTCCAGGTTGCGATGGCCGACGAACGCCCCGGTGTTGACGTCGATGGTGCTCATGGCCTCGGCCGGATCGACCACCAGGTAGCCGCCGGACTTGAGCGGTACCTTGCGTTCAAGGGCTTTCTGGATTTCGTCTTCGACGCCGTACAGGTCGAAAATCGGTCGTTCGCCAGGGTAATGCTCGAGGCGGTCGGCGATTTCCGGCATCAGTTCGGCGACGAACTGGGTGGTCTTCTGGAAGGTTTCCCGGGAGTCGATACGAATTTTCTCGATCTTGGGGCTGACCAGATCGCGCAAGGTCCGCAGCGCCAGGCCCAGGTCCTCGTAGATCACGCTAGGGGTGGCGATGGTCTTGATCTGCGCGGCGATCTGGTCCCAAAGCCTGCGCAGGTAGCGGATGTCCATGAGGATCTCATCGGCCCCGGCCCCCTCGGCGGCCGTGCGCAAGATGAACCCACCGGCTTCCTTGATGCCTTCTTTTTCCACGCAGTCGCTGACCACCTGCTTGAGGCGCTCGCGCTCGGCTTCGTCTTCGATCTTCAGGGAAATGCCAACGTGAGCGGTACGCGGCATGTACACCAGGTAGCGCGACGGAATCGACAGTTGCGTGGTCAGGCGCGCGCCCTTGGAGCCAATGGGGTCCTTGGTGACCTGCACCACCAGGCTCTGGCCTTCGTGCACCAGGGCGCTGATGCTCTCCACGGCCGGCCCTTCGCGCATGGAAATTTCCGACGCGTGGATGAATGCCGCGCGGTCCAGGCCGATGTCGACGAAGGCCGCCTGCATGCCCGGCAGCACCCGCACCACCTTGCCTTTATAGATATTGCCGACGATGCCACGCTTTTGCGTGCGCTCGACGTGGACCTCTTGCAGAACACCGTTTTCAACCACCGCCACGCGCGATTCCATCGGCGTGATGTTGATCAGGATCTCTTCACTCATGGCAGGGTCTCGTTCAGGCATGTTCACGATTATGGCCGCATCAAGTCAGACGGCGCTCAGCGCGCGCTCAAGGTTTGCCAACAGGGTATGCCGAAATGGCCCAGTAGTTCTGCGGTTTCGCACAGCGGCAGGCCGACCACGGCTGAATAACTGCCTTCAAGCCCGGCGACGAACACCGCGCCCAGCCCTTGAATACCATAGCCGCCGGCCTTGTCCCGGGGTTCACCGCTGGCCCAGTAGGCCGCCGCTTCCTGTTCCGTGATCGACCGAAAGCGCACCAGGCTGCGCACAACACGGGATTCGCAACGCTGCCCATCGAGTATGGCAATGGCGGTCAATACGTCATGTTCGCGACCGGACAGGCTCAAGAGCATCGTCATGGAATCGGCCTGGTCCACGGGTTTTCCGAGAATTCGCCCGTCCAGTACCACAGCGGTATCGGCGCCCAGCACGCAGCCATCCATGCCGGCGTCCAGGGCTCGCCGACCCGCCTCGGCCTTGCCGCGCGCCAGGCGCTCGACATAGGCCGAAGGGGTTTCGTGGTCCAGGGGCGTTTCGTCGATGTCCGCGCCGATGGCGGTAAAGGACACGCCGATCTGCGTGAGCAGTTCACGCCGACGCGGCGAGCCTGAGGCGAGGTAGAGCGGTTTCATCAAGACATCTCCCTATCAAGGCCAATGCCTGACCGAATCAGTTGATTTTGAAACGCAGGCGCAAGCCACGCAAACCGAAGCTGACCCATGGCCAGAGCAAGGCACTGACCAGGGCTGGCAAGACCAGCGCCAGGGTCGGCTGGCGATTGCCGGTCAGCGCGCTGAGCCACAATTGCACCAGTTGCGCCAGGCCGAAGATCACCAGGATCACCAGGCACTGCTGCCACATGGGGAACATCCGCAGGCGTTGTTGCAGCGACAGCACCAGGAAGGTGATCAGCGTCAGGATCAGCGCGTTCTGCCCCAGCAACGTGCCATAAAGCACGTCCTCGGCCAGGCCCAGGCACCAGGCGGTGACCATGCCGACCTTGTGCGGCAAGGCCAGCGCCCAGAAGGCCAGCAACAGGGCCAGCCACAGTGGGCGCAGGATTTCCATGAACTGCGGCAGCGGCGAAACGCTGAGCAACAGGCCGATGGCGAAGGTCAGCCAGACCATCCAGCCGTTACCGGATTGGGTACTGCTCATTCTTCTCGTGCTCCCCTGGGGGCTGGCGCGGTGGCCGGCGTGGAGGCTGGCGGTTGGGCGGCGGGCCGGGCTGGCTGAGCAGGCTGCGCGGCGGGCGCGTGGGTAGCCGAGCGGGTCGGCCTCACAGCAGGCGCGGCGGGTGCGGTGGCCGGGGTTGCCGCTGGCGTGGTGGCCGGAGCCGCCGTCGCCGGTGCAGGCACTGGTGGTTTTGGCACCGCGACCGGGACAGGCGCAGGCGTTGCTGTCGCTGGGGCAGCCGACTCGCCGCCCTGGCGGTCCTGGGCTTCCTGGGCCACGGCAGCATCGTTGGCACGCTCTTCGGGCGTACGGTTGTCGCTGAAGACCAGCAGCAGGTAGCGGCTGCGATTCAGCGCCGCCGTCGGCACCGCGCGGACAATGGCGAACGGCTGGCCGGAATCATGGATGACTTCCTTGACCGTCGCCACCGGGTACCCGGCCGGGAAGCGCTGGCCAAGGCCGGAGCTGACCAGCAGGTCGCCTTCCTTGATGTCGGCGGTATCGGCCACGTGCCGCAGTTCCAGGCGTTCCGGGTTGCCGGTGCCGCTGGCAATCGCGCGCAAGCCGTTACGATTGACCTGCACGGGAATGCTGTGGGTGGTATCGGTCAGCAGCAGCACCCGGGAGGTGTAGGGCATCAACTCCACCACCTGGCCCATCAGACCCCGGGCGTCGAGCACCGGCTGGCCGAGGACAACGCCGTCGCGCTCGCCCTTGTTGATGAGGATGCGATGGGTGAAGGGGTTGGGGTCCATGCCGATCAACTCGGCCACTTCGACCTTCTCGTTGACCAGCGCCGAAGAATTGAGCAACTCGCGCAGCCGCACGTTCTGCTCGGTGAGGGCCGCCAGCTTCTGCATGCGCCCCTGCAACAGCAGGTTTTCGGTCTTGAGTTTTTCGTTTTCGGCGACCAGTTCGGTCCGGCTGCCAAACTGGCTGGCCACACCTTGCCACAAGCGCTGCGGCAGGTCGGTGATCCAGTAGGACTCCATCAACACCAGCGACATCTGGCTGCGCACAGGCTTGAGCAGCGTGAAGCGGGCATCGACCACCATCAGCGCGACCGAGAGCACGGTCAGCACCAGCAGGCGCACACCCAATGAGGGGCCTTTGGCGAAAAGCGGTTTAATAGGCCGCTCCTCCCAGGCAAATGTTTTCTTTATTCATACGGCATCAAACCGGCCTGGATACGAATGACAGAAGATAAACGCCAACGGGCAGCACTGCAAAGTGCTGCCCGGGAGCGAACAACATAGACGATCCAGCCAACTTATTCGCTGGAGAGCAGGTCCATGGTGTGCTTGTCCATCATTTCCAATGCACGGCCACCGCCGCGGGCAACGCAGGTCAACGGGTCTTCGGCAACGATCACCGGCAGCCCGGTTTCCTGGGCCAGCAGCTTGTCGAGGTCACGCAGCAGCGCGCCACCACCGGTCAGCACCAGGCCGCGCTCGGCGATGTCCGACGCCAGCTCCGGCGGCGACTGCTCCAGGGCGCTCTTGACGGCCTGGACGATGGTCGCCAACGATTCTTGCAGCGCTTCGAGCACTTCGTTGGAGTTGAGGGTAAAGGCCCGTGGAACACCTTCGGCCAGGTTGCGACCGCGCACGTCGACTTCGCGCACTTCACCGCCCGGGTAGGCCGTGCCGATTTCCTGCTTGATGCGCTCGGCGGTGGATTCGCCGATCAGGCTGCCGTAGTTGCGACGCACATAAGTGATGATCGCTTCGTCGAAACGGTCGCCGCCCACACGTACGGATTCGGCGTAGACCACACCGTTGAGGGAGATCAGCGCGATTTCAGTGGTACCGCCACCGATGTCGACGACCATCGAGCCGCGGGCTTCTTCCACCGGCAGGCCGGCACCGATGGCAGCAGCCATTGGCTCTTCGATCAGGAACACTTCACGGGCACCGGCGCCGAGGGCCGATTCACGGATAGCGCGACGCTCTACCTGGGTGGACTTGCATGGAACGCAGATCAGCACACGAGGGCTGGGCTGCAGGAAGCTGTTTTCGTGAACCTTGTTGATGAAGTACTGCAGCATCTTTTCGCAGACGCTGAAATCGGCGATCACGCCGTCCTTCATAGGGCGAATGGCTGCGATGTTGCCCGGTGTACGGCCCAGCATGCGCTTGGCTTCCGTACCGACAGCCACGACACTTTTCTGGTTACCGTGGGTGCGGATGGCCACGACCGAGGGTTCATTCAGGACGATACCGCGCTCGCGCACGTAAATAAGGGTGTTGGCAGTGCCCAGGTCAATGGAAAGATCGCTGGAAAACATGCCACGCAGTTTCTTGAACATGGGAAAGGGACCCTAGGCAACGCGTGGGTAAAAAAGTGCGGCAAACTCTAACAACGACAGGGATTTTGGGCAAGGCGCCAATATGTTAAATTGGCCGCTTTTCTGTGCACCAAACCCCACAATCGCGGGTATAGACCCGTAGAAATGCGGTAGTGTTCCGACAATCTAACACACGGACAGATTACGTCCGTTTTGTTTTCCACTGGAGAATCCCATGGCGCTTGAACGCTCCGACGTGGAAAAAATCGCTCATCTGGCCTGTCTGGGCCTCAATGAAGCCGATCTTCCACACATCACTTCTGCCCTGAACAGCATTCTGGGGCTGGTCGACGAGATGCAGGCGGTCAATACCGACGGTATCGAACCACTGGCACACCCACTGGAAGCCAGCCAGCGCCTGCGCGCCGACGTCGTGACCGAGTCCAATCACCGCGAGGCCTACCAGTCCATCGCACCAGCGGTCGAAAACGGCCTGTACCTGGTTCCGAAAGTCATCGACTAAAGGGAAAGAGCCTCTCATGCATCACATGACCCTGGCCGAGATCGCCCGCGGACTCGCCGATAAAAAGTTTTCTTCCGAAGAGCTGACCCAGGTCCTGCTGGCGCGCATCGCCCAGCTCGATCCGCAGCTCAACAGCTTCATCAGCCTCACCCAGGAGCTGGCCCTGAGCCAGGCCAAGGCCGCCGACGCCCGGCGCGCCAATGGTGAAACCGGCGCCCTACTCGGTGCGCCGATTGCCCACAAGGACTTGTTCTGCACCCAAGGCATCCGCACCAGCTGCGGCTCGAAGATGCTCGACAACTTCAAGGCCCCGTACGATGCCACCGTGGTCGCCAAGCTGGCCGCCGCCGGCACCGTGACCCTGGGCAAGACCAACATGGACGAATTCGCCATGGGCTCGGCCAACGAGTCGAGCTACTACGGCGCGGTGAAAAACCCGTGGAACCTGGAACACGTACCGGGCGGCTCGTCCGGCGGTTCCGCCGCCGCCGTGGCCGCACGCCTGTTGCCGGCCGCCACCGCCACCGACACCGGCGGTTCGATTCGCCAACCGGCGGCGTTCACCAACCTCACTGGCCTCAAGCCCACCTACGGTCGCGTCTCGCGCTGGGGCATGATCGCCTACGCCTCCAGCCTCGACCAGGGTGGCCCTCTGGCCCGCACCGCCGAAGACTGCGCGATCCTGCTGCAAGGCATGGCCGGCTTCGACCCGAACGACTCCACCAGCATCGACGAACCAGTGCCGGACTACAGCGCCAGCCTCAACGGCTCGCTGCAGGGCCTGCGCATCGGCGTGCCGAAGGAATACTTCAGCGCCGGCCTCGACCCACGCATCGCCGAACTGGTCCACAACAGCGTCAAGGCGCTGGAGAAGCTCGGCGCGGTCATCAAGGAAATCAGCCTGCCGAACATGCAGCACGCGATTCCCGCGTACTACGTGATCGCCCCGGCAGAAGCCTCCTCGAACCTGTCGCGTTTCGACGGCGTGCGCTTCGGCTATCGCTGCGAGAACCCGGAAAACCTGATCGACCTGTACAAGCGCTCCCGTGGCGAAGGCTTCGGTGCCGAAGTGCAGCGCCGGATCATGGTCGGCGCCTACGCGTTGTCCGCCGGCTACTACGATGCCTACTACCTCAAGGCGCAGAAAATCCGTCGCCTGGTGAAGAACGACTTCATGGCCGCCTTCAATGAGGTCGACATCATCCTCGGCCCGACCACGCCAAACCCGGCCTGGAAACTCGGTGCCAAGAACAGTGACCCGGTCGCCGAGTACCTGGAAGACGTCTACACCATCACCGCCAACCTCGCCGGCTTGCCGGGCCTGTCCATGCCGGCCGGTTTCGTCGATGGCCTGCCGGTGGGCGTGCAGTTGCTCGCGCCGTATTTCCAGGAAGGCCGCCTGTTGAACGTTGCCCACCAGTATCAGTTGAACACTGACTGGCACACCCGCACCCCAACCGGCTTCTGAGGAGAAACACATGCAATGGGAAGTCGTGATCGGGCTGGAGATTCATACCCAGCTCACCACCCGGTCGAAAATCTTTTCCGGTAGCTCCACCACATTCGGTTCCGAGCCCAACACCCAGGCCAGCCTGGTGGACCTGGGCATGCCCGGTGTACTGCCGGTGCTCAACGCCGAAGCGGTGCGCATGGCGGTGATGTTCGGCCTGGCGATTGACGCCGAGATCGGCCAGCACAACGTGTTCGCCCGCAAGAACTACTTCTACCCGGACCTGCCCAAGGGCTACCAGATCAGCCAGATGGAACTGCCGATCGTCGGCAAGGGCCACCTGGACATCGCCTTGGAAGACGGCACGGTCAAGCGCGTCGGCATCACCCGTGCGCACTTGGAAGAAGACGCCGGCAAGAGCCTGCACGAAGAATTCAACGGCGCCACCGGCATCGACCTGAACCGTGCCGGCACACCGCTGCTGGAAATCGTTTCCGAGCCGGACATGCGCAGCGCCAAGGAAGCCGTGGCCTACGTCAAGGCGATCCATGCGCTGGTGCGCTACCTAGGCATCTGCGACGGCAACATGGCCGAAGGCTCGCTGCGCTGCGACTGCAACGTGTCGATCCGGCCCAAGGGCCAGGTCGAATTCGGCACCCGCTGCGAGATCAAGAACGTCAACTCGTTCCGCTTCATCGAGAAGGCGATCAACAGCGAGATCCAGCGCCAGATCGAACTGATCGAGGACGGCGGCAAGGTCATCCAGCAGACCCGCCTGTACGACCCGAACAAGGACGAGACCCGTCCAATGCGCAGCAAAGAGGAAGCCAACGACTACCGTTACTTCCCCGACCCGGACCTGCTGCCAGTGGTCATCGAGAACTCGTTCCTCGACGAGGTGCGCACCACCCTGCCGGAACTGCCACCACAGAAACGCGAGCGCTTCCAGGCGCAATTCGGGTTGTCGAGCTATGACGCCAACGTCCTGGCCACCAGCCGCGAACAGGCCGATTACTTCGAGAAAGTCGTGAGCATCGGCGGCGACGCCAAGCTGGCGGCCAACTGGGTGATGGTCGAGCTGGGCAGCCTGTTGAACAAACAGGGCCTGGAAATCGATGAGTCGCCGGTCTCGGCCGAGCAACTGGGCGGCATGCTGGTGCGGATCAAGGACAACACCATTTCCGGCAAGATCGCCAAGATGGTGTTCGAAGCCATGGCCACTGGTGAAGGCAGCGCCGACGAGATCATCGAGAAGCGCGGCTTGAAGCAGGTCACCGACACCGGCGCGATTTCCGCCGTGCTCGATGAAATGCTCGCGGCCAACGCCGAGCAAGTCGAACAGTACCGTGCGGCAGACGAAGCCAAGCGCGGCAAGATGTTCGGCTTCTTCGTCGGCCAGGCCATGAAAGCCTCCAAGGGCAAGGCCAACCCGCAACAGGTCAACGAACTGCTCAAAAGCAAGCTCGAGGGCTGATTGCCATGGAGCCAGATATCAAGCCTGGCTCCCTTCGCCCTTGTGGGAGCGAGCCTGTGGGAGCAAAGCTTGCTCGCGATGAAGACACCTCGATCCTTCAGTGGACCGCGTTATCGTTCATCGCGAGCAAGCTTTGCTCCCACAGGCTTTGCTCCCACAGGCTTTGCTCTCACTGGCTTTGTTTCCACTGGCTTTGCTCCCACTGGCCAGCTCCCCTATCTGTCGTTGGAAAACCCTACATGAAGCGTCTCCTCGGCGCCTGCGCCCTGCTGTCCCTGCTGGCCGGTTGCGCCAGCCAGAGTGGGACGGTCGATCCACACGGCTACGACCAGACCGGCGTCGCCTCTTATTACGGTGCCCGGCACCATGGCAAGCGCACCGCCAGCGGCGAGCGTTTCAACCAGAATGGCCTGACCGCCGCCCATCGCCAGTTGCCGTTCGGCACTCAGGTGAAAGTCACCAACCTGAAAAACAACGACAGCGTCGTGGTCCGCATCAACGACCGCGGCCCGTATACTCGTGGTCGTTTGATCGACGTATCCCGCGCAGCCGCCGAACAACTGGGCATGTTGCGCAGCGGCACCGCACGGGTGCGCGTGCAAGCCCTCGACGACTGATAGACGGAGCCCGGCCATTTCCCTACTCACCGCCCTACCGCTGCTCAGCCTGATCGAATTGTTCGGCGCCCTGCTGTTGCTCATCGGCGGTGCCGAACTGCTGGTGCGAGCCGCCGTGGGCCTGGCGGCACGCTTGCAAGTACGGCCACTGATCATCGGTCTGAGCGTCGTCGCGTTCGGCAGCAGTGCGCCACAAATGGCCGTCAGCCTGCAGGCAACCCTGGCGCAAAACGCCGACATCGCCGTAGGCAGCGTGATCGGCAGCAGCATTTTCAACATCCTCGTCACCCTCGGGCTGTCGGCGCTGATCATTCCGCTGCGCGTCTCGCGCCAACTGGTGCGCCTGGACATCCCACTGATGATCGGTGCCAGCCTGCTGGTGTTCGTGCTGGCCTGGAATGAAGAACTGACCCGGTTGGACGGCGTATGGCTGCTGGTGGCCCTGGCGGTGTACCTGGGCCTGTTGCTGCGCCAATCGCGACACTCGGGGCGACCGCACACCGTGGGTATCACCGTGACCCAGGGGTCCTGGCCCAAGAGCCTATCGATGATCGTGCTGGGCCTGGCCATGCTGGTTTTCGCCGGCCACCTGCTGCTAGGTGCAGCGGTGGAAGTGGCGACGGACCTGGGGCTCTCGGAGCGCATCATCGGCCTGACCATCGTCGCCGTCAGCACCTCGCTGCCGGAGCTCGCCACCTCGTTGATCGCCGCCCTGCGCGGCCAGCGGGACATTGCGGTAGGCAACGTGATCGGCAGCAACCTGTTCAACCTGCTGGGCGTGCTGGGAGTCACCGCCCTCGCCGCGCCCACGCCACTGTCGGTCTCGCCAAACGCCCTGGATTTCGACCTGCCGGTGATGCTCGGCGTGGCGGTGCTGTGCCTGCCGGTGTTCTATTCCGGTTATCGTGTCACCCGCGCCGAAGGCCTGCTGTTGCTGGGCTTGTACCTGGCCTATGGGCTGCACGTGGTGTCGTTCACCACCGGCATGCCCCTGGCCGGCCAACTGGAACGGCTCATGCTGTTCTATGTGTTGCCGGCCCTGCTCGCGTTTTTGCTGTTCACCTCCCTGCGCGCCTGGCGCCGCCAACACCACAAGAGGGATTTGCCATGACCGACACCCCAAAGACCGGCCTGGACATGCGTCGCCAGGTCATGGGCGACGCGTTCGTCGACCGCGCGCTGGGCAACGCCACCGAATTCACCCAACCCTTGCAGGACTTCGTCAACGAACATGCCTGGGGCAGCGTCTGGAGCCGCGACGGCTTGCCGCTCAAGACCCGCAGCCTGATCACCCTGGCCGCCCTCACCGCCCTCAAGTGCCCGCAGGAACTCAAAGGCCACGTGCGTGGCGCGCTGAACAACGGCTGTACGGTGGAAGAGATTCGCGAGGCATTGCTGCATTGCGCGGTGTACGCAGGCGTGCCGGCGGCGATCGATGCGTTTCGGGCGGCGCAGGAAGTGATCGATAGCTATCAGAAATCTGAGTGACTGTTAGATCGCTATCGCGAGCAGGCTCGCTCCCACAGTGGATCTTCGGTGTACATAAAACTCCGGTACACCTGTGATTACCTGTGGGAGCGAGCCTGCTCGCGATCGGGCCTAAAGAACACCACAACCTTCGAACCTAGATCCACCCACCCCACTGCAACACAAAGATCCCCAGGTTGGTGGTAATCGCCGCCATCAGCGTGGTGATGACGATGATCGCCGCCGCCAGTTCATGGTTGCCGTCGGCCGCTCGGGCCATGACGTAACTGGCGGCGGCGGTGGGGCTGCCGAAGTACAGGAACAGGATCCCCAGCTCCGCCCCGCGAAAGCCCCAGAGCCAGGCACCGAGGGTGGCCACCAGTGGCAGGCCGACCATCTTCACCAGGCTCGAACTCAGGGCCATCTTGCCGCTCTTGCGCAGGGCCGCCAGCGACAGCGTGCCGCCGATGCAGATCAACGCCAGGGGCAAGGTCATTTGCGACAGGTACTTGGCCGAGGTCTCGAACCAGTTCGGCAGGCCAATCTGCCAATAGGCGAACGGCGCGGCGCTGATCACGCTGATGATCAGCGGGTTGCTGATCACGCTTTTGCAGATGCTCCACGGGTCGGACTTGATCACCGGGCTGTAGACCGCCAGCACGATGGTCGACAAGGTGTTGTAGAACAGGATCACCAGCGCCGCGAGAATCGCCCCCAGGGAAATTCCGTAGTCGCCATACATGCTCGCCGCCAGCGCCAGGCCGATGACTCCGTTGTTGCCGCGAAACGCACCTTGGGTATAGATGCCGCGATCTTCGCGCGGGCAACGCCAGATCGCCCAGCCCCAGGCCATCGCAAAGCTCACCAGGGTAGCGATGGAAAAATAGATCAGCAGGTCGGGCTGCAACGCCGCATGCAGGTCGGCATGGAGGATGCCGAGGAACAACAGCGCCGGCATGGTGACGTTGAACACCAGGGACGAGGCGATGTGGATGAAGTTGTCGTTGATCCAGTCGATGCGCTTGAGCAACGCCCCCAGAAACAGCATGGCAAACACCGGTGCGGTGATGTTCAGGGTTTCGAGGAAAATTGCCAGCATGCCGGGGACCTTGAGAGCGGTGTCGTTAGGTGGCTAATGATAAGCCACTCACGGCATTGGCGTCTGTTAGAGCGCTATCGCGAGCAAGCTCGCTCCCACATTTATTCTGCGCTGAACACAAAATCCACATTCACCCCACATCCCCCTGTGGGAGCGGGCTTGCTCGCGAAGACGGCAGCACATCCAACATCAATGCAAGCTGAACCACCGCATTCGCGAGCAAGCCCGCTCCCACACTGGATCTCCAACGATCACGAAGTCATCAGGTAATCGGCGCCGGGTTGAACAAGGTGATGTCGTTGTACAGCTTGTGCCGCTCGGCCCAGGTCTGTTTCTTGCCGCTGGCCACGTCCAGGTAGTAGTGGAACAGCTCCCAACCCAACTCTTCGATGGTCGCCCGTCCAGTGGCGATCCGGCCGGCGTCGATGTCGATCAGGTCCGGCCAGCGCTGGGCCAGTTCGGTGCGGGTCGAGACCTTGACCACCGGGGCCATGGCCAAGCCGTACGGCGTGCCGCGGCCGGTGGTGAACACATGCAGGTTCATCCCCGCCGCCAGTTGCAGCGTGCCGCAGACAAAGTCACTGGCCGGTGTGGCGCAGAAGATCAGGCCCTTTTGCTTGAAGCGCTCGCCCGGGCCGAGCACGCCGTTGATCGCGCTGCTGCCGGACTTGACGATCGAGCCCAGGGACTTTTCAACGATGTTCGACAGTCCGCCCTTCTTGTTGCCCGGCGTGGTGTTGGCACTGCGATCAGCCTCGCCCTTGGCCAGGTAACGGTCGTACCAGTCCATTTCCCGCACCAGTTCCTGGGCCACTTCCTGGGTTTGCGCCCGAGAAGTCAGCAGGTAGATCGCATCGCGCACTTCGGTGACTTCGGAGAACATCACCGTCGCCCCGGCCCGCAGCAACAGGTCCGAGGCGTAGCCCAGCGCCGGGTTGGCGGTGATGCCGGAGAACGCATCGCTGCCGCCGCACTGCATGCCCAGGATCAGTTCCGAAGCCGGTACGGTTTCGCGACGGCGCTGGTCGAGTTTCTTCAGGCGGGTCTCGGCCAGTTCCATGATCTGCTCGATCATTTCGGTGAAACCGTGGCTGGAATCCTGCAAGCGATACAACCAAGGCTCGCTGAGGTCCACCGAGCTGTCGTTCTCATGCATCACCTGCCCGGCCTGCAATTTCTCGCAGCCCAGGCTGATCACCAGTGCCTCGCCCCCCAGGTTCGGGTTGCGCGCCAGGTTGCGCACGGTACGAATCGGGATGTAGGCGTCGGTGGCAGTGATCGCCACGCCACAGCCATAGCTGTGGGTCAGCGCCACCACGTCATCGACGTTCGGGTACTTGGGCAGCAGCTCATCCTTGATGCGCTTGACCGCATGGTCCAGCACCCCGGTCACGCACTGCACCGTGGTGGTGATGCCCAGGATGTTGCGCGTGCCGACGGTACCGTCGGCGTTGCGATACCCCTCGAAGGTGTAGCCCTCCAGTGGCGCGTCGGCCACCGGCACATCAGTGGACAGCGGCAAGCTGTCCAGCGGCGGCGCGGTGGGCATGCGCAACTGGTCTTCCTTGACCCAACTGCCGCGAGGGATCTCTTGCAGCGCGTAGCCAATGACCTGGCCGTAGCGAATCACCTCGCCTCCCTCGGGAATGTCCACCAGGGTGACCTTGTGACTCTGCGGTACGAAGTCGACGGTGACCAGGCCGTCCGGGAACTCGGTCCCGGCCGGTACGCCCTGGTCATTGACGACGATCACCACGTTGTCCCGCTCATGCAGGCGGATGTAACGGGGCGAATCGGCATGTTCAATCAGTTGCATTGATGCCGCTCCTCAGGACTTGGCTTCAGACAGGCTGGCGATGTCGGCATCCTTGGCCGTTGGTTCCTTGAGCACCACACGCTTGATCGGCCCGACGATGACCAGGTAGCTGAACACCGCCATCAGCGCGTTGCAACCGACGAACACCAGTGCCCATTTGAACGAGCCTGTGGAGCTGATGATGTAGCCAATGACGATTGGCGTGGTGATCGATGCCAGGTTGCCAAAGGTGTTGAACAGGCCACCGCTCAAACCGGCGATCTGTTTTGGCGACGTGTCGGAGACCACGGCCCAGCCCAGTGCGCCGACGCCTTTACCGAAGAAGGCCAGGGCCATGAAGCCCACCACCATCCATTCGATGTCGACGTAGTTGCACGCGACGATACTGCTGGACACCAGCAGGCCGGCGATGATCGGCGTCTTGCGGGCGAAGGTCAGCGAGTGGCCCTTGCGCAGCAGGTAATCGGAAATCACCCCGCCCAGCACGCCGCCGATAAAACCGCAGATCGCCGGCAAGGACGCGATGAAACCGGCCTTGAGGATGGTCATGCCGCGTTCCTGCACCAGGTACACCGGGAACCAGGTCAGGAAGAAGTAGGTGATGCCGTTGATGCAGTACTGGCCCAAGTACACGCCGAGCATCATGCGGTTGGTCAGCAGTTGGCGGATGTAGTCCCACTTCGGACCGTCGGCTTTCTTTTCCTTTTCCTTGCCCTTGTCCTGGTCCATGTCGACCATCGCGCCGTTGGCGGCGATGTGATTGAACTCGGCCTCGTTGATCATCGGGTGCTGGCGCGGACCGTAGATCACTTTCAACCAGATCAGCGAGAACACGATGCCAATCACGCCCATCACGATGAACACGTGCTGCCAGCCGAAACGGTAGACGATCCAGCCCATCAGCGGTGCGAACAACACGGTGGCAAAATACTGCGCCGAGTTGAAGATCGCCGAGGCGGTGCCGCGTTCTGCGGTCGGGAACCAGGCGGCGACGATCCGTGCATTGCCCGGGAAGGACGGCGCTTCGGCCAACCCCACCAGAAAGCGCAGCATGAACAGTGCAACCACGGCCGTGGACATGCCGAATTCACCGACATAGCCTTGCAGCACGGTGAACAGCGACCAGGTGAAAATGCTCAAGGCATAGATTTTTTTCGACCCGAAACGATCGAGCAGCCAGCCGCCGGGAATCTGCCCGGCCACGTAGGCCCAGCCGAAGGCGGAGAAGATATAACCGAGGGTGACGGCATCGATGCCGAGGTCTTTTTGCAGGCTGGAGCCTGCGATGGCGATGGTGGCACGGTCGGCGTAGTTGATCGTTGTCACCAAAAACAGCATGAGCAGGATCAAATAGCGGACGTGAGTCGGCTTGGTCGCTTGCATGTAACAGTACTCCCACTATTTATTTTTATGCGGGTCAGCAGATTGTACGGCCGGGCTGGAAATCCAACCCGGCCGGTGTTGCGTTTACGAGCCGATGTAAGCGGTCTTCACCACGGTGTAGAACTCTTGCGCGTAGCGACCTTGCTCACGCGAACCATAGGACGAACCTTTGCGCCCGCCGAACGGCACGTGGTAATCCACGCCGGCGGTCGGCAGGTTGACCATCACCATGCCCGCCTGGGAATGGCGCTTGAAGTGGTTGGCATACTTCAACGAGGTGGTGGCGATACCGGCCGACAGACCGAACTCGGTGTCGTTGGCCATCGCCAGCGCCGCCTCGTAGTCGGCCACGCGCACGACGTTGGCCACCGGGCCGAAGATCTCTTCGCGGCTGATGCGCATCGAGGCTTCGCTGTCGGCGAACAGGGTCGGTGCCAGGAAGTAACCTTCGGTGTCGCACGTCACCAGGCCGCCACCGCTGACCAACCGCGCACCTTCGCTCTGGCCGATGTCGATGTACTTCAAGTCCTGGCTGAGCTGGGCTTCGGAAACCACCGGGCCGATATCGGTGCCGGCCTTCAATGCATGGCCGACCTTGATCGACTGCATGCGCTCGGCCATGGCCTCGACGAACTTGTCGTGGATGCCGGCGGTGACGATCAGGCGACTGGAGGCCGTGCAACGCTGGCCGGTGGAGTAGAACGCGCTCTGTACCGCCAGCTCGACGGCCTGCTTGAGGTCGGCGTCGTCGAGGATGATCTGCGGGTTCTTGCCGCCCATCTCCAACTGCACCTTGGCCTGGCGCGACACGCAGTTGACCGCGATCTGCCGGCCCACGCCCACCGAACCGGTAAAGCTGATGCCGTCGACTTTCGGGCTGTTGACCAGCACTTCGCCGACCACACGGCCGCTGCCCATCACCAGGTTGAACGCACCGGCCGGGAAACCGGCGCGGGAGATGATCTCGGCCAGGGCCCAGGCGCAGCCCGGCACCAACTCGGCAGGTTTGATCACCACGCAGTTGCCGTAGGCCAGGGCCGGGGCGATTTTCCACGCGGGAATGGCGATCGGGAAGTTCCACGGGGTGATCAGGCCGACCACACCGAGGGCTTCGCGGGTGACTTCGACGTTGACGCCCGGGCGCACCGACGGCACGTAATCGCCCGACAGGCGCAGGCATTCACCGGCGAAGAATTTGAAAATGTTACCAGCGCGGGTCACTTCGCCGATGGCTTCGGGCAGGGTCTTGCCCTCTTCCCGGGCCAGCAATTGGCCGAGTTCTTCGCGGCGGGCGAGGATCTCGCTGCCGACTTTGTCCAGCGCATCATGACGGGCCTGGATGCCCGAGGTCGACCAGGCCGGGAAGGCGGCGCGGGCGGCTTCAATGGCGGCATTGACTTGCGCTGCGTCAGCCTTGGCGTATTCACCGATGACATCGGACAAGTCAGACGGGTTGATGTTGGTGCAATAGTCGGCACCGGCCACCCACTGACCGTTGATGTAGTTATCGAAACGCTTTGAATCTGCCACGGAGCTACTCCTTCTACAAAAGCGATCTGGGGACGCAGAGCGTCCCTGGCGGCATTCCCACGCAGAGCGTGGGAACGACAAGCCTTACGCAAAAAGCCGCTGATTACTCAGCGGCCTCATCGGGTCTGTTACTGCTTGCCTTGCTTGTCGATCAGCGCGGCCAGGGCTTCGTATTCTTCTGGCAGCAGGTCGGTCAGCGGGGTGCGCACAGGGCCGGCGTCATAACCAACGATCTTCGCGCCGGCCTTGACGATGCTCACCGCGTAACCGGCCTTGCGGTTGCGGATGTCCAGGTAAGGCAGGAAGAAGTCGTCGATGATCTTGCCGACGGTCTCGTGATCGTCGCGGGCAATGGCGTGGTAGAAATCCATCGCGGTTTTCGGGATGAAGTTGAACACCGCCGAGGAGTAGACCGGTACGCCCAGGGCCTTGTAGGCCGCGGCATAGACTTCAGCGGTCGGCAGGCCGCCCAGGTAGCTGAAGCGGTCGCCGAGGCGGCGACGGATCGACACCATCAGTTCGATATCGCCCAGGCCATCCTTGTAGCCGATCAGGTTCGGGCAGCGCTCGGCCAGTTGTTCCAGCAAAGTGGCGTTCAGGCGGCAGACGTTGCGGTTGTACACCACCACGCCGATCTTCACCGATTTGCACACGGCTTCAACGTGGGCGGCAACGCCGTCCTGGCTGGCTTCGGTCAGGTAGTGCGGCAGCAGCAACAGGCCCTTGGCACCCAGGCGCTCGGCTTCTTGAGCGTATTCGATGGCCTGGCGGGTAGCACCGCCGACACCGGCAAGGATTGGCACGCTGGTGGCGCAGGTATCGACGGCGGTCTTGATGACTTGGGAATACTCGCTGGCGGCCAGGGAGAAGAATTCACCGGTGCCGCCCGCCGCGAACAAAGCAGAGGCGCCATACGGGGCCAGCCACTCGAGGCGCTTGATGTAGCTGTCGCGATTGAAATCGCCTTGGGCAGTAAAGTCGGTGACCGGGAACGACAGCAGGCCAGACGAGAGGATGGACTTCAGTTCTTGTGGATTCATTATTCGAACACCCTGGACGCAAATGATGTGTTGTAGGAAACGGTTCAGCTTCACGTGAAGTTGTAGGTCATCGTACAACTTAAAATATGAACGTCAACTGCATTTCGTCTTTTGTCGGGGGTCAGGACCGGGGCGTTTGTCGTGAAGCCTTGTAAATCGGGGGTTTGAGCGGGATTGGAAGACGGATGAAACTTGCCGCCCGAGCATCAGGACCGCTCGTCGTCACTGTCAACTTTGCCAGTAGGCGTCGTCAGGGCAAGGGGGCATAACCCAGGCATGGCTGTGCTGGGCACGGCCGTAGTCCTCACAATCTTTTAAGTGAGCCGCCCGTACGCGACGATCAGGGCGGCCTCACAGGGAGTGACATCATGACGACGTATGCGAAACCCACGCTCAAGGATTTTCCAACCGCAGGGGAAATCACAATCAGCCTGTCAAAGACAACGACGTTAATCGTGAAGATTCCGGATACAGCTTTCGCACCGTACTCGAACGCCCAACTGACTTTGGGCGTCGGCTCGACGCCTCCTACTCCGGCAGGCGCGTTTACACCTCTGACCGAGGGCGAAGAAGGTACGCCGCGCAAGGATGTGACAGTGACTGTAACCAACG
Organism: Pseudomonas sp. A25(2017); assembly: GCF_002001065.1. Lineage (NCBI taxonomy): Bacteria > Pseudomonadati > Pseudomonadota > Gammaproteobacteria > Pseudomonadales > Pseudomonadaceae > Pseudomonas > Pseudomonas sp. A25(2017). The sequence goes on along the minus strand of NZ_MUOA01000061.1, from coordinate 168,813 downwards.
CCGAGTTGACCGCTTACCTCGGCAAATTGGTTGAGCTTCGTTACGAGGTTAGTTACGAGAGCTGGGATCCCGATACATCCGATCCGCAAATGTTGCGGGTCAACGCGTAGGACCACGCGCCTACGACTCGTCAGACGGGCACACAGATACAAAGCCGGACACCGCTCCCCTGTGGCGAGGGGATTTATCCCCGCTGGGTTGCACAGCAACCCCAGAGGCGGTGACTCAATCCGATCTGACACACAGAGGCGTCAGTGTGGGGCTGCTTCGCACCCCAGCGGGGATAAATCCCCTCGCCACAGAAACAGCGACTCACCTCATCTCAACTGACAGCAGCTAGCCCTGCGCCTGCGCCTCTTCATGGGCCTGGCGCAGCCTTTCGCGGCTGTTGGTCAGGTGCAAGCGCATGGCCGCACGGGCCGCCTCGGAGTCCTGGCGGGCGATGGCGTCGTAGATCTCCTCGTGCTCACGGCTCAGGCGGTTCATGTAGCGCTGCTGGTCATCGTGGGCCAGGCGCGCCGAGTTCACCCGGGTACGCGGAATGATGCTGGTGCCCAGGTGGGTCATGATGTCGGTGAAGTAGCGGTTGCCGGTGGACAGGGCGATTTCCAGGTGGAAGGCGAAGTCCGAGGCCACCGCATCGCTGGCGTGGGCGGCGCTTTCGTTCAAGGCGTCGAGGGCGGCGCGCATGGCGGCCAGTTGCTCGTCGCTGCGGCGCTGCGCCGCCAGCCCGGCGGACTCCACTTCCAGGCTGATGCGCAATTCCAGGATCGCCAGCACGTCACGCAAGGTGACCACGGTGGCCGGGTCGATGCGAAAACCGCTCGGGCTCGGCGTGTCCAGCACGAAGGTGCCGATGCCATGGCGGGTTTCCACCTGGCCGGCCGCCTGCAAGCGGGAAATCGCCTCGCGCACCACCGTACGGCTGACGCCATGGGCTTCCATGATCGCCGACTCGGTGGGCAATTTATCGCCACGCTTGAGCAGGCCGTCGCGAATCTGCTCGGTCAACACCGTCACCAGCTCCTGCGCCAGGCTGCGGCGCTTGCGGGGAAAGCGTGGTACGTCGATCGGGTTTTCCATGGGGCTGTGTCTCGGTAAACGGCTGAATGGCAACATCATAGCGCAACGTGGTTGTACGATCACCGTGGGAGCAGTGGCGAGTCGGGTGCTGACACCGAGTCGGCTTCATCGCGAGCAGGCTCGCTCCCACAGGTTTTGTGGTGTTTATGCGGTTACGGTGCGCTCCACCAGTTGGCCATTTTCGATACGCACATGTCGCGGGTGGAAACGTTTCAAACTGCTTCGGTGGCCGACGCTGACGATGCTCAGGCCCGGCAACTGGTCGATCAGCGCCTGGTACAGCGTTGCTTCGTCTTCTTCATCCATCGCCGACGTGGCTTCGTCCATGTACAACCATTGCGGCGCATAAAGCAATGCCCGGGCAAACGCCAGGCGTTGTTGCTCGCCGGGCGAGAGCATGCGTTGCCAGTGGTTACTCTCATCCAGCCGCGAGATCAGGTGCGGCAGGCGGCAGGTTTCCAGCACCTGTGCATAACGTTCGTTGGGGTAGATATCGCCGGCCTGTGGATAACTCAATACCTCACGCAGGCTGCCAATCGGCAGATAAGGCTTCTGCGGCAGGAACAGGTAACGCGCGGCCGGAAGCCGGATCGTCCCGTGCCCCGCCGGCCACAAGTGCCCCATCGCGCGCAGCAGGGTCGATTTACCGCTGCCTGAACGGCCACTGAGCATCACCCGCTCGCCCGGCTCCACGGTCATGTCGGCGTTATCGAGCAGATGGCGACCGTCGGCCAGGTCCAGCCCCAGGTGATGAACCTTCAACCCATCACCCTGGTTTTGCACATCGATGGCCGGCACACGGTCTTCGTTGTCGCTCATGGCCTGGCGGAAACTCAGCAGACGATCGCAGGTGGCGCGCCACGCGGCGAGGTCGGCGTAGGCGCTGATGAACCAGCTGAAGTTCTCCTGCACATTGCCGAAGGCCGAGTTGATCTGCATGAGCTCGCCCAGTTGGATCTTGCCGGCGAAGTAGCGCGGTGCGGCGACGATGAACGGGAAGATGATCGCGATCTGGCCATAGCCGGAGGTGAAGAACGTCAGGCGCTTGGACACCCGCATGATGTCCCAGAAGTTATGCCAGACCAGGCCAAAACGCCCGCTCAAGCGACGGTTTTCGTTCGGTTCGCCGTTGTACAGGGCAATGCTCTCGGCGTTTTCGCGCACCCGGACCATGGAGAAACGCAGGTCCGCTTCGAAGCGTTGCTGGTTGTTGTTCAGACCGATCAGGCGACGGCCGATCAGGTGCGTCAGCCAACTGCCCACCGCCGCATATACCAGCGCACACCAGAACATGTAGCCAGGGATGGTGTAGCCGAACACCTCGATGCTGCCTGACACGCCCCACAAAATGATCGAGAACGACACCAGGCTGACCACGGTACGCAGCAACCCCAGGCCCAGGCTCAGGGTATTGCTGGTAAAACTGTTGAGGTCTTCGGAAATCCGCTGGTCCGGGTTATCGGTATAACCGCCCTGCTCCAGTCGGTAATAGTTCTTGTCATTGAGCCAACGGGCAAAATGCTGCTCGGTCAGCCAGGCCCGCCAGCGAATGGTCAGCATCTGCGTGAGGTACAAGCGATAGACCGCGCCGAGGATCGCCACCGCCGCGATGCCGCAGAAATACAGGATCAATTGCCAGAACGCCGCGCTGTCCTTCTCTTGCAGGGCGTTGTAGAAATCCTTGTACCAACTGTTGATCCACACCGAAATCGCCACGCTGAACAGCGACAGCGCGATCACGGCGATCAACAGCGTCCAGGCCTTGCCCTTCTCCTCACTGCGCCAGTACGGCGTGGTCATTTGCCAGACACGGCGGAAAAACTGCCCGCGCACCGCGTCATTGACCGCGGAATATTCAGCGTTCTGATTCATGGTTAAGGCTCAATAGGGAAAAGAACTCGGGCCGATCATAAAGCAACGGCCCGAGGTGTCGCGAGGGTGGACAGCATTCGTTCAGCGCAGGTTCAGCGACGCACGGGACGCTTTTGCAATTTGCGCTGCAAGGTCCGCCGGTGCATGCCCAGGGCGCGGGCCGTGGCGGAGATATTGCCTTCGTGCTCGGTCAGCACCCGCTGGATGTGCTCCCATTGCAGGCGATCCACCGACATGGGGTTTTCCGGCACCAGGGTGTCGAGGTCGGCGTGCTCGGACAACAACGCCGCCAGTACATCATCGGCATCCGCCGGTTTGCACAGGTAATTGCAGGCACCGCGCTTGATGGCCTCGACCGCGGTGGCGATGCTCGAGTAACCGGTGAGGATCACCACGCGCATCTCCGGGTCCAGCTCCAGCAGCTTGGGCAGCAGCACCAGGCCCGAATCGCCGTCCATTTTCAGGTCCAGGGCGGCGTAGTCCGGCAGGTCGGCCTGGGCGATGGTCAGGCCTTCTTCGGCAGAACCTGCGGTGCTGACGCGAAAACCGCGACGGGACATGGCGCGGGCCATGACGCGGGTAAACGTGGCGTCGTCATCTACCAGCAACAGGTGCGGCAGCTCTTCGCCGTCGACTTGGATCTCGTCACTCATGTTTCGTCTCCTCGGTCGGCATGGGGCAGGCGCAGCTCGGTGAGCGTGCCGCCTTCCTCATGGGGGTAGAGTTTCACCGAGCCGCCGGCGCGTGTCACGCTGGCTTTGCTCAAAAACAGGCCCAGGCCGAAACCTTTGCCCTTGGTGGTATAGAACGGTTTGCCGATCTGCTCGGCAATCGCCAGCGGCACACCGGCGCCATGGTCGCGAATACTGATGGTCAGATCATAGACATTCCAGTCCAACGCCACTTCCAGCCCTTCGGGGCAAGCATCGGCGGCGTTGTTGAGCAGGTTCAGCAGCGCCTGGGTCAGGTCCGGCGGCGGCGCCATGCGCGGAACCGCCCCCTGGCCCAGGCGCTGGAAGCGATAACTGGCTTCCGGGCGCATCAGGTGCCAGCGGTTCAGCGCTTCGTCGAGCCAATCGGTGACGTCTTGCATGTCGATGGCCAGCCGGCGATTGGCCTCGGCCGCACGCACCAGGTATTGCAGGGTTTCCTTGCACAGCTTGACCTGGTCCTGCAGCACGCTGAGATCATCCTGCAGCGCCGGGTCGTGGTGATCCTGGCGCATCTCCTTGAGCAGCACACTCATGGTCGCCAGCGGCGTGCCCAATTCGTGAGCGGCGCCGGCGGCCTGGGTCGCCACGGCCAGCAATTGCTCGTCCCGCAAGCCCTCTTCACGACGGATGGCCCGCAGCTCTTCCTGGCGGCGCAGCTCCTCGGCCATGCGCGCGGCAAAAAACGTGATGACCCCCGCGGCCAGGGCGAAACTCAGCCACATGCCGTAGATCTGCAGGTTTTCCCGGGCGATGGGGAAGGTTTCCAGCGGATAGAAGCGCGCCAGCAGCAAGGTGTACAGCGCCAGGGCGATACCGGAAAGAATCAGCGAATAGCGCCACGGCAACGTCACCGCGGCGATGGTCAGTGGCACCAGGTAATAGGAGACGAAGGGGTTGGTGGAACCGCCAGAGAAATACAGCAGCGCACTGTGGATAAACAGGTCGCCGGCCAGTTGCACGGCGTATTCCAGCTCGGTCACCGGCCACGAGGTGCGCAGGCGAATCGCCGTCAGCGCACAGAGCACGCTGGAACAGACCAGGGTGATCGCCAATTGCAGCCAGGGCAGCGGCAGCAGGTCGAACCAATAGGCGAGCCCAACGGACCCAGCCTGGGCCGCCAGGACCAGAATGCGGATGAATGTCAGGCGCCAGAGGTTCTGGCGAGAGGCGGATGTCATTTGCAAAGGGGCGAGCATGAGCTCTCCTGATGAGCGCTCCAGGCGGATCGAACGGAGTATAACCAAGGCGCGGCTTGCAGCGGCAGATCTGCGGCAAAGCGCCACAGCCTCCAGCCTCGCTGCATGCCCTTGTGGCGAGGGGATACTGTGGGAGCAAGGCTTGCCCGCGATGAAGGCGCTGCGGTCTTCCATAGAGGAAGGTGCCCTTTCGCGAGCAAGCTTTGCTCCCACAGCGGGGATAAATCCCCTCGCCACAGAAAGCCTTTCACCGTGCATGATCTGTATAGAAGTTGTAACTGTGCGAACCCACCCATAAAAGCTAGAGTCTTAACGTTCACGCAGGCCCGGACCTCACCCCTGCACATCATCCCAAGGAGCTTTCATGCACACGTTCAGTCGCCCCGCCGCCCTGCTCGCCCTGCTCGCCCTCAGCCTCGGCACCGTCGCCAGCCTGCCGGCCCTGGCCGCCGATGAGCTGCACTACAACCAGATTTCCCTGCGCGCCGAAGCCAGCCAGGAAGTGGCCCGCGACCTGATGATCGTCACCCTCTACACCGAAGAACAGAACACCGACCCGGCCAAACTCGCCGCCGCCGTCAGCACCACGCTGAACAAAGCCATCGGCCAGGCCAAAGAGGTCAAGGCCATCAACCTGCGCCAAGGCAGCCGCAACAGCTACCCGATCTACGACAACAAAGGCGGGAAAATCACCGGCTGGCGCGAACGCGCCGAACTGCGCCTGGAAAGCGCCGACTTCGCCGCCCTGTCCAAACTCACCGGTGAACTGCTTGCTGATATGAAAATGGCCGGCATGGACTTCACCATCGCCACCGCCACCCGCAAGACCAGCGAAGACGCCCTGCTCAAGGACGCCGTCAACGCCTTCAAGGCCCGCGCCCAACTGGCCACCGACGCCCTGGGCGGCAAGGGTTACAAAATCGTCAACCTGAACTTCAACACCAACGGTTATCCACAACCGTACATGCGCCCGCAGATGATGATGAAAGCGGCGTCCATGGATGCTGAGTCGGTGACGCCGGAAGTTGAAGCGGGCACCAGCCAGGTGACGATGACGGCGGATGGGGTGGTTGAGGTGTTGATGCAGTGATGATCGGCGGTGGTTCAGCCAGTCACTGACTGAACCACCGAAGCCGAGCGACAAAACTCTCGTGGCGAGGGAGCTTGCTCCCGCTAGGCTGCGCAGCGGCACCTTTTCAGAGATGTGTGTATATCCTTTTTTTTGTGACGGCGACTAATGGTTCCGCCCTTACGGCGGGTCACTTTCGAAAAGCGCGAAAGTAACCAAAGCGCTTCAGCCCCACCACTCGGCACCTCGCTTAGGCTCGGTGTGCCCTCACTCCGGCATTGCTCCGTGGGCCGCCGCGAAGGGCCATCCATGGCCCAGCGCGGCTACCTCGGCATCCATGCCGAGGTGCCCACGGATCAATGCCTGCGTTCGGCCATCGTGGTTAACGGGGCGCCCGAGATCAACGTCCACCGCGAGGCGGCCTTATAGCCGACCTGGCTCTTGGTGAGACCGCGCTTCTCCTGTGGGAGCAAAGCTTGCTCGCGATGGCGGTGGTTCAGTCACATGCATGTTGAGCTTACTGGCCTCATCGCGAGCAAACTCGCTCCCACAATTTGGGTTGGGGACAGCCGAAGAAACAGACCGGCTGTAAGGCCGCCTCGCGAGCAAGCTTTGCTCCCACAGGTCCTGCTCACACAAGTCTGGTTGGGGTACAGCTGCATGAGCCAGGTCGGCTATAAGGCCGCCTCGCGAGCAAGCTTTGCTCCCACAGATTCTGCTCACACAAGTCTGGTTGGGGTACAGCTGCATGAGCCAGGTCGGCTATAAGGCCGCCTCGGCGTGGACGTTGATCTCGGGCGCCCCGTTAACCACGATGGCCGAACGCAGGCATTGTGGAGTGGGCATCCCGGCATGGATGCCGGGATAGCCGCGCTGGGCCATGGATGGCCCTTCGCGGCGGGCCCACGGAGCAATGCCTTCGTTCGGGCATGCCGAGCCTAGGCGAGGCACCGAGTGGTGGGGCAAGAGCGTTTTGCTTACTTTTGACTGGGCCGGCTCCCGGGCTTCTCAAAAGTGAGCCGCCGTCAGGGCGGAACCCTAAGCAGCCGTTACCGCAGCAATGGATATGTACTCAGCCAACAAAACCCTGACCGGCTGTCAGGCCGCCATCGCGAGCAAGCTCGCTCCCACAGGTTGATCGAAGTACAACCGGGAGAAACAGGTCGGCTATTAGGCCGCCTCGCGAGCAAGCTTTGCTCCCACAGACTTGACGGGGGTACGGCCGGGAGAGACAGCCTCGCCCCCGAAACAACAAGGCGCCACCCAGGAAAACCGCAGGTTGCGCCGAGTACCACCCTCAACGTATGGGCAATGACGGTGCAACGCACATCCCACCCTAACGCACGAATGCCAGCACAAATGCTCCAGCAGAATTGGATCAAGACCATCGTCAGCATGAATGAAGCAAGCACATCAAGCGCGCAAAAAATGGCGAACATGCTGCAATGATTTACATCTGCCCCCCCGATAACCGACAACTGACTGGAACGATAAACAGGGATTTCAAACTCAGCCCATGGTCCTAATACCCCTCTACGGCGCGGGTTTTAAGAGGTAACACCCGCCCATTCCCGGTGCACTACAGCCGAAAAACGCCCCCGAAAAGAGCGCTATTTACCTCGAAAAAACACGCGCAAACGATCAAATGCGTCGAAAGTTACACAGATGCGACATTAAGGTACGTTCGTGCCACTGTTTCGGGCTTGTGGCCGCTCTGGATCTTGCATTGGGTATGGGGCCTGCATAAGTATCCGCAGGACGACTCACGAGGTCGCCCTCAAATCCAAAAATGACAACAAATCATGAGGCCAACATGCTTAAACAAGCGGTCATTCCGTTTTTAGTCGGCGCAAGCTTATTAGCCAGCGCACCTTTCGCCCAAGCCGCGACTAACCTGGTGTTCTGCTCCGAAGGGAGCCCGGCCGGTTTTGACCCTGGTCAGTACACCACCGGAACCGACTTCGACGCCTCTGCAGAGACCATGTTCAACCGCCTGACCCAGTTCGAACGTGGCGGCACCGCCGTGATTCCTGGCCTGGCGAACAAGTGGGATATTTCCGAAGACGGCCTGACCTACACCTTCCATCTGCGTGAAGGCGTCAAGTTCCACACCACCCCGTACTTCAAGCCGACCCGCGAATTCAACGCCGACGACGTGCTGTTCACCTTCAATCGCATGATCAGCAAGGATGACCCGTTCCGTAAGGCCTACCCGACCGAGTTCCCGTACTTCACCGACATGGGGATGGACACCAACATCACCAAGATCGATAAAGTCGACGACCACACTGTCAAGTTCACCCTCAAGGATGTCGACGCCGCGTTCATCCAGAACATGGCGATGAGCTTCGCCTCGATCCAGTCCGCCGAATACGCCGCCCAGTTGCTCAAGGAAGGCAAGGCCTCCGACATCAACCAGAAGCCAGTCGGCACCGGCCCGTTCGTGTTCAAGAGCTACCAGAAAGACTCCAACATCCGCTACACCGGGAACAAGGACTACTGGATACCTGACGACGTGAAGATCGACAACCTGATCTTCGCCATCACCACCGACCCGTCGGTGCGCATGCAGAAACTCAAGAAAAACGAATGCCAGATCACCCTCTTCCCACGCCCGGCCGACCTCAAGGCCCTGAAGGAAGATAAAACGCTGAAGATGCCTGACCAGGCGGGTTTCAACCTGGGCTACATCGCCTATAACGTGATGGACAAGATCAAGGGCAGCAACGAGCCGAACGTGCTGGCTGACCTGAAAGTCCGCCAGGCGCTGGACATGGCGGTCAACAAGCCGCAGATCATCGACTCGGTGTACCAGGGCGCCGGCCAGTTGGCCGTCAACGCCATGCCGCCAACCCAATGGTCCTACGACACCACCATCAAGGACGCCAAGTACGACCCTGAGAAAGCCAAGGCGCTGCTCAAGGAAGCCGGCGTCAAGGAAGGCACCAACATCACCCTGTGGGCGATGCCGGTGCAGCGTCCATACAACCCGAACGCGAAATTGATGGCCGAGATGCTGCAGTCCGACTGGAAGAAAATCGGCCTGAACGTCAACATCGTCAGCTACGAATGGGGCGAGTACATCAAGCGTTCCAAAGGCGGCGAGAACCAGGCGATGATCATCGGCTGGAGCGGTGATAACGGTGACCCGGACAACTGGCTCAACGTGCTGTTTGGCTGCGACTCGCTGGCCGGCAACAACTTCTCCAAATGGTGCGACAAGAAATTCGACGATCTGGTCAAGCAAGCCAAGCGCACCTCCGACCAGTCCAAGCGCACCGAACTGTACAAACAGGCACAACACGTCCTCAAGGACGCCGTGCCAATGACACCTATCGCTCACTCGACGGTGTATCAACCCATGCGCGCCAACGTGCAGGATTTCAAGATCAGCCCATTTGGCTTGAACTCCTTCTACGGCGTCAGCGTCAGCAAATAAGGTGACCTGTGGCGAGGGAGCTTGCTCCCGCTGGGCCGGTCCGACGCTTCGGGCGTAGCGGCTCCTTTTTAAGCGCGATGGCGGTGTACCAACAACACCATCGCGAGCAGGGCTCGCTCCCACGGCATGCCGTTGCTTTAAGCCAAGACTCAGGAAATCGCCTACATCCAAAAGCACTGCGTACCACAGCAGTTGGTTTAGGACGTATCGCCTTTTCCCACAAGTCTTTCAGGCATTACGCATTTACCCCCAGGCCCACGACTCATACCGTCGGGGCCTGGACGGCTTGCTGATCCTGCGGCATCGCTACGCAATGGAATGAGCTCAGTGCTCCGGACCTGCCCTCGGACAGACACCGGCTCACTGGTAAAACACCCCGAACGAGAGAGGGAGCGTCATGCGCCATACCTTGGTTTTATCCGCATTGCTGGGCACCGGCCTGTTGGCCGCGACATCCGCAGCCCAGGCTGCTGGCGGCAGCCTGGTGTTCTGTTCCGAAGGCAGCCCCGCCGGTTTCGACACCGCGCAATACACCACGGCCACCGACAACGATGCCGCCGAGCCGCTGTACAACCGCCTGGCCGAGTTTGAAAAAGGCGCGACCAATGTCGTCCCGGGCCTGGCGACCAGCTGGGACATTTCCGAAGACGGCCTGAAGTACACGTTTCACCTGCGCGAAGGGGTGAAGTTTCATACCACCGATTACTTCACACCGACCCGGGATTTCAACGCCGACGACGTGCTGTTCACCTTCAACCGCATGCTTGACCCGCAGCATCCGTTCCGCAAGGCCTACCCCACCGAGTTCCCGTACTTCAACGGCATGAGCCTGAACAAGAACATCGCCAAGGTGGAAGCGACCGGGCCGTTGACCGTGGTCATGACCCTCAACAGCGTGGACGCCGCGTTCATCCAGAACATCGCCATGAGTTTTGCCGCGATCCTGTCGGCCGAATACGCCGACCAGTTGCTCAAGAACGGCAAACCGAGCGACATCAACCAGAAGCCGATCGGCACCGGGCCGTTCGAGTTCAAGAGTTACCAGAAAGACTCCAACATCCGCTACGTTGCCAACCAGCAGTACTGGGCGCCGGAACGGGTCAAGCTGAACAACCTGATCTTCTCCATCAACACCGACGCCTCGGTGCGGGTGCAGAAGCTCAAGGCCAACGAATGCCAGGTCACCCTGCATCCGCGTCCGGCCGACGTACCAGCCTTGAAGAACGACCCCAAGTTGCAGCTGATCGAGAAGCCCGGCTTCAACCTGGGCTACATCGCCTATAACACCCGCCACAAGCCGTTCGACCAGGTCGACGTGCGCCGGGCGCTGGACATGGCGGTGAACAAGCAAGGCATTCTCAATGCCGTGTATCAGGGCGCGGGGCAACTGGCGCAGAACGCCATGCCGCCGACCCAATGGTCTTACGACGACACCATCAAGGACGTGCCCTACAACCCGGAAAAAGCCAAGGAGCTGCTCAAGGCCGCCGGGGTCAAGGAAGGCACCGAAATCACCCTCTGGGCCATGCCCGTGCAGCGCCCGTACAACCCCAACGCCAAGCTGATGGCCGAAATGCTCCAGGCCGACTGGGCGAAGATCGGTCTGAAGGTGAAGATCGTCAGCTATGAATGGGGCGAGTACATCAAGCGCACCAAGAACGGCGAGCACGACATCAGCCTGATCGGCTGGACCGGCGACAACGGGGACCCGGACAACTGGTTGGGCACGCTGTACAGCTGCGATGCCATTGGTGGCAACAACTACTCCATGTGGTGTGACCAGGACTACGACAAGCTGATCAAGCAGGCCAAGGTCGTCACCGACCGCGACCAGCGCACCGTGCTCTACAAACAGGCCCAGCAGTTGCTCAAGCAGCAAGTGCCGATCACCCCTGTTGCCCACTCGACGGTCAACCAGCCGCTGAGTGCCAAAGTCGAAGGGTTCAAAGTCAGCCCCTTCGGTCGTAACGTGTTCTCGGGCGTCAGCCTGAACCCATAACCGTATAGCCACACAGCGAGGGTTTCCTTTGGAAGCCCTCACGCAGACGTCTTGCCTGAATTCGCCGATCAGGCGCCATGCAAACGTTTGCTAGCTGTGAATGAGTTGCAAAAACCGATAGCCGTATCACCAAAAAAGAACGGCATTAAAAAGAAAGAAAAGGAGCGTTACCCATGAAACTGAGCAGCACCGCGATACTGGCCCTGGCCATCAGCAGCATTAGCGCAACAGCGTTCGCAGAATCCCAGAGCCAGGATTTCGTTCCGACCGAACTGGCGAGCACCAGCGCCCAATCCGAAGCCAAGGGTTTCCTCGATGGCCAAAGCCTGTCAGGCACCACGCGTAACTGGTACGCCAACGAGCTGCTGAAACGGGGCAATTTCAGTTACCAGAAACACGGCGAGACACGTCCCACCGATCGTCGTATCAACTGGGTTCAGGGCACCATCCTCAATTACACCTCGGGCTTTACCCAAGGCACCGTAGGCTTCAGTACCGAAGTCGCTGCCTACAACGCCGTGGTCTTGGACCGCAGCCGCAAGGATATCGCCAACGGCGGCAACCGTACGCTGGCCGAGAACAACGGCGAGGCCGTGGACCAATGGAGCAAGCTGGGCCTGGCCAACGTCAAGGCGCGGGTTTCCAATACCACGCTGACCGCCGGTCGCCAGAACTTCAGTACCCCGATCGTCGATGTGATCGGCAACCGTGCGCTGCCTTCGAGCTTCGAAGGTGTAAGCCTGCACAGCGAAGAGTTCAGCAACCTCTCGTTCGACGCCGGCGTGTTTGACCGCGTATCTCCACGGACCGAACAGAGCCTGTCGAAATTCCGCTCCGAATACACCAACAACAATGCTGAAACCGATAAGGTCAGCGTCGTCGGCCTGAACTATCAGCCGCTCAAGAGCCTGAAGACCAGCCTGTACGCGTCCAAGGTCGAAGATTTCTGGAACCAGTACTACTTCGGCGCCACCCACGAGTTGGGCGACGCATCGGTGCTGGCGCTGACGACCGGTCTGAACTACTACAAGACCGTGGATGAAGGCAAAAAAGAGATGGGTGAAATCGACAACGATACCTACTCTCTGTCGTTGGGCCTGACCCACCAGGCTCACAGCTTGACCTTCTCTTACCAGGCCGTGAACGGTAACGAATACTTCGACTACCTGCACGAAACCAACGGCATCTACCTGGCCAACTCCCTGCTGTCGGACTTCAACGGCCCGAACGAGAAATCCTTCCAGATCGCCTACGGCATCAACATGGCCGAATATGGCGTGCCAGGCCTGAAGTTCAACGTCTACCGCGCTCGCGGCTGGGGCATCGACGGCACCCACTACACCGGCACCGCCTATGACGTGCGCGGCCTGAACGATGAAAACCACTATGAAACCGGCGTCGGCGCTTCCTACGCCGTACAAAGCGGTCCTCTGAAGGCCACGGCGATCCGTGCCACCTACACAGAACACCGCTCCAGCCGTAATCAGCTCGATGGCAGCATCAACGAGTTCCGCCTGGTCACCACCATCCCGTTCAACATTCTCTAAACTGCCACCGGGCGGTCGACTCACAAGGTCGCCCGTCCGGTCTTTTGCCAATTACCCGATTGCAGAGGATTGACGATGAACATGATTCCCCTACGCGCCGTCATCGCCGCCGCGTTGCTGAGTGTCGCCGTTGGCGCCACGGCCAAACCCCTGGTGGTTTGCACAGAAGCCAGCCCGGAAGGCTTCGACATGGTCCAATACACGACTGCAGTCACCGCCGACGCCGTGGCGGAAACCATTTTCAATCGCCTGGCCGATTTCAAGCCCGGCACCACCGAAGTGATTCCGGCCCTGGCCGAATCCTGGGACATCAGTGACGATGGCCTGACGTACACCTTCCACCTGCGCAAGGGCGTCAAGTTCCACACCACCGAATACTTCAAGCCGACCCGCGACATGAACGCCGACGACGTGGTCTGGAGCTTCCAGCGCCAGCTGGACCCGAACCACCCGTGGCACAAACTGTCGAGCGTGGGCTTCCCCTACTTTGAAAGCATGGGCTTCAAGGAACTGCTCAAGAGCGTCGAGAAAGTCGACGAACACACGGTCAAGTTCAGCCTGACCCGTCGCGAAGCGCCGTTCCTGGCTGACATCGCCATGGCCTTCTCGTCGATCTACCCGGCCGAATACGCTGACCAGTTGCTCAAGGCCGGCAAGACCGGCGATCTCAACAGCAAGCCAGTCGGCACCGGGCCGTTCGTCTTCCAGCGCTACAACAAGGACGCCCAGGTTCGCTTCAAGGCCAACCCGGACTACTTCCGGGGCAAGCCGCCGGCCGATGCGCTGGTATTGGCCATCGCCACCGACAACAACGTGCGCATGCAGAAGCTCAAGACCAACGAGTGCCAGATCGCGCTGTATCCAAAACCCGATGACATCCCCAGCATCAAGAAAGACCCGAACCTGAAGGTCGCCGAGCTGGACGCGATGACCGTCTCCTACACCGCCATGAATACCAGCCACAAATACATGAGCGACGTGCGGGTGCGCAAAGCCATCGACCTGGCGTTCGACAAGGAGGCCTACGTCAACGCGCTGTTCGGCAAGGGCAACGCCACCGCAGCGGTCAACCCGTACCCGCCGACCCTGCTGGGCTTCAACCACGACCTGAAGAACCCGACCCGCGACCTGGACAAGGCTCGCCAGCTGCTCAAGGAAGCCGGCGTGCCGCAAGGCACCGTGTTCACCCTGTTCACCCGCAACGGCGGCGGCCCGACCAACCCCAACCCGATGCTCGGCGCGCAGATGATGCAGGCGGACCTGGCCAAGGTCGGGATCAAGGTCGACATCCGCGTGATGGAATGGGGCGAAATGCTCAAGCGCGCGAAAAACGGCGAGCACGACATGGTGTCCGCCGGATGGGCGGGCGACAACGGCGACCCGGACAACTTCCTGACGCCTATGCTCAGTTGCGAGGCCGCCAAGAACGGCGAAAACTACGCGCGTTGGTGCAACGAGAAATTCCAGGCGCTGATCGACCAGGCTCGCGCCACAGTGAACCCCGAGGAGCGCATCAAGCTCTATGAACAGGCCCAGGTGATTTTCAACCAGGACCAACCCTGGATCAGCATGGCCCACACCCGCATGTTCACTGCAATGCGCAACAACGTAGAGGGCTACGTGATTAGCCCGCTCACCACCAACAACTTCGCCACCACCCAGGTGAAGTAGATAAGAAGACGCCCGGCGCCCCTACCCCAGGGATTGCCGGGCACGCCTAACCGGCTGATGAGGTACACCTGAAGATGTTTAGTTTTATTGCCCGCCGACTGGGATTATTGATCCCCACGTTCTTCGGCATCACCTTGCTGACCTTCGCGTTGATTCGCATGATCCCCGGCGACCCCGTGGAAGTGATGATGGGCGAACGTCGGGTCGATCCCGAAATGCATGCACAGGCAATGGAACGCCTTGGCCTCAACAAACCGCTGTATGCCCAGTACCTGGACTACATCGGCAAACTGGCCCACGGCGACCTCGGCGAATCGCTGCGTACCCGTGAAAGCGTATGGACCGAGTTCAGTTCACTATTTCCCGCGACCCTGGAACTGTCCATGGCCGCGCTGTTGTTCGCCGGTATCCTGGGCCTGCTGGCCGGGGTGATCGCGGCACTCAAGCGAGGGTCCCTGTTCGACCATGGGGTGATGGGCATCTCCCTGGCGGGGTATTCGATGCCGATCTTCTGGTGGGGCCTGATCCTGATCATGTTCTTCTCGGTGTCCCTGGGCTGGACGCCGGTGTCGGGACGGATCGACCTGCTCTACGACATCGAGCCGAAAACCGGCTTCATGCTGATCGACACGCTGCTGGCCGATGAGCCGGGCGCGTTTCTCGATGCGCTGCATCACCTGATCCTGCCGGCCATCGTGCTGGGCACCATTCCGTTGGCGGTGATCGCCCGCATGACCCGCTCTTCGATGCTCGAAGTGCTGCGCGAAGACTACATCCGCACCGCCCGCGCCAAAGGCCTGTCGCCGTCGCGCGTGGTGTTCGTGCACGGCCTGCGCAACGCGCTGATCCCGGTGCTGACCGTGGTCGGCCTGCAAGTCGGCACGCTGCTGGCCGGTGCGGTCCTGACCGAAACGATCTTCTCCTGGCCGGGCATCGGCAAGTGGCTGATCGAAGCCATCGGCGCCCGGGACTATCCCGTGGTGCAGAACGGCATCCTGTTAATCGCCTGCCTGGTGATTCTGGTCAACTTCGTCGTGGACATCCTCTACGGCTTTGCCAACCCACGCATCCGTCACCAGCGCTGAGATCAAAACCATGAGTACTCCAACTACCGCGGTAGCAGTCGATCAAAGCCTGCTGTACCCATCCCCGTACAAAGAATTCTGGCACGCGTTTTCCCGCAACAAGGGCGCCGTGGCCGGGCTGCTGTTCATGACCTTGATCGTGTTCTGCGCGCTCTTCGCGCCGTGGGTCGCGCCTCACGACCCGAGCGAGCAGTACCGCGAATTCCTGCTGACGCCGCCGGCGTGGCTTGAAGGCGGGCAGATCCAGTTCCTGCTGGGCACCGACGAGCTGGGCCGTGACTTGCTGTCGCGCCTGATCCAGGGTTCGCGCCTGTCGCTGCTGATCGGCTTGTCGTCGGTGGTGATGTCGCTGATCCCGGGCATCCTGCTGGGGCTGTTCGCCGGATTTTTCCCGCGCCTGCTCGGCCCGACCATCATGCGTTTGATGGACATCATGCTCGCCCTGCCTTCGCTGCTGCTGGCCGTGGCGATCGTCGCCATCCTCGGCCCAGGCCTGATCAACACCGTGATCGCCATCGCCATCGTCTCGTTGCCGTCCTACGTGCGCCTGACCCGTGCCGCCGTGATGGGCGAACTGAACCGCGACTACGTGACCGCCGCCCGCCTGGCCGGTGCCGGCCTGCCGCGCCTGATGTTCATCACCGTGCTGCCCAACTGCATGGCACCGCTGATCGTCCAGGCAACGCTGAGCTTTTCCTCGGCGATCCTCGACGCCGCCGCCCTGGGCTTCCTCGGCCTCGGCGTGCAGCCGCCGACCCCGGAGTGGGGCACCATGCTGGCTTCGGCCCGCGACTACATCGAACGCGCCTGGTGGGTCGTGAGCCTGCCTGGCTTGACCATTTTGCTCAGCGTGCTGGCAATCAACCTGATGGGCGACGGGCTGCGCGATGCGCTGGACCCGAAACTCAAGAATGCCGCCTGAGGAGATTCCCATGTCACTGCTAGAAATCAAGAATCTCAACGTCCGCTTCGGCGACGCCACCGCCGTGCCGGTGGTCGACGGCCTCGACCTGAGCGTGGAAAAAGGCGAAGTCCTGGCGATCGTCGGCGAATCGGGCTCGGGTAAATCCGTGACCATGATGGCGCTGATGGGCCTGATCGAGCACCCCGGCATCGTCACCGCCGACGCGCTGAACTTCGACGGCAAGAACATGCTCAAGCTGAGCAACCGCCAGCGCCGGCAGATCGTCGGCAAGGACCTGGCGATGGTCTTCCAGGACCCGATGACCGCGCTCAATCCCAGCTACACCGTGGGTTTCCAGATCGAAGAAGTGCTGCGCCTGCACCTGAAGATGTCCGGCAAGGCCGCCCGCAAGCGCGCCATCGAACTGCTGGAAAAAGTCGAGATCCCCGGCGCCGCCAGCCGCATGGACGCCTACCCGCATCAACTGTCCGGCGGCATGAGCCAGCGTGTGGCGATTGCCATGGCGATTGCCGGCGAGCCGAAGCTGCTGATCGCCGACGAACCGACCACCGCCCTGGACGTGACCATCCAGGCGCAGATCATGGACCTGCTGCTGGCCCTGCAAAAAGAACAGGACATGGGCCTGGTGCTGATCACCCACGACCTCGCGGTGGTGGCTGAAACCGCCCAGCGCGTGTGCGTGATGTACGCCGGCCAAGCCGTGGAAGTGGGCCAGGTGCCGCAGCTGTTCGACATTCCGGCCCACCCCTACAGCGAAGCGCTGCTGGCGGCGATTCCAGAGCACAGCATGGGCGCCGAGCGCCTGGCGACCTTGCCCGGCATCGTACCCGGTCGCTACGACCGTCCACAAGGCTGCCTGCTGTCGCCGCGCTGCCCGTACGTGCAGGACAACTGCCGTCAACAACGCCCGGCCCTCGATCCGAAATCCAACAGCCTCGCCCGCTGCTTCTACCCGCTGAACCAGGAGGTGGCGTGATGGCCGTCGTACTTACCGCCCGTGACCTGACCCGTCATTACGAAGTGTCCCGCGGCATGTTCAAGGGCCATGCGACCGTGCGCGCCCTCAACGGTGTGTCGTTCGAACTCGAAGCCGGCAAGACCCTGGCCGTGGTCGGCGAATCCGGTTGCGGCAAATCCACCCTCGCCCGGGCCCTGACGCTGATCGAAGAGCCGTCCTCCGGCTCCCTGAAAATCGCCGGCCAGGAAGTGACCGGCGCCAACAAGGCCGAACGCAAGCAATTGCGTAAAGACGTGCAGATGGTGTTCCAGAGCCCCTACGCGTCCCTCAACCCACGGCAGAAAATCGGTGATCAGTTAGCCGAGCCGTTGCTGATCAACACCAGCCTGTCGGCCACCGAGCGACGGGAAAAAGTCCAGGCCATGATGAAGCAGGTGGGCCTGCGCCCCGAGCATTACCAGCGCTACCCGCACATGTTCTCCGGTGGCCAGCGCCAACGCATCGCCCTGGCCCGCGCCATGATGCTGCAACCCAAGGTGCTGGTGGCGGATGAACCGACGTCGGCGCTGGACGTGTCGATCCAGGCTCAGGTGCTGAACCTGTTCATGGACCTGCAGCAGGAATTCAACACCGCCTACGTGTTCATTTCCCACAACCTGGCGGTGGTGCAGCACGTGGCCGACGACGTGATGGTGATGTACCTCGGCCGTCCGGTGGAAATGGGCCCCAACGAGTCCATCTACAGCCGCCCGCTGCACCCGTACACCCAGGCGCTGCTGTCGGCCACCCCGACCATCCACCCGGACCCGAACAAGCCGAAGATCAAGATCGTCGGCGAACTGCCCAACCCGCTCAACCCGCCGTCCGGCTGCGCCTTCCACAAGCGCTGCCCGTACGCCACCGAGCGTTGCAAGACTGAAGAGCCGGCCTTGCGTTTGCTGGATAACCGGCAGGTGGCGTGTCATTACGCCGAGCAGTTCCTCGAAGGTGCGGCGTAAGGCTAAAAGGCAGCAAAGCACTGAAGGCAGAAAAGCCCTTGTGGCGAGGGAGCTTGCTCCCGCTGGGCCGCGAAGCGGCCCCCAAAACAGCCTCCCCGGTGTATCAGCCTGACACATGAAAAAACCCTCCCCCGACCAGCTGTTTGATCGGGTAGGAGGGCTTTTTTTTCCAAGGGTCTTAAGTCTGGCTATCGCCCTCCTCTTCCCCCATGTCTCCACTCTCGTCGGAGGGCGCTCCGTCATCGTCCGGCTCGTCTGGACTCGAGTCGCCATCATCCTGCTCGTCGGAATCCGAATCCGCTGCCGCCAGCATCAACTCACCTTGAACCACCGAGCCACTCGACGCGTGCTTCTCATGCTCATCGCATTCGGCCCACGCAGCCGTGGAGCCCAGGGACAGCATCACCAACACCTTCAGCAAAAACATCATGCGTAGAAGCTTGTTCATAGCCACTTCCTTCTTTTCCGGATAAAGCCGGGGCCTGACGGCGCTCAAGAAAATCTAGTTCTGAACAGGCCGGTTCACCAGATAGGACGCTGCCGAACCACCATAAATGCCCCCGCCCGGCAGATTGGTTTCGAATAAGCGTTATCTCCAAACCTACTAACGCCAGGACCCCATGTGGGAGCAAGGCTTGCCCGCGATGGCGCCAGTACATTCAACACCCCGCTATCGCGAGCAAGCTTTGCTCCCACAGAGGGATCTGTGCCCAACACAAGTTTCTTGCCCACTGAAAATCCACAGGGGCTATGGATAACCGGGAGATTGAGGACTGACACAAGACCAGTGTGGGAGCGAGCCTGCTCGCGATGACGGCGGCACATCCAACATCCGGGCAAGCTGACCCACCGCCATCGCGAGCAAGCTTTGCTCCCACAGAGGGATCTGTGCCCAACACAAGTTTCTTGCCCACTGAAAATCCACAGGGGCTATGGATAACCGGGAGATTGAGGACTGACACAAGACCAGTGTGGGAGCGAGCCTGCTCGCGATGACGGCGGCACATCCAACATCCAGGCAAGCTGACCCGCCGCTTTCGCGAGCAAGCTCGCTCCCACAGGGGATCTGTGCCAAACACAAGTTTCTTGCCCACTGAAGATCCAGTGTGGGAGCGGGCTTGCTCGCGAAGAGGCCAGCACATCCAACATCCTGGCAAGCTGACCCACCGCTATCGCGAGCAAGCTCGCTCCCACAGAGGGATCTGTGCCAAACACAAGTTTCTTGCCCACTGAAGATCCAGTGTGGGAGCGAGCCTGCTCGCGAAGAGGCCAGTACATCCAACATCCGGGCAAGCTGACCCACCGCTATCGCGAGCAAGCTTTGCTCCCACAGTGAGTTATATATGCCCAGGATATGGGGCAGGCCATAAAAAACCCCGCAGCTTTCGCAACGGGGTTTCGGTTTCAACACTCAGCGCTTAGTGATGCTCGCGCGTCGCGCGGAATTTCACGTCCGGCCAGCGCTCTTCCATCAGCGCCAGGTTGACCCGGGTGGGGGCTAGGTAGGTCAGGTGACCGCCGCCGTCCAGCGCGAGGTTTTCCACGGCCTTGTTGGAGAATTCCTCGAGTTTCTTCTTGTCGTCGCATTCGATCCAACGAGCGGAGTACACGGTGATCGGCTCGTAGGAGCACTCGACCTTGTATTCCTCTTTCAAGCGGCTGGCGACGACGTCGAACTGCAGCACACCGACGGCGCCGAGGATGATGTCGTTGCTGCGCTCCGGGAAGAACACCTGGGTGGCGCCTTCTTCGGCCAGTTGCTGGAGGCCCTGGCGCAGTTGCTTGGACTTGAGCGGGTCCTTCAGGCGCACGCGGCGGAACAGTTCCGGGGCGAAGTGCGGGATGCCGGTGAAGCCCAGGGTTTCGCCTTCGGTGAAGGTATCGCCGATCTGGATGGTGCCGTGGTTATGCAGGCCGATGATGTCGCCAGCAAAGGCTTCTTCCAGTTGCTCGCGTTCCGAGGAGAAGAAGGTCAAGGCGTCGCCGATGCGCACGTCCTTGCCGGTGCGCACATGGCGCATCTTCATGCCTTTTTCGTATTTGCCGGAACAGATGCGCATGAAGGCGATGCGGTCGCGGTGCTTGGGGTCCATGTTCGCCTGGATCTTGAACACGAAGCCTGCGAACTTCTCTTCCACCGGCTCCACGGTGCGCTCGTTGGCGACACGGGCCAGCGGGCGCGGGGCCCAATTGACCACGGCGTCGAGCACATGGTCCACACCGAAGTTGCCCAGGGCGGTACCGAAGAACACCGGGGTCAGTTGACCGTCGATGAATTCCTGCTGGTTGAACTCATGGCAGGCGCCCTGCACCAGTTCCAACTGGTCGACGAAACGGTCGTACTCGTCGCCCAGGTGCGCGCGCGCTTCATCGGAGTCGAGTTTCTCGATGATCTTGACGTCGGTGCGCTCATGCCCGTGACCGGCGGTGTAGACGATGATGTAGTCGTCGGCCAGGTGGTACACGCCCTTGAAGTCGCGGTAGCAACCGATCGGCCAGGTGATCGGCGCGGCCTTGATCTTCAGGACCGCTTCGATCTCGTCGAGCAGTTCGATCGGGTCGCGGATGTCGCGGTCGAGTTTGTTGATGAAGCTGACGATCGGCGTGTCCCGCAGACGGCAGACGTCCATCAGCGCGATGGTCCGTGGCTCGACGCCTTTACCACCGTCGAGGACCATCAAGGCCGAGTCCACTGCCGTCAGGGTGCGGTAGGTGTCTTCGGAGAAGTCTTCGTGGCCCGGGGTGTCGAGCAGGTTGATCATGTGATCGCGATACGGAAACTGCATGACCGACGTGGTAATGGAAATACCCCGTTGCTTTTCCATTTCCATCCAGTCGGAGGTGGCATGGCGGTCGGATTTGCGAGACTTCACCGTGCCGGCGACCGCAATCGCCTTGCCCATCAGCAAGAGCTTCTCGGTGATGGTGGTCTTACCGGCATCGGGGTGGGAGATAATGGCGAAAGTGCGGCGTTTCGCGACTTCGGCGGCCTGTTTGGTCATGGGAAATCGCCTGGCAGGTGATTCAAAAAAGGGCGGCGATTATAGCTCAACTTGTGCCAGGAACCGAACCGTTGAGCACATCCAGGGTGGCCAGATCTTCCCCAGCATGGGAACCTTTTGCCGCGTGGAGGCGTCCACCCCCCTGTTACGGCTATTCGTCAGGGGCTGAAAAATCAGCAAGTTAGCCTGACGAGGCTGCGCTCATGGCTCGATTTACCTGCCGTTTTACCGGTATGAAAAGAGCTGCTTCTCGCGAACGTTTTCCCGGCAACCAGTGATGGTTTGCCGCCCAGGAACGCGTGCGCCGACTGAAAGACAAAGGAGTCCGCCTGTGGCTATCCGCTATGGCAAAGGGCTTATCGGGGGTGCGGTCGTCGTCGCGCTCCTGGCCCTGTTGGTCCACTGGATCGGCATCGATACGATCCAACGCTACCACGACGATCTGCTGTTCTACCTGCAAGCGCACCTGCTGCTTGTCCTGGCCTCCATGCTGGCGGCCCTGCTCGTGGGCATCCCCGCCGGCATCGCCCTCAGCCGCCCCGGCCTGGTCGGGCGCGCCGAACGCTTCATGCAAGTGTTCAACATCGGTAACACCGTGCCGCCCCTGGCCGTGCTGGCCATCGCCCTGGGCATCCTGGGCATCGGCAGCGGTCCCGCCATCTTCGCCCTGTTCCTCGCCTCGCTGTTACCCATCGTGCGCAACACCTATGAAGGCCTGAAAAACGTCCAGGGCTCCCTCAAGGAAGCCGCCGTCGGCATCGGCATGACCCCGCGCCAGGTGCTGTGGAAAGTCGAGTTGCCCAACGCCGTGCCGATCATCGTCGGTGGCGTGCGCGTGGCCCTGGCGATCAACGTCGGCACCGCGCCCCTGGCGTTCCTGATCGGCGCCAACAGCCTCGGTAGCCTGATCTTCCCCGGCATCGCCTTGAACAACCAGCCGCAGCTGTTGCTCGGCGCGGCCTGCACCGCCCTGCTGGCGCTGCTGCTCGACGGCCTGGTGACACTGGCCAGCCGTCTCTGGCTGGAACGCGGTCTGCGACCGTCATAAGCCCGGCTGGATAAAGGAAATCGTTTATGAAGAAGTTGAGCTTGATACTGGGCTGCGTCCTGCTGTTCGCAGGATTCGCCCAAGCCGCTGAAAAACCGCTGATTCGCCTTGGCGCCCGGGTGTTCACCGAGCAGACGCTGCTGGCGGAAATCACCGCGCAATACCTGCGCAGCAAGGGCTACGACGCGCAGATCACCGGCGGCCTGGGCAGCAACCTGGCCCGCAGCGCCCATGAAACCGGGCAACTGGACATGCTCTGGGAATACACCGGTGTGTCACTGGTGGCCTACAACCATGTCACGGAGAAACTCGACAGCGCCCAATCCTACGCCCGGGTGAAAGAACTCGATGCGAAAAAAGGCCTGGTCTGGCTGACGCCGTCGAAATTCAGCAACACCTACGCCCTGGCCCTGCCGGAAAAAATCGCCCGCCAATACCCGCAGATCAACAGCATCAGCCAGTTGAACACGGTGCTGCAGGCCGAAGCCGATGACAACCATCTGGTGGCCCTGGACACCGAGTTCGCCAACCGCTCCGATGGCCTGGCGGGCATGGTCGAGCAATACGGCATGAACCTGACCCGCAAGAACATCCGGCAGATGGACGCCGGCCTGGTCTACACCGCCCTGCGCAACGGCCAGGTATTCGCCGGCCTGGTGTACACCACCGACGGCCGGTTGAACGCGTTCAAGCTGAAGTTGCTCGAAGACGACAAGCATTACTTCCCCGACTACACCGCCGCGCCGGTGGTGCGCCAGGCGTACCTCGACACGCACCCGCAACTGGCCGCGCAGCTCAAGCCCCTGGCCGAACTGTTCGACGACTCAACCATGCGCCAGCTCAACGCCCGCGTGGACGTCAACCACGAAAGCCCTTCCACCGTTGCCGCTGATTTCCTGCGCCAGCATTCGCTGCTCTCAACCCAATGACCTGGAGGAAAAGCCATGGATTTTCTTGACGCCTTTTCCCATCTGGACTGGCCGCTGGTACTGCACCTGACTTGGCAGCACATCACCCTGGTGGGCATCGCCGTGACCCTGGCCATTGTTGTCGGTGTGCCGCTGGGCATCTTCATGACCCGCTTCCCGACGCTCGCCGGCCCATTGCAGGCCAGCGCCACGGTGCTGCTGACAATTCCGTCGATTGCGCTGTTCGGCCTGCTGTTGCCGTTCTATTCCAAGTTCGGCCAAGGCCTGGGCCCGATGCCGGCGATCACCGCGGTGTTTCTCTATTCGCTGTTGCCGATCATGCGCAACACCTACCTGGCCTTGACCGGCGTCGAACCGGGTATCCGTGAGGCCGCCCGTGGCATCGGCATGACCTTCGCCCAGCGCCTGCGCATGGTCGAACTGCCCATCGCCGTGCCGGTGATCCTGGCCGGCGTGCGCACCGCCGTGGTCATGAACATCGGCGTCATGACCATCGCCGCCACCATCGGTGCCGGTGGCCTGGGCGTGCTCATCCTCGCTTCCATCAGCCGCAGCGACATGTCGATGCTGATCGTCGGCGCCGTGCTGGTCAGTCTCCTGGCCATCTTCGCCGACCTGCTTCTGCAATGGCTGCAACGCTCGCTGACCCCAAAAGGACTCCTCAAATGATCGAACTTCAAAACCTCAGCAAAACCTTCAAGAGCAACGGCAAAGACGTCAAGGCCGTGGACTCGGTGAACCTGACCGTCAACGAAGGCGAGATCTGCGTGTTCCTCGGGCCGTCGGGCTGTGGCAAAAGCACCACGCTGAAGATGATCAATCGCCTGATCCCGCCGACCTCGGGCAAGGTGTTGATCAACGGCGAAGACACCACCGGCCTGGACGAAGTGACCCTGCGCCGCAACATCGGCTATGTGATCCAGCAGATCGGCCTGTTTCCGAACATGACCATCGAGGAAAACATCACCGTCGTCCCGCGCCTGCTCGGCTGGGACAAGCAGAAATGCCACGACCGCGCCCGCGAGCTGATGAGCATGATCAAGCTCGAACCCAAGCAGTACCTGCATCGCTACCCCCGTGAACTGTCCGGTGGCCAACAGCAACGAATCGGCGTGATCCGTGCCCTGGCGGCCGATGCGCCGCTGCTGCTGATGGACGAACCCTTCGGCGCGGTCGACCCGATCAACCGCGAGATGATCCAGAACGAGTTCTTCGAGATGCAACGGGCGCTGAACAAGACCGTGATCATGGTCAGCCACGACATCGACGAAGCGATCAAGCTGGGGGACAAGATTGCGATCTTCCGCGCTGGCAAGCTGGTCCAGTTCGATCACCCGGACACGCTGCTGGCGCATCCGGCCGACGAGTTCGTCAGCAGCTTCGTCGGCCAGGACAGCACGCTCAAGCGCCTGCTGCTGGTCAAGGCCGAAGACGCGGCGGACAACGCTCCGTCGGTCAGCCCCGAGACGCCAGTGGGTGAGGCACTGGAGTTGATGGACGAACATGACCGTCGCTACGTGGTGGTCACCTGTGCCGAGAACAAGGCCCTGGGGTATGTACGCCGTCGCGACCTGCACCGCCAGACCGGCACCTGCGGACAATACCTGCGCGAATTCAACGCCACCGCCGTCTACGACGAACATCTGCGGATCCTGCTGTCGCGCATGTACGAGTTCAACCGCTCGTGGCTGCCGGTGCTGGATGCCGAGCGGGTATTCCTCGGCGAAGTGACCCAGGAATCGATTGCCGAGTACCTGAGCTCCGGACGTTCGCGCGGGGGCAAGACCAGCATTGTCTCGCCGGCCGAGACTGCGTTGGCCTGATCGGCCACGACTGCTTTTGTGGCGAGGGAGCTTGCTTGTGGCGAGGGGATTTATCCCCGTTGGGCTGCGAAGCAGCCCCAAAACTCTGGCAACACGCTTATTCAGATAGGACGAACCAACCGGATGGGGCTGCTGCGCAGCCCAGCGGGGATAAATCCCCTCGCCACAAAGGCAAAAGCCATATTGAGCAAGGTCGAATACCAATCCAAGGGAACATCAATCTGTCACGCAGGTCGGTTACATCATGAGCTGTCGCGGGCCGCACGACGGATGTGTGCAAAAACGCGACATTTTTAGTTGATCTCAGGCCCCTCACGCCCTAAAGTTCGCGCCGAACGTCCATGCTGGAAACGATCCATCCGGCTCAAGTACTGACGACGAGACAGCAAGGCCAAGGGAATCACGCATCCCGTGGCCTTTTTGCTTTCGGCGACATGCCTTGGGAAGTAGGCGAACCAAAGTGGGGATACGGAGGACGTTCACGAGGGCTGCTTGCCCTCACACCCATTGATCCTGATGTTTGCCAGTAGGAGTCCCAAGTATGTCGATCCAGGTCGAAGATTATTTCGCGCGCGAAACCTTCCAGAAAATGAAAGCGTTCGCCGACAAGCAGGAAACCCCGTTCGTGGTGATCGACACCGCGATGATCTCCAAGGCCTATGACGACCTGCGCGCCGGTTTCGAATTCGCCAAGGTCTACTACGCCGTCAAGGCCAACCCGGCGGTGGAAATCATCGACCTGCTCAAGGATAAAGGCTCGAACTTCGACATCGCCTCGATCTATGAGCTGGATAAGGTCATGAGCCGTGGCGTCGGCCCGGACCAGATCAGCTACGGCAACACCATCAAGAAATCCCGCGACATTCGCTACTTCTACGAGAAGGGCGTGCGCCTGTATGCCACCGACTCCGAAGCCGACCTGCGCAACATCGCCAAGGCCGCGCCGGGCTCGAAAGTCTATGTACGGATCCTCACCGAAGGCTCGACCACCGCTGACTGGCCGTTGTCGCGCAAGTTCGGCTGCCAGACCGACATGGCCATGGACCTGCTGATCCTGGCCCGCGACCTGGGCCTGGTGCCGTACGGCATTTCGTTCCACGTCGGCTCGCAACAACGCGACATCAGCGTCTGGGACGCGGCCATCGCCAAGGTCAAGGTGATCTTCGAGCGTCTGAAGGAAGAAGACGGCATCGTCCTGAAGCTGATCAACATGGGTGGCGGCTTCCCGGCCAACTACATCACCCGTACCAACAGCCTGGAAACCTACGCCGAGGAAATCATCCGCTTCCTCAAGGAAGACTTCGGCGACGACCTGCCGGAAATCATCCTGGAGCCGGGCCGTTCGTTGATCGCCAACGCCGGTATCCTGGTCAGCGAAGTGGTGCTGGTGGCGCGCAAGTCCCGTACCGCCGTCGAGCGTTGGGTGTACACGGATGTGGGCAAGTTCTCCGGCCTGATCGAAACCATGGACGAAGCCATCAAGTTCCCGATCTGGACCGAGAAGAAAGGCGAGATGGAAGAAGTGGTCATCGCCGGGCCTACCTGTGACAGCGCCGACATCATGTATGAAAACTACAAGTACGGGTTGCCGTTGAACCTGGCTATTGGGGATCGCCTGTATTGGCTGTCGACCGGGGCCTATACCACTAGCTATAGCGCGGTGGAATTCAATGGCTTTCCGCCGCTGAAATCGTTTTACGTGTGATGTGTTTGGGCGCTTGAGCTTATAGTTCTTGCCCTGTTGCGTAATGAAAAACGGCGCTTTTTCCAGAAATGGAAAGCGCCGTTTTTTTTGGATGGTTGGCGTGCATATCCGTTGCTGCGGTAACGGCTACTGGCGGTTCCGCTCTTACAGCGGGTCACTTTCGAAAAGCCCGGAAGCCGGCCCAGTCGAAAGTAACCAAAGCGCTTGTGCCCCACCACTCGGTGCCTCGCCTAGGCTCGGCATGCCTGAACGAAGGCATTGCTCCGTGGGCCGCCGCGAAGGGCCATCCATGGCCCAGCGCGGCTAACGGGGCGCCGAGATCAACGTCCACCGCGAGGCGGCCTAACAGCCGACCTGGCTCTCCCAGTCGTACACCCATCAGATCTGTTTGAGCAGGACCTGTGGGAGCAAAGCTTGCTCGCGAATGCGGTGTTCCAGTCAATGAAGATGTTGGATGTGCCGGCCTCTTCGCGAGCAGGCTCGCTCCCACAGGATTCTTCGCTCACGCCATCACTGCCCCGCTCATGCAAATGATCGAGGCTTTTGGGTGTGTTTATGAATGCTTCTCGATAACACACGGCATAATGCACGCCGTGATGAACAGTAAATGAACAAGGCGAGCGACGTGTTGAAGAAAACCCTGTTCCAGTTGCACTGGTTTTTCGGCATCAGTGCCGGGCTGGTCCTGGCGTTGATGGGCGTTACCGGGGCGGTGGTGTCGTTCCAGGATGAAATCCTGCGGGCCTTGAACCCGCAGGTGCTGATGGTCGAGAAACAGCCGGCCGGCGTCCTGCCGCCTGCCGAACTGGTGGAACAGATCGAAGCCACCTCCGGCAAGACCGTCGCCATGCTCTGGGTCGAGACCGACAGCGGCAACGCCGCGCGGGTGATCTTTGCGGCGCCTGCTGGGGAAAAACGTGGCGCCATGCGCTATTTCAACCCTTACAACGCGCAGTTCATGGGCGATGTGACGGGCCAGGACTTCTTCGGTTTTATGCTCAGGTTGCACCGCGTCCTGACCCTGGATGATGTCGGTCGGCAAATCACCGGTGCCTGCACGCTGATCCTGGTGTTTTTCTGCCTGTCCGGACTGTACCTGCGTTGGCCGCGCCAATGGAAAAGCTGGCGCGCCTGGCTGACCCTCGACTGGGGGAAAAAAGGTCGGAGCTTCAATTGGGACCTGCACTCCGTGGCGGGCACCTGGTGCCTGGTGTTCTATCTACTGGCGGCCCTGACCGGGCTGACCTGGTCCTACGAGTGGTACAACAAAGGCGTGACCCGCCTGCTCTCCGATTCACCGAAAGAGGAACGGGTGCGCAATCGTGGCCCGGCGCCAAGCGGCCCACTGCCCGTGGCCGATTACCGGGCCATGTGGAGCAGCATCTACAGCGCCGCCGGCCCGGGGCTGTCGGCCTATAACGTGCGCATGCCGCCCGTGGCCGGACAACCGGCGACCGTGTTCTACCTGCTGAAAAACTCGCCGCACGACCGGGCGCTGAACCAGCTAACCCTCGACCCGGCCACCGGCGTCATCAGCCGGCACAGCCGCTACAGCGACAAGAGCTTCAAGGCGCAGTTGCTGACCAGTGTCTATGCCCTGCATATCGGCAGTTACTTCGGCCTGGTCGGGCGGATTCTGGTGACCGTCGCCGCGCTGACCATGCCGCTGTTCTTCATCACCGGCTGGTTGCTGTACCTGGACCGCCGCCGCAAGAAGCGCCACGTCAGAAACGCCCGTCAGGCCCTCATCGCCAACCCGGGCAATGCGCCGGCCTGGCTGATCGGCTTCGCCAGCCAAAGCGGTTTCGCCGAGCGACTGGCCTGGCAGACCGCCGGCCAACTCCAGGCCGCCGGCTTGCCCGTGAAGGTCCAGCCACTGGCCGGTGTGCGTGAGCAGGACCTGAACGACGCCACCCATGCGCTGTTTGTCGTCAGCACCTTTGGCGACGGCGAAGGGCCGGACAGTGCCCGCGGTTTCGAACGCAAGGTGCTGGGCCAGGCCTTGAGCCTGGAGCGTCTGCAGTATTCGGTGCTGGGCCTGGGCGACCGGCAGTATGAACACTTCTGCGGCTTCGCCCGGCGCCTGCACGCCTGGCTGGCGGAACACGGCGGCAAGACCCTGTTCGCGCCGGTGGAAGTGGACAGCGGCGACCCTTACGCCCTGCGTCACTGGCAACAACAATTGGCGGAGCTGACCGGCCAAGCCCCGCTGGACACTTGGCAGGCGCCAAACTTCGAAAACTGGAGCCTCAGCCAGCGCACCCTGCTCAACCCCGACAGCAGCGGCTCGGGGGTATACCTGCTGGGCCTCACCGCCCCCAGGCCGAGCAGTTGGCTGGCCGGTGACCTGGTGGAAATCCTGCCGCGCAATGACCTGTGGGCCATCGAACATTTCCTCGACGGGCTCGGCCTCTCCGGCCAGGCGCGCGTGCAAGTCGACGGCCTGTCCCAGAGCCTCGATCAAGCCCTGGCGACCCGCCAACTGCCGGAAAACCGTGCCCATCTGGTCGGCCTGCATGCCCAGGCGCTGGTGGATGCGCTGGCACCGCTGGCGATACGCGAATACTCCATCGCCTCGATCCCGGCCGACGGCGTACTGGAACTGATCGTGCGCCAGGAACGTCACGCCGACGGCAGCCTGGGCGTCGGTTCCGGCTGGCTGACCGAACACGCACCACTGGGCAGCGCCGTCAGCCTGCGGCTGCGCCGCAACAGCAGCTTCCACCTGCCGGCCCAGGGTGTGCCGATGATCCTGCTGGGCAACGGCACCGGCCTGGCCGGCCTGCGCAGCCTGCTCAAGGCGCGCGTCACCGAGGGCATGCAGCGCAACTGGCTGCTGTTTGGCGAGCGCAACCGCGAACACGATTTCCACTGCCGCGATGAGTTGCAGGAATGGGTGACCTCGGGCGACCTGGAACGCCTGGACCTGGCCTTTTCCCGGGATCAGAAGCAGAAAGTCTACGTCCAGGACCGCCTGCTGGAATCGGCCGCGCTGCTCAAGCAATGGCTGGCCGACGGCGCGGTGATCTATGTCTGCGGCAGCTTGCAGGGCATGGCATCCGGGGTGGATCACGTGCTCAACAACGTGCTGGGGCGCGAGGAAGTGGAGCGGCTGATCGAGCAGGGGCGGTATCGGCGGGATGTCTACTGACAGACACCCATCTTAAGTACCCCTTGTGGGAGCAAAGCTTGCTCGCGATAGCGGACTGTCAGTCAGCCATTTATTGACAGATATACCGTTATCGCGAGCAAGCTTTGCTCCCACAGAGGCTTTTCCCACAGAGGCTCCTGGCGCGACTGACAGTCAAACCGGCTGCAACTTCTTCTCGAACACCGCCACGCCTTCCAGGTCCCGCAACACCACGCTCATCTCCCCGCTCTGCCCGTCGATGTTCACCTCGCCAAAGAACTGATACCCGGCGAACGGCGAGGTGTTCTGGGCCGGGGGCGCTTTCTGGAACACCACTTCCGGGCCAAAGGTCTTGTCCAGGGCGTTGGGCCCGAAGCTGCCGGCGTTCAATGGCCCGGCGACGAACTCCCAGAATGGTTCGAAATCCTGGAACGCGGCGTGTTCGGGGTGGTAGTGATGGGCGGCGCAATAGTGGACGTCGGCGGTGAGCCAGACGTAGTTGCGCACCTGATGCTTGCGCAGGTAGCCAAGCAGTTCGGCGACCTCCAGTTCACGCCCCTGGGCCGCGCCCGGGTCACCGTTGGCGACCGCTTCCCAGCGCGGCACGCCGGGGCTGACTTCGCCATCCGGCACACCCAGGCCAATGGGCATGTCGGCGGCGATGACTTTCCATTGGGCACGGGACTGCTTCAATTCGCGCTTGAGCCAATTCAACTGCTCACGCCCCAGGAACGGTTTGGCCGCGCCGAGGTTGGCGTCGTTGGCTTCGCGGTAGCTGCGCATGTCCAGCACGAACACATCCAGCAGCGGCCCGTAACCGAGCTTGCGGTAGATCCGTCCACCGCCGTCGGCCTTCTGCAGGCGCATCGGCGCGTATTCCAGCCAGGCCTGTCGCGCGCGCCCCACCAGGCTGTGGATATCCTTGGTCTGGTAGCGCTCGTCCAGTTGCTTGCCCGGCGACCAGTTGTTGACCACCTCATGGTCGTCCCACTGCCAGATCTGCGGCACTTCGGCGTTGAAGCGACGGACGTTTTCGTCCATCAGGTTGTAGCGATAGTTGCCGCGATACTCATCCAGGGTCTCGGCAACCTTGCTCTTGGCTTCGGTGGTGAGGTTGCGCCAGATGCGCCCACCCTCGGCGGTGATTTGCGTCGGCACCGGGCCGTCGGCGTAGATGGTGTCGCCGCTGTGGATAAAAAAATCCGGCAGGCGCAGGCGCATGGCTTCGTAGATGCGCATGCCGCCGATGTCCGGGTTGATGCCGAAGCCCTGGCCGACGGTGTCGCCACTCCAGACAAACCGGATGTTGCGCTTGAACTGCGGCACGCTGCGCAGGTGGCCGAGCCAGGGTTCGCTGGCAACCCCGCTTTGGGCGTCTTCGAAATGTACACGGTAGAAAATCGCCTGGTCGCGGGGCAGCCCGGTGAGTTCGACCCGGGCAGTGAAATCGCTGCGGGAATCGACCATGGGCGAGACGAAGCGGCGCGGATTGCTGAACGTGCTGCGGGTGTCCCACTCCACCACCATCCGCGCCGGACGGTCGCTGCGGCTCCAGATCATCGCCCGGTCGCCCTGCACGTCGCCCGACTGCACACCGTCGGTGAGCACCGGCCGATCCTTGACCGAAGCCATCACCGCCGGCGCCAGCCCCGGCAACAACAACCCCGCCCCCACGGCTTGCATCACCCGACGACGACCCAGGTCAAATTCGCTCATGGTGTTCTCCCTTGAAATGGGAAAACTTAAGCATGGCTCTGTGAAGTGGGTGTGACAGGACCTCATGAACTCAGCAGAACGAAATGTGGGAGCGAGCCTGCTCGCGATAGCGGTGTATCAGTCGACAAACAGGCTGTCTGACACTCCGTTATCGCGAGCAGGCTCGCTCCCACAGTAGGCACAGCAGTGATCAGGCCTTGGCCGGCTCCAACGCCATCTCTACCACCTCAGGCCGCTTGAGCAGCGCATACGCCACCCCCGTCAGCAGGCTCCCCGCCACGATCGCCAGCAGGTACAACAATGCATGGTTGATGGCGTTGGGGATCAGCATCACGAACAGGCCGCCGTGGGGGGCCATGAGCTTGCAGCCGAAGTACATCGACAGCGCACCGGTCAGCGCGCCGCCGGCAATGCTGGCCGGGATCACCCGCAGAGGATCCTTGGCCGCGAACGGGATCGCACCTTCGGAGATGAAGCACAGCCCCAGCACCAGCGCGGCTTTACCGGCCTCGCGCTCGGTCTGGGCGAATTTGCGCCGGGCGATGAAGGTGGCGATGCCCAGGCCAATCGGCGGCACCATGCCGGCGGCCATGGCCGCGGCCATCGGTGCATAACTCTGGGAAGCCAGCAGCCCCACCGAAAACGCGTAGGCCGCCTTGTTGATCGGCCCACCGAGGTCGACGCACATCATCGCCCCCAACAACACGCCCAGCAGAATCGCATTGGTGGTGCCCATGCTGTCGAGGAAGTGGGTCAGGGCGTCGAGCATGCCCGCCACCGGTTTACCGACGATGTAGATCATCACCAGGCCGGTGAACAGGCTCGCCAGCAGCGGAATGATCAGGATCGGCTTGAGCGCTTCCAGGCTCTGGGGCAAACGCGCATAGCGATTGATCGCCTTGGCCGTGTAACCGGCCAGGAAACCGGCGATGATCCCGCCAATGAAGCCGGCGCCGAGGGTGCTCGCCAGCAACCCGCCGATCATGCCTGGCGCCAGGCCTGGCCGGTCGGCGATGGAATAGGCGATGTAGCCGGCCAGCAGCGGCACCATCAATTTGAACGCGGTTTCGCCGCCGATCTGCATCAGCGCGGCTGCGAGGGTTCCAGGTTCCTTGAAGGCCTCGATACCGAATACGAACGACAAGGCGATCATCAAACCACCGGCCACCACCATCGGCAACATGAACGATACGCCCGTCAGCAGGTGCTTATAGGCACCGCTTTTTTCCGCTTTCGCCGGCCCCGAGGCGGCGCCGTTCGCCGCGCTTTCCTGGCGCCCTTCGGCCAAGGCTTTTTTCAGCGTGGCTTCGGCCTGTTTCAAGGCAATGCCGGTGCCACAACGATAAATTTTCTTGCCGGCAAAACGTTCGGTGGCGACTTCGATATCAGTCGCCAGCAGTACCACATCGGCCTCGGCGATTGCCTCGGGGCTCAACGGATTACGCGCGCCCACCGAGCCTTGGGTTTCGATCTTCAGGTCGTAACCCAAGCGCGCCGCCGCCTGCTGCAAGGCTTCGGCGGCCATGAAGGTATGGGCAACGCCCGTTGGGCATGCGGTGATGGCAACCAGGCGCGGCGCACGCTCGGTCGACACCGCGGGGGCCTCCTCCACGACATCCGAGGCGAGAAAAACCTCGGCCTCTTCGGCGCCACGACGCAGCACCGCATCAACGTCCTGGAGAGCCAGGGCCGGTGTGCTGCGGAACACCCGCTTGCCAACAAACCGCGACAGGTCCACCGGGCCGCTGGCGACCAGCAACACCCACTCGGCCGCTTCGAGGGTCGCGGCCGACAACTGGCGCTCCGGATGGGCCGCGTCATGGACTTCGACACTGGTGCTCCAACCCTGGCGCTGCGCCGCAGCGTCCAGCAGGCGGGCGCACAACACACTGGTGACCATGCCGTTCGGGCAGGCCGTCACAATGGCTAGTTTCATTCTTGCTAACCCTCTTATTGTTCTGTCAGGGGGCGCACGCGCACGCCCTGTTCAAGCGACGCCAGCAACGCGGTGTCGTGGATGCCAAAACCGATCTGCGTGACCGCCATGGCAGCGATGGCCGTGGCGGTGCGCAACGTTTGTTCCGGGGTGTCGGCGCTGAGCAGGCCGTGCAGCATGCCCGCCAGCAGCGAATCCCCGGCGCCCACGGTGCTGGCGACGCTAACCTTGGGTGGCGAGGCATGCAGCGCCGTACCGACACTGAACCAATTCACGCCATCGGCACCGTGGGAAATCACCACATGCTCGACGCCCTGGGCGTGCAGGCGCTGCGCCGCTTGCGCCTGGGCCAATTCACTCACCACCTCGCAACCCAGCGCATCGGCCAGTTCTTCGGTGTTCGGCTTGATCAACCAAGGCCCCGCCGCCAGGGCGACACGCAAGGCTTCGCCACTGGTGTCGAGGGCCACGTTCAGGCCGAGTGTTTTCAAACGCGTGATCAAGGCCTGCAACCACTGCGGGCTGACACCCCGGGGCAAGCTGCCCGCCACCACAACCACGTCGTGACCGGGGGCGATTTGCTCAAGGCGCGCCAGCAAGGCGTGCTGTGCGGCTTCATCAACCACCGGGCCCGGGCCGTTGAGGTCAGTGATGCGTCCGTCCTGCTCAGCCAGTTTGATATTGCTGCGAGTTTCGCCGGGAACACGGATAAAAGCATCGACAAAACCACGCTGGGCAAACAGCGTCTCGAACACCTGGGCATTGTCTTCGCCCAGAAAACCACTGACCGTCAGCGTATGGCCGAGATCGGCCAACACCTGGGCCACGTTCACGCCCTTGCCGGCGGCGTGGGCGTGCATGCCGTCGCTGCGGTTGACCTGGCCCGGCTCCAGGCGCGCCAACTCCACCGTGAGGTCGAGCGCCGGGTTGAGGGTCAGGGTAAGAATCTTCGCCATTACAGCGCCTCCACTAATGCGCGCACATCATCGGCGCTGCCCACGGCCAAGGCCTCTTGGGCCAGGGTTTGTACTTGCGCCAGGCTCAATTCGCGGACCCGCGCCTTGACCTCGGCAATGCTACGGGCCGAGACACTCAGTTCGTCCACGCCCAGGCCCACCAGCACCGGCACCGCCAGTGGGTCGGCCGCCAGTTCGCCACACACACCGACCCATTTGCCATGGGCATGGGCGGCGCGCACGGTGATGTCGATCAGTTGCAGCACGGCCGGGTGCAAGCCATCGGCCTGGGCCGACAGGGTCGGATGACCACGGTCGATCGCCAGGGTGTATTGCGTCAGGTCGTTGGTGCCGACGCTGAAGAAGTCGACTTCCTTGGCGAGCACCGGCGCCAGCAATGCGGCGGACGGCACTTCGATCATGATCCCCAGTTGCAGGTCTGCCACGGGGATTTCCCGGCGCAGGCGCTCGGTCATGTCCCGGGCCTGGCGCCACTCATCGACGCTGCCCACCATCGGGAACATGATCCGCAGCGGACGGCTGTCCGCCGAACGCAACAAGGCCCGCAGTTGCGCTTCCATGACCTGCGGACGCTGCAAGGTCAGGCGGATGCCACGCACGCCGAGGAACGGGTTTTCCTCTTTCGCGATCGGCCAGTACGGCAGTGGCTTGTCACCGCCAACATCCAGCGTACGCACCACCAGCGGTCGACCGGCCAGGCCGTCGAGCACCTTGCGGTATTCGGCTTCCTGGGTCGCTTCATCCGGCGCCTGGGTGTGAGCCATGAAAATCAGTTCGGTGCGCAACAGGCCAATGCCTTCGGCGCCCTGCTCCACCGCGCTGGCGACGCCGGCGCTTTCGCCAATGTTGGCAAACACTTCCACGGCATGACCGTCACGGGTCACCGCCGGTTCGTGACGCTGCTCGGCGGCCACCTTGAGGCGCTGCTCGCGGGTGTCGCGCTCTTCAGCAGCCCGTTGCAAGGTGGCAACGTCAGGGTCCACGTGCAGGCGACCGCGCTGGCCATCCAGCAGCAAGGACGTGCCCGGCGCCAGCAACAATACCGCCGCACCGGCGCCCACCAGCGCCGGAATGCCCAAGGCCCGGGCGACAATGGCGCTGTGGGCGGTGGCGCCGCCACGGGCGGTGAGAATCCCCGCCACCCGCGTCGGGTCCAGGCGGGCCACGTCGGACGGGCCGACTTCGTCCATCACCAGGATGTAGGGTTGATCGGGTTCGTTCGGGGTTTCGACGCCGCACAGTTGCGCCAGCACCCGACGGCCGACGTCTCGCAGATCGGCGGCCCGTTCGGCCAGCAAGGCGTCCTGCAAGGCTTCCTGTTCTTTCGCGGCGGCTTCAACCACCCCCATCCACGCCGCTTGCGCACTCTCGCCCAGCTTCAAGCGAGTGTCGACTTCGTCGCTCAGCTCCGGGTCGTCGAGCATTTCCTGGTGGGTGATGAAGATCTCGCGGATGGCCTTGGCCTTGGCGCGTTCAATCAGGCCTTGGATATCGCGGCGCACCTGGTTCAAGGCGTTTTGCAGGCGCTCGCGCTCGATGGCCGCCGATTCACCGCGCAACGGGTAGTCGATGGCCTGCAATACCTGGATGTGGGCCGGGCCGATGGCGATGCCCGGGGCGGCGGCGACGGCCTGGATCAGGCTGCCAGATTCGGGCGCCAACACGACAGTCGCCACTTCGGCCATCACGGTTTCCCGCGGCGCACTCGGCGGCGGCAGCGGTTCGACTTCTTCGCCAAGGCCTTCTTCGATGGCCGCCAGCAGTGCCGGCAACGCATCGGCGGCAATGCTCGGCTCAGCAATGAATTCCAGGACCTGGCCGCGACGGGCGCCCAGGCTCAACAGCTTGCTCAGGCTCTTGGCCGACACGGCGCTGTCCTGGCCGTCGACGATGCGCACGCGGATCTCGCCTTCGAAGCTTTTCGCTAACTGGGCGAGGATCTTCGCCGGGCGTGCATGCAGGCCATGGGCATTGGCCAGGCCGATGCGCGCGCTGGGCCAATCGGCGGGCAATTCGCCGCCGAGCACTTCCAGTACTTTGCGGCTGCTGGTGGCGCGACCCAGTTCGTGGCCGCGGCCTTCGATCAGCAAGGCACAGAGCCTTTCCAGCAGGGCCTGGTGAGCCTCGCCGAGACTGGCGAGGCAGAACAGACCGCTCAACGGTTGACCCAGGTAGCGGATGGGCTTGTCCGGCGTGACGAACGCCAGGCCCGGACGCTTGACGGTCTGTTCGCTGTGCAGCCACCACAAGCCATCGCCCAGGGGCAGCGCATCGACTTGTTGCAACACCCCGGCAAAGCCGTTGCTCACGCAATCGGCCTGGCGCAGCAAACGGGCGCCGCGCCATACCAGCTCTTCGAAATCGTCAGCCGACACACCGAGGCCGATCATCTGGGCATCCAGGGCCAGTTCCTGCGGCGCGCCTTGCAACAGCTTCAGCAACGCTTCGGCGGAACCGGCACGGCGCAAGGCCTGGCCCAGGTCCGTCTCGCCGAGGGCGCGGGTCAGCAGTTGCAGCAGGCGCAGGTGTTCGTCGGACTTGGCCGCGATGCCGATCGCCAGGTAGACGATCTGACCATCGCCCCAGTCCACGCCCTCGGGGAATTGCAGCAGGCGCACACCGGTCGAATGAACCAGCTCGCGGGTCTGCGGGGTGCCGTGGGGGATGGCAATACCTTGGCCAAGAAAGGTCGAGCCCTGGGCTTCGCGAGCCTGCAAGCCGGCGAGGTAACCCTCAGCCACCAAGCCATCGGCCACCAGTTTGTCGGCGAGCAGTTGCAGTGCAGCGTCTTTATCCACAGCCGTCTGAGCCATGGATATCTGCTCTAGAGTGAGCTCGAGCATGCTTTCTCCTTTTTGGCGTCCGGTTGGCGCCAGGTATTGTTTTGAATGAATCAGCTTAGCGTTGCAGGATGATTTTTGGCGTGATCACGGCAGAAGGGCCAAAAATGCTGCTAGCCTTGAAAATACGCTTGCTGAAACGTTTAATCTAGAAAGATTGGCACGTTACTCGATAATCTCTCATCCTTGAAGTGCAACTTGTCGTAAGCGCTTGGACGGTGACCGTCGGCTTGAATCGGGTAGGATGGCCCTTATCGTCGGGGCTAACTCGAAAAAACAAGGAAAACCGGGTTGAAACTCAGTGATATTGCCCAACTGGCCGGTGTGTCCGTGACCACCGCCAGCTATGTCATCAACGGCAAGGCCGAACAGCAACGCATCAGCAGCGCTACCGTCGAACGGGTGCGGGCGGTGGTCCAGGAACACGGCTTCACGCCCAATCCCCAGGCCGCTGGGCTGCGCAGCCGCCACACCCGTACCCTGGGCTTCATCTTGCCTGACCTGGAAAACCCAAGTTACGCACGCATCGCCAAGTTGCTGGAGCAAGGCGCGCGGGCGCGGGGCTACCAGTTGCTGATCGCCAGTTCCGACGACGCCCCCGACAGCGAACGACAGCTGTTGCAGTTGTTCCGCGCCCGGCGCTGCGATGCGCTGATCGTCGCCAGTTGCCTGCCGGCCGGCGACGACAGCTACCAGCAGCTGCAGGCCAAGGGCATTCCGATCATCGCCATCGACCGGGTGATGGAGCCGGCGCATTTCTGCTCGGTGATCAGCGACGACCGCCAGGCCAGCCTGCAATTGACCCGCAGCCTGTTGGAGACCCACCCTCGACAAATCGCGCTGATCAGCGCCCGTCCCGAGCTGAGCATCAGCCAGGAACGGGCCGCAGGCTTTCGCGAGGCCTTGGCCGGGTTCGAGGGCCAGGTGCTGATCGAGCATGGCGAGTCGTTCAGCCGTGAATGCGGCCGCCAGTTGATGGAGGAAATGCTCGCGCGCCTGGGGCATCTGCCCGACGCGCTGATCACCACGTCCTACGTGCTGCTGCAAGGGGTGTTCGACGCCCTGCACGATTTCCCGCTCAAGTCGCGGCCGTTGCGCCTGGGTACGTTTGGTGACACGCAGTTGCTGGATTTCCTGCCGCTGCCGGTCAATGCCATGTCCCAGCAGCACCAACTGATCGCCGACAAAGCCCTGGAACTGGCCCTGGCGGCCATCGAAAACGATGACTACCAGCCAGGCGTGCAGGCCATCGCGCGGACGTTCAAGCAGCGTATTCACCAAGGCTGACGCTTCTTCAGGATTGATCCATGGAGTTGATCGACACCCACACCCACCTGGATTTTCCAGACTTTGATGCAGACCGCCCGGCACTGCTGGCCGAAAGCCGCGCCTTGGGCGTGCGGCAAATGGTGATACTGGGCGTGTACCGGGACAACTGGCAGCGGGTCTGGGACCTGGTGCAAAGCGACCCGGACCTGCATGCCGCACTGGGCCTGCACCCGGTGTATCTCGATCAGCACCGACCCGACGACGTGGCGCTACTGCGCGAGTGGCTGAGCCGCCTGGCCGGACATCGGCAATTGTGTGCGGTAGGGGAAATCGGCCTGGATTACTACATCCCCACCCTGGATCGCGAACGCCAGCAGGCACTGTTCGACGCACAACTGCAACTGGCAGTGGAGTTCGAACTGCCGGCGCTGATCCATGTGCGCCGCAGCCATGCCGACGTGATCGCGACCCTCAAGCGCATGGGCTCCAACCGCGCCGGGATCATCCACGCCTTCGCCGGCAGCTTCGAAGAGGCCCGCGAATACATCAAGCTCGGCTTCAAACTCGGCCTGGGCGGTGCCGCGACTTGGCCCCAGGCCTTGCGCATGCACCGGGTGCTGGCGCAATTGCCGCTGGACGCGGTGGTGCTGGAAACCGATTCCCCGGACATGGCCCCGGCGATGTTCCCCGGCCAACGCAACAGCCCGGCGCATTTGCCGGCGATTTGTGAGGCGCTGGCCGGGATCATGGGTATCAGCCCGGAACGCTTGGCCGAGGCCAGTACGGCCAATGCCCGCCAACTGTTCAACTGGTAAAAAAACCTGTGGGAGCGAGCTTGGTGGGAGCAAAGCTTGCTCGCGATCCAGGCACCGCAGCACTCAAGAGACCGCGGTGTTTTCATCGCGGGCAAGCCTTGCTCCCACCAAGCTCGCTCCCACATTGGACCTGCGGTGAATCAGCGGCAATCACACCCGAAACGCATTGATCAACTGCTTGAGCTGCACCACCTGGGCAGACAATTCGCGGCTGGCGTCTTCGGTCTGGTGGGCACCTTCGGCGGTGCGTTCGCCGGCGCGGTTGATTTCGACGATGTTCTGGTCGATGTCATGGGCCACGGCCGTCTGCTGCTCCACAGCGGCGGCGATCTGCTGGTTCTGGTCGACGATCATGCCGACGGCACCGAGGATATTTTCCAAGGCCTGCTGGACCTTTTCCGATTGGCTGACCGTGCCGCTGGCCATCTCATGGCTGGTGCCCATCGCCTTGACCGCGGCGCCGACACCACCGTGCAGGCGGGTGATCATCGCTTCGATTTCTTCGGTCGATTGCTGGGTTCGCTTGGCCAGGGTCCGCACCTCATCGGCCACCACCGCAAAGCCGCGCCCCTGCTCACCGGCCCGGGCCGCTTCGATGGCGGCATTGAGGGCCAGCAGGTTGGTCTGCTCGGCGATGCTCTTGATCACATCCAGCACGCGACTGATGGCCTGGCTGTCGGTCGCCAGTTGATTGATCACCTGCACCGACTGATCGATCTCGCTGGCCAAGCGGGCGATGCTGCCCTGCTGGGATTCCACCAGCCCGCGCCCGCTGAGGGTCTCGTCGTTCACGCTGTGGGCACTGCTCACCGCTGCAGCGGCACTGCGGGCCACTTCCTGGGCCGTGGCCGACATTTGGTTCATCGCCGTGGCCACCAGTTCGATCTGGCTGCGCTGGCCGGCGACGGCCTGGTTGCTCTGGGCCGATACCGTTTCCACCTGCCCGGCCTGGCGTTCGACTTCGGCGACGGTGCGGCCGACCTGTTCGATCAGGTCATGGATCTTCGCCACCGTACCGTTGAACACTTCACCCAGCTCACCCAGTTCGTCTTTGCTGCGCGCGACGAAATTGACCGTCATGTCCCCCGCCGCCACCTTGTCCATCATCTGGCCCAGATGCTGAAGCGTGGTGCGGGTCGAGGCGTAGAAACCGGCGTACAGGTAAAAAATCAACAGGAACACCAGCACCAGCGCCACAGCTTGCAGCACCATGTGACTGCGATTCTGTTCCAGGCGCTGCTGCAACTGCACGCCGAGAAAGCCCTGGGTCGCTTCGTTCAGCCGATAAGTCTGCTCCATCAGGCCGCTGACCTGCTCAAAGAATGCCGGCCAGGGCGCATCGAGGGTGTCGGCCATCACCACCTGCTCCTCGATCAGTTCCGAGGCCTTCTTGAGGGCACTCTTGCTGCCGCTGGCCTGGGCGGCCAGGGTTTGTCCAGCCGCCTGGCTGGAGCCGAGGGCGTCCTGCAGTTTCAAGTCGTACTCGCCCTGGAGCTTTTCGATCTGCGCCAGCAACTCGTCGAAGCGGGTGCTCGACGCCGAGTTGAGAAACCCCAGCCCCAACGAGGACGCGCCCAGCGCTCGGCCTTCACCGAGAATCTGGGTGACCTTGGGGGTCGTGCCGATGATCAGCTCACTGAGCTGGCGGATGTCGCTCTGGTTGTCGCGGCTCAGC
Source organism: Pseudomonas sp. A25(2017) (assembly GCF_002001065.1). Lineage (NCBI taxonomy): Bacteria > Pseudomonadati > Pseudomonadota > Gammaproteobacteria > Pseudomonadales > Pseudomonadaceae > Pseudomonas > Pseudomonas sp. A25(2017). Next base: position 127,393 of record NZ_MUOA01000061.1, on the reverse strand, counting down.
CCCGCCTGGCTGGCGATGATCTGGCCGAACATCTGGGCGCTGTTGAGCAACTTGCCGATCAGCGCACTTTTGCTCTGCAGGGAGCTTTCGGCCTGCTGGGCCTTGAAAGCACCGATCATTTCGTCGCGCTTGGCCTCGAAGGCACTGACCTGCTCAGGCTCGATGGCCATGGCCGTCATGCCTTGCAGCCGTGCGAGGACCTGTTGTTCCAGGCTGCCGATCTTCGCTTCGACATCACCGGCCTTGCCGGATTGGCCCAGGCTGGCGTTGATCTGCACCAGATTATTGAGGGTTTCCAGGTCCCGGCGCAGGGTCAGGCTGCTGCCCAGCAGGTCGAGGCTTTGCAGCTCCACTTGGGTGCCCTGGAATTCCCGATAGGAATCGCGCACCAGAAAGAAGTTGGTCACCAGCATGGGCAGCAGGAACAGCACGCTGATCAGGCTGAACTTCATGCCGAAGCTCAGGCGGTTCATCAGCGCGACGGCGGGCCAGAGCAAACTCTTCACAAGGAAGTCTCCCGGTAGTGTTCTTATTGTTATGAGCTCGCGCACGGAGACAGCAGAAAGCCACTATTCGGGCGCTGCTCTTGTATAGCCTAAATTGGCGGGGAGATTTGTAACTTAAGGTTAACGAGAAGGACTGACACGGTTCAGCTGTGGCTAGGGGATTTATCTGTGGGAGCAAGGCTTGCTCCCACAGAATCCCTCGCCACAAGGAAATGTGTTGGTTGTTCTCAGGCCAACACCGTCCACAACGCAAACCCGGCATACCAGAGCACCGCCGCACGCAGCAACAATTCCCAGAGACGGTCCAGGCTGTTGATGCCGTCCGGCCCGGCGACGGGCCGGGGGATCTCGCCCGCCACCAGGCCGACCTTGTCGATGAGGGCGGCGGCGCTGATGTTCCAGTTCAGCAGCTCATGCAGCATGACCCGGCTGACCGCAACGAAATTGCCCACCAGGGCGAAGCTCGCCGCCAGCAACCGCACCGGCACCCAATCGAAGGCATGGCGCATTTGTGCTGCCCGCTCGGCCACGCCGGGGTTCTGGCTGTGCTCGGCGGCTAGCGCCAGCAGCCGATAACTCAGGGCGGCGACCGGGCCCAACACGAAGTACCAGAAAATTACCGCGAAAAAGCTCTGGTAGGCCTGCCACAACAAATGCCCTTGGACCCGCTCCAGCAACTGCTCACCGTCATCGGCTTCAATGTCCAGGTCGCGCTTGGCCACATGGGCCGCCGCTTGCAGGTCTTCCCGACGCCACGCGTCGCGAAACGGCCCGAGGCCGGCCAGCAGATCACCACGCCCCAGGCTGTAGATCACCACCAGCAAATGCACCGGCAGCGCCAGCAGACCATAGGCCACCGGCTCCAGCACCCACAAAAGCAACGCCAGCAGCGCCACGGGCAGCATCACCATCAGCGTCAGCACCAGCCAGGGTCGGCTGAGCCAACGCGGGCTCGCCTCGAGCTTGTTCAGCTCGAGCAGCCAGCCGCCGTCGCGCTGGACCCGCTGGCGCAAGGCCGAGAACTTCTCGATCCAGACGGCCAGCAGCAACACCAGAAAACTCATTGTCCTTCCCCTTCTGTCAGGGCCGCGCGATAGCGCACCCAGTCGAATGCCGGTCCCGGATCGGTCTTGCGTCCCGGTGCGATGTCGCTGTGCCCGCAGATACGCTGCACAGTGATCGCCCTGAACGCCGCTTGCAACTGCCGGGTCAGGTCCACCAATGCGACATATTGCGCGTCGGTGAACGGCAGATCATCCGTGCCCTCAAGCTCGATGCCCAGGGAAAAATCGTTACAAGTCTCACGCCCCTCGAAGCACGAGACACCCGCATGCCACGCGCGATCCAGACAAGAGACAAACTGGGTCACGGCGCCGTCACGCTCAATCAGAAAATGCGCAGAAACGCGAAGGTCGGCGATACCCAGAAAGTAGGGATGTTCCGTGACATCCAGACGATTCTGGAAGAATTCCTGCACCTTGCCCGTGGCGAACTGTGCCGGTGGCAGGCTGATGTTGTGGATCACCAGCAGGGAGATTTCGCCTTCCGGGCGCGCATTGAAGTTGGGCGATGGGCAATGACGCACCCCCTCGCACCAACCGCTCGCGGAGTCCAACTGCATACAGGTTCCTTCGATGACGACGCTGAATGCCGCCAGTATGCCGTGATCGGACCGGGCTGCGCGATCACTTGCCGCGATTGAGCTGGCGCAGATTGCCCAGCACCGACTCCAGCGCGCGGTCGAACAACAGGGTGTCGTCCAACAGCCGCGCCGCTCCCCGGCGAAATTCCAGGGCCAGGCTGGTGCGGCTATGCTCCAGCACCTTGAGGCCGGTGCGATTGACGAAGACGTATTTGCCGGTGGCCTCGATGATCGCCGCCAGCTTGCAACGCAGGGTGTTGTCATCGTCCTCCTGGAACTCGACCCAGCTTCCCAGGTGCAACTGGTCGACCTGCAGCAGGCCCACATCATCGGCCGGCAAATGCACCGCCACGCTCTCTCCCGCCGATTTCTGCGGGGCACGCAGGACGATTTTTTCCAGCACCTCGACCATGGCCGGCGAATCGAACGACTGGGCCTGATCCGTTGCCTGGCCCATGCGCTCGAGCGCCTGGACATGCAGGAGTTCCAGTTCACTGAAAAACTCGCTGGTGGCAAACGGGTCGAACGCCGAACGGCTCAGGCCTTCACGCAGCGCCTTGAGCAGTTCGGGCACCATTGCCAGCAAGCGCAGGCCGGCGTCGGGTTCGTCGTGAGGCTGGACGCTCCAGATCAATTGCTCCAGGGTCAAGACGTCGGCCTGCCATTCGGCGGAATACTTGCCATGCTTGAAGCACGTCAGCAGCAACACTTGGCTCCAGGCGTGTTGCACGAACTCCACCACGGCTTGCGGCAAGACTTTGCCCAACATCACCTGGTTCAGCGCCCCTTCAACGCGATGGCGCGCCAGTTCGGCCTTGGCCCGGCCCTCTTCGGCGTCGCGAATACGCTGTTCAAGCAATTCGCTGCGGCGGCGCTCGTCACTGGTGAAGGCCAGGAAATCGGCCAACAGCTCGGAGAAAATCGCCGGGTCATCGACGAAGTCGTTCAGCAGGCGCTGCACCACCTGCTCGATGCGCAGGTACAGGCTGTCGCGCTGATGGTCGTCGCAATCGCCCCAGCCCATGGCCGCGGCCGCGATTTCGTTAAGCAGTCGCCGAGCCGGATGATTGCCACGGCTGAAGAAGCTCTTGTCCTGCACCGCGACCTTGAGCATCGGGATTTGCAGGCGGCCGATCAGGGCCTTGAAGGAGTCTGGCAGGTTGTGATCGTCGAGGATGAATTCGAACATCATCGAGATCAGGTTGATCACGTCTTCATCGGCGCCTTCGACCACCCGGGACTTGCCACTGCGCACGCTGACCCGGGTCAACAATTGTTCGAGCTGGCTACGCAAATCGAACTCGTCGTGAACGGTAGGCGCCGGTACGTATTGCTGCAAATGAGAGAGCAACCGTAGCAGGTCACGGGTAGAAATCGGCTGGGGCGGTACGCTGGGTTCCAGGGTCGGCGCCACGCTGCCACGCACCTGCATCAGCAGTTTCTGCAAGGCGGCGAACACTTCCTGCACGCTGTCATCGACCTCGGCATCGCCGGGCTTGTCAGCGACCTCGGCGCTGGGCCGCAGAGTTTCCTCGGGGCGATCCGACGTCCGGCGCGCCGGCGTAACCTTGAGCTCCGGCAGCACGCCTGTGGCGGCCAGCAACTGGTTGGCCTCGGTATAGAGTTGGTCGCAATCGCTAAGCACATAACGCTCGAACAGCTTGAGCAGGATCAGCTTGACCTTGATGCCCACGCCCAGGTTGCGCCCGGCCTGCAGGAACTTCTCGCACAGCAGTGCCGGGCTCAGGGGATTGTGCTGATTGGCCAGCGGTCGGCCCAGCAGCGCACCGAGCCGGGCCGTCAGTTGCTCCAGCGCCACGCCATCGCGCCTGAACACCCGAGTGACCATCGCCTCGACCGCCAAATGGCGCTCCAGCTCGTCCTGGGAGCGCTGGGCTTGGCTGTCCGGCGCCAGGGTGGGCGCCAAGCTGGTGTGGGTCAGGTCGTACTGGGCAAGGCTGACGAAGGTCTCGAAAAACTGCTCGATGAATTCACGTTCAATGCTTTTGCGCTTCAGGCGCAGGTCGCGCATGGCCTCGAAGTACAGGTTCTGCTCGACGTCGTCGCGTGCCCGGTCGGCCATTTCAAACAAGGTGTCGTCGGCGTTATCGAACAGCCCTTGCAGGCCCAGGTGCAACTGCTGGGCAGCCTTGTCGCGAACCTGAAGCAGAATCACAGGCAGGCGGGCGAGCGGCGAGGGATTCGCCTGATCGGTAGCGACCTTGTGCAAAGGCACTACATTCCCGTCGTTGTGCATCCTGGCCTCCTGAAACGGCTTTCTTCGGCTCGCAACGTCAAAGCTATGACGTCAATCGAAAGGCGGATTATCGGGTAAAACAACCCTGTCGTACCAGCACACTCTGTGATCCATCTCGAAATACGGCGCAATAAGTGACCCGGGAAATGAGGAAATGTTGCGAGGACGCGACCAAATGCAGGTTTCGACACCCTATAATCAGGCCACTTTGTTTGTGGAGCCCGTTATGCCGAATCTACGCCTCGCCGATCTGACCGCCGAAATCGAAGCCAACGTGCGCCGTGCGTTGCTTGAAGACATCGGCAGCGGCGACATCACCGCGCAACTGATCCCCGCCGAACGCCTGGCCAAGGCCACCATCATTACCCGCGACGCGGCGATCATCAGTGGCACGGCCTGGGTCGATGCCGTGTTCCGGCAACTGGACCCGCGTGTCGCGGTGCATTGGCAAGTGCGCGACGGCGACCGGGTCAACCCCGATCAGGTGCTGTTCCACCTGGAAGGCCCAGCCCGCTCGCTGCTGACCGGCGAACGCAGCGCGCTGAACTTCCTGCAAATGCTTTCCGGCGTTGCCACGCGGGCCCGTTACCTGGCCGACTTTGTCGCCGGTACCCAGGTCAAGCTGCTGGACACCCGCAAGACCCTGCCCGGGTTGCGCCTGGCCCAGAAGTATGCGGTCACCTGCGGTGGCTGCCACAACCACCGCATCGGCCTGTACGATGCCTTCCTGATCAAGGAAAACCACATCGCCGCCTGCGGCGGAATCGCCCAGGCCATCGCGGCCGCCCACAAGATCGCACCGGGCAAACCGGTGGAAGTCGAAGTGGAAAGCCTGGCGGAATTGAAAGAAGCGCTGGCGGCTGACGCCGACATCATCATGCTCGACGAACTGAGCCTGGACGACATGCGTGAAGCCGTACGCCTCAATGGCGGCAAGGCGAAGCTGGAAGCCAGCGGCGGGATCAACGAAAGCACGTTGCGCCCGATTGCCGAGACTGGGGTGGACTACATCTCGATCGGCGCAATGACCAAGGATGTGAAGGCAGTGGATCTGTCGATGCGCTTGAGCCTCTGACAATAAAAAACGCCAGCCTTGAAGGCTGGCGTTTTTTTTCAGACCACCAGATTGTTCATCTCGCAGTACTCATCCCATTCCACACCCAGCACCTCGGCCGCTTCCTTGTGCAACGCAAGACGCTGCGCCTCGAATTCTTCAGGTGGGCTGGTGTACTTGAGCGTCAACTCCCAAGGCTGCAAGCCCTGGGCTTCGGCCTCGTCCTCGAACGCCCATTGGATCTGGTCTTTTTGATCATCGGCAGACAAGTCCTTGATCTCTTCCAGCAACTGGGGCGCATCCAACACATACTTCTTCAGCGCTTCTTCGTGCCTGGCTTCCTGGGTCAATTCTTTAACAGTCATGGCGTTCTCGTTGATCTGGGGAATGGAAGATGGATCTGGATCATCAAGGATCTCTCTGACGCAAAAAAACCGCTTGAAGCCCGGTTTATCTGGCCTTCAGAACCATTCGGGGATCATCTGAAAACTGCTGGGCGATGCACATGCAGGCAATGAATATAGGACGTTTTGCCGACGATTTACACGGTTCTTTACATCTATCCCACAAAAAAACCATGCGCCTGAGAAACCAGGGAAGCTTGGGAACATCTGTCAAAATAACCAGTCATAGCCATGTGCCATGCTGGCACTTCACAAGGAACCCCAGTGATGCGCAGCTTTTCGAAACGTTCGTTGACCCGGCTTGCTACCGCGACCTTGCTGCTCGGCAGCCTGACCTTGACCGGCGTTGCCCAGGCGGCTGTTGAAGTCTCCTCCGATGGGCCGTCTTCCGACGACACCATTCCTGCCCTGCGTTTTGACCGATTTGATAAGTACGTACTCGTCAAGACCAACGTCAACGTCAGTGCCTTGGAAAACCTGCCAAAAACCGTGAAGAACAACGCCGAGGAACTGGAAAGCCAGAAACGCACCCTCAGCGAGCAGGCCCGTCAGATCGAAGAACTCAAGCGCAACAGCGGCTCCAGTTCCACCTCCAGCAGCAAGGAAATTGACGAGCTCAAACGCACCATAAAGGAACAGGAACGCGACCTGAACGATCTGGGCAAGCAAGTGGAAGAACTCAAGCGCAATAGCGGCTCCAGTTCGAGTTCGAGCAACAGCGAGATCTCGTCCCTGAAACGGGAGCTCAGCGATCAGGATCGCGAGATGGATCAGCTCAAACGCACGGTCGAGGAGCTGAGCAGGAAAGTGAAATAACGAGGGGGATGGTGCCCGAGACAGGAATCGAACCTGCGACCTTCGCGTTACGAGTGCGCTGCTCTACCGACTGAGCTACACGGGCGGTGGCTAAACCTAGCACCGTCCCCTGTGGCCAGGCAACCCGCGACACAGGGATTTTCACCGCACAGCAAAACGCCCCGAACCAGTCGGGGCGTTTGCTTGTTCAGCGGTTAGGCTACGGGGTGATTAAACGCCCGATGCCTTGGCTGCTGCGACGTCCTTGATGGACAGTTTGATACGGCCGCGGTTGTCCACGTCCAGTACCAGCACTTCCACTTCCTGGCCTTCTTTGAGGATGTCGGTCACTTTCTCGACGCGAGCATCGCTCAGCATGGAGATGTGAACCAGACCGTCCTTGCCCGGCAGGATGTTGACGAACGCGCCGAAGTCGACGATGCGCTCAACCTTGCCGACGTAGATCTTGCCGATCTCGGCTTCTGCGGTGATACCCAGGACGCGCTGGCGTGCTGCTTCTGCCGCTTCCTTGGTTTCGCCGAAGATCTTGATCGAACCGTCGTCTTCGATGTCGATCGAAGCCTTGGTTTCTTCGCAGATCGCACGGATGGTCGCGCCGCCTTTACCGATGACATCACGGATTTTGTCGGTGTCGATTTTCATCGCGATCATCGTCGGAGCGTTTTCCGACAGTTCGGTACGGGACTGACCGATGATCTGGTTCATCTGGCCGAGGATGTTCAGGCGCGCTTCCAGGGCCTGGCCCAGGGCGATTTCCATGATCTCTTCGGTGATGCCCTTGATCTTGATGTCCATCTGCAGTGCGGTGACGCCTTTGGCGGTACCGGCCACTTTGAAGTCCATGTCGCCCAGGTGGTCTTCGTCACCCAGGATGTCGGTCAGGACGGCGAATTTCTCGCCCTCTTTAACCAGACCCATGGCGATACCGGCAACCGGCGCCTTCATCGGCACACCGGCGTCCATCAGGGCCAGGGAAGCGCCGCAGACCGAAGCCATCGAGCTCGAACCGTTGGACTCGGTGATTTCCGATACCACGCGAATGGTGTACGGGAACACGTCAGCGGCAGGCAGCATGGCCTGGACCGAACGACGGGCCAGACGGCCGTGACCGATTTCGCGGCGACCGGCGCCACCCATGCGACCACACTCGCCCACCGAGAACGGAGGGAAGTTGTAGTGCAGCATGAACGGGTCTTTCTTTTCGCCTTCCAGGGTGTCCAGCAGTTGCGCGTCACGGGCGGTGCCCAGTGTTGCAACGACCAGCGCCTGGGTTTCGCCACGGGTGAACAGCGCCGAACCGTGGGTCTTTGGCAGAACGCCGACTTCGATGTTCAGCGGACGTACGGTACGGGTGTCGCGACCGTCGATACGTGGCTTGCCGTTGACGATGTTTTCGCGAACGGTGCGGTATTCGATTTCACCGAAAGCGGCTTTGACGTCGCTGGCCGATGGTTGGCCTTCTTCGCCGGACAGCTTGGCAACGACCTGGTCTTTCAGCTCGCCCAGGCGTGCATAACGGTCGGCCTTGACGGTGATGGTGTAGGCCTGGGAGATGGCTTCGCCGAACTCGGCACGGATCGCGCCCAGCAGCTCGGTGGCTTCGGCTTGCGGAGCCCAGGTCCAGGTTGGCTTGGCGGCTTCGGCGGCCAGTTCCTTGACGGCGTTGATCACCACCTGGAACTCGTCGTGGGCGAACAGCACGGCGCCCAGCATCTGGTCTTCGGTCAGCTCTTTGGCTTCGGATTCAACCATCAGCACGGCTTCGGAAGTACCGGCCACGACCATGTCCAGGCTCGACGCCTTCAGTTGCTCGTAGGTCGGGTTCAGCAGGTAGCCGGTGCTTTCGTGGAACGCGACGCGGGCAGCGCCGATCGGGCCATCGAAAGGAATGCCGGAGATCGCCAGGGCAGCCGAGGTACCGATCATCGCAGCGATGTCCGGATCGGTTTTCTTGCTGGTGGAGACGACGGTGCAGACAACCTGCACTTCGTTCATGAAGCCTTCTGGGAACAGCGGACGGATCGGACGGTCGATCAGTCGGGAAGTCAGGGTTTCTTTCTCGGAAGGACGGCCTTCGCGCTTGAAGAAACCGCCAGGGATCTTACCGGCAGCGTAAGTCTTTTCCTGGTAGTGGACAGACAGAGGGAAGAAGCCCTTGCCTGGATCGGCTTGCTTGGCACCGACAACGGTCACCAATACGCTGACGTCGTCGTCAACGGTGACCAGCACTGCGCCGGAGGCCTGACGGGCGATACGGCCAGTCTCGAGGGTAACGGTCGACTGACCGAACTGGAATTTTTTGATTACCGGGTTCACGGTGTCCTACCTTCTTTGTGGCTCTTGGGGAACTTGTCTTCTTGCGAAATTCTTGGGCAATGGCGGGAATCGGCCCGACGTCTGTCCAGGGTAAAACGTGTATCCAGATAAAACTTGAGGCTGGGAGCCTGCCATGCGCCAGCGGGAAACCCACTGACGTACGACAGACCACCAACCTCTAGCGCAATCGCTGATTAGCGACGCAGACCCAGGCGAGCGATCAGAGCGCTGTAACGGCTCAGGTCCTTGCCTTTCAGGTAGTCCAGCAGCTTACGACGCTGGTTTACCATGCGGATCAGACCACGACGGGAGTGGTGATCTTTACCGTTGGCCTTGAAGTGACCTTGCAGTTTGTTGATGTTGTGGGTCAGCAGTGCAACTTGCACTTCTGGCGAACCAGTGTCACCAACAGCTTGCTGGTAGTCAGCTACGATTTGAGCTTTTTCTTGAACGTCGAGAGCCATGAGGCAATCCTTTTAGTCAGGAAACTGTTTCAAGGAAACAGCTTCAACAGGCCAGGGACAAATCCCTGTATCTATAAATGAGTAGTGACCGTGCCTGTTAACAGCCACACTCGCCAACCTGCTGTTACGCAGGCTGGTTCCGGTCATTCCGACCGAATCAGTCGACGCGGCGCAATGCGCCCGTCTTCGCTCACTTCACCGATACCGATGAAGCGACCATTATGATCCTGCACCCGGACCATGCCGAACTTCGGCGCATCCGGGGCACGTACCGGCTGGCCGTTGAGCCAGTAGAACGCACTGTGTTCCGAGAACTGCAACAGCGGCCAATCCAGCAACCCGCTGTCCGATGGCATCAGGAAACGGTCGACCGCTTCGTTGCCGCCTTCGGCATGTACCGCTTCAAGCTCTTCCAACGTGACCGTCTGGGCCAACGTGAAAGGCCCGGCCTGGGTCCGTCGCAATTCTGCCACGTACGCGCCACAGCCGAGCTGTTCACCAATATCCTCCACCAGGGTGCGGATATAGGTGCCCTTGCTGCAATCCACGACCAGCCGCGCAGTATTACCGTCAAAGGCCAGCAATTCCAAGCGCGCAATAGTAACAGAACGCGGTTCACGCTCCACTACTTCGCCTGCACGAGCCAGTTTATACAGCGGTTGGCCATCACGCTTCAGAGCCGAGTACATCGGCGGTATCTGACTGATTTGCCCGCGAAATTTCGGCAACACCGCTTCGATATCGGCCTGACCAACGGTCACCGGGCGCTCCAGCAAAACCTCACCTTCGGCATCCGCCGTGGTGGTGGTCTTGCCCAGTTGCGCCAGGGTTTCATAACCCTTGTCGGAATCGAGCAGGTACTGGGAGAACTTGGTCGCCTCGCCAAAGCACAGCGGCAGCACGCCGGTGGCCAGCGGATCGAGGCTACCGGTGTGCCCGGCCTTTTCAGCATTGAGCAGCCAGCGAACCTTCTGCAACGCCGCGTTGGACGTGAACCCCAGCGGCTTGTCGAGCAGGATGATACCGCTGACGTTACGACGGATACGTTTGACCTGAGCCACCGATTACTCCTTGGTGTCTTCGGGTTCAGCCGCAACCGGGTGCTGACTGTCTTCAGCCACGGCGCGTTCGATCAGGGCCGACAGATGCGCACCACGCACGACGCTTTCGTCGTAGTGGAAGTGCAGCTGTGGAACGCTGCGCAGCTTCATCTCCCGGGCCAGCTGCATACGCAGGAAGCCGGCGGCCGAGTTGAGCACCTTGATGCTCTGGGCGATTTCTTCGGCGCTGTCCTGGCCCATCACGGTGATGAAAATCTTGGCGTGACCGACGTCACGGCTGACTTCCACTGCGGTAATGGTGACCAGGCCGACGCGCGGGTCTTTGACTTCACGACGGATCAGTTGGGCCAGCTCACGCTGCATCTGATCGCCGATTCGTTGGGTACGGCTGTATTCTTTTGCCATGTCTTGTTACCTGTTACTGCCCCACGGTGAAACCCGCGAGGTCTGAAAGCGGCAAACGCCCGGCCTGGCAAAAGCCAGACCGGGCGTTGCGTTTAGAGTCCGCCAGCAAGGCAGCGCATGTTCATGCGGCTGCCCGGCGCGGCTCTTGAAGTGCGCGAGTCAGAGGCTGCGAGCAACCTGGACCTTCTCGAAGACTTCGATCTTGTCGCCGACCTTGACGTCGTTGTAGCTCTTGACGCCAATACCGCATTCCATGCCAGCACGTACTTCGGAAGCGTCATCCTTGAAGCGGCGCAGGGATTCCAGCTCGCCTTCGAAGATCACGATGTCTTCACGCAGTACACGGATCGGACGGTTACGGTGAACAACACCCTCGATCACCATGCAGCCAGCGATCGCGCCAAACTTCGGCGAACGGAACACGTCACGCACTTCAGCGGTACCCAGGATGTTCTCGCGAACATCGCTGCCCAGCATACCGGTGAGGGCTTTCTTGACGTCTTCGATGATGTCGTAGATCACGTTGTAGTAACGCATATCCAGGCCTTCCTGCTCGACGATCTTGCGAGCGCCGGCATCGGCACGCACGTTGAAGCCGAACAGTACAGCGTTGGAGGCCAGTGCCAGGTTGGCGTCGGACTCGGTGATACCACCGACACCGCCACCGACAACACGCACTTGCACTTCGTCGTTACCCAGGCCGTTCAAGGCACCGTTCAACGCTTCCAGCGAACCACGGACATCGGACTTGAGGACGATGTTAAGCGTCTTCTTCTCTGCCTGGCCCATGTTCTCGAAGATATTTTCCAGCTTGCCGGCGTGAGCGCGAGCCAGTTTGACTTCGCGGAACTTGCCTTGACGGAACAGAGCCACTTCACGGGCCTTCTTCTCGTCCGACAGCACGCTCATCTCGTCGCCAGCGTCCGGGGTACCGTCCAGGCCGAGGATCTCGACAGGGATGGAAGGACCGGCTTCCTTGATTGGCTTGCCGTTCTCGTCGAGCATGGCACGTACACGGCCATAGTTCGAACCGACCAGCACCATGTCGCCTTGGCGCAGGGTACCGTCTTGAACCAGAACGGTAGCAACCGGACCACGACCTTTGTCGAGGCGCGATTCAACCACGACGCCTCGGCCTGGAGCCGAAGGAGTCGCTTTCAGTTCCAGAACTTCAGCTTGCAGCAGAACAGCTTCCAGCAACTCGTCCACACCAGTACCGACTTTCGCCGAAACCGATACGAACGGGGTGTCGCCGCCCCACTCTTCCGACGTCACGCCGTGAACCGACAGTTCGCTACGGATGCGATCGAGATCAGCGCCCGGCTTGTCGATTTTGTTCACTGCAACAACCAGTGGAACGCCGGCAGCCTTGGCGTGCTGGACCGCTTCAATGGTCTGCGGCATTACGCCGTCGTCCGCTGCAACGACCAGAATCACAATGTCAGTCGCCTTGGCACCACGAGCACGCATTGCGGTAAACGCGGCGTGACCCGGGGTATCGAGGAAAGTGACCATGCCGCGGTCAGTTTCAACGTGGTACGCACCGATGTGCTGAGTGATACCGCCGGCTTCGCCAGCAGCTACCTTGGCACGACGGATGTAGTCGAGCAGCGAAGTCTTACCATGGTCAACGTGGCCCATTACGGTCACGACTGGCGCACGGGAGAACGTCTCACCTTCAAACTTCAGGGACTCAGCCAGGGAGTCTTCAAGGGCGGTATCGCTGACCAGGGTCACTTTGTGGCCCAGTTCTTCGGCTACCAGTTGAGCAGTTTCCTGATCAAGCACCTGGTTGATGGTCGCTGGAGTACCCAGTTTGAACATGAACTTGATGATTTCAGCAGCCTTGACCGACATCTGATTGGCGAGATCGCCAACAGTGATGGTCTCGCCGATCTGCACATCACGCACGACAGGGCCGGTAGGGCTCTGGAAACCGTGGGCGTTGCGCTTCTTCAGCTTGGCCTTGCCGCGACCACCACGACGGAAGCCATCGCTTTCTTCGTCGGTAGTACGTGGGGCAACGCGTGGAGCAGGCGCTTTCTCTTTGACCGAGGCACGATGCGGAGCGTTTTTGCGCTCACCATCACCGCTACCACGACGACTGTTATCGTCGGCACGTGGCTTGTCCGGACGGCGCTGTTCGTTCTGCTTGTTGCGAACGTCAGCAGACGGTGCTGGAGCAGCGGCTACAACCGGTGCGCTTTCGCGTACTGGCTCGGCAACTGCAGCAGGCGCTGCAACGGCGTCGTTAGTAGCGGCTTGCGCAGCAGCAGGCTGGCGGCGCGCTTCTTCTTCGGCGCGACGCTTGGCTTCTTCTTCAGCCTTCTGACGAGCAGCATTTTCTACTGCGCGACGTTCTTCCTGTTCGCGTTTGCGCTCGGCTTCGATTTCTTCCGGGCTGCGCTGTACGAAGACTTTCTTCTTGCGTACTTCAACGCTGATGCTTTTGCTACCGGCAACACGCAGGGTGCTGGTGGTTTTACGCTGCAGAGTGATCTTGCGCGGTTCTTCCACTTTCGCCTTGTGACTGCTCTTCAGGTGAGTCAGCAGGGACTGCTTCTCACTGTCGGTCACATGTTCCTCGGCGGCGGTGTGCGGCAGACCTGCCTCACGCATCTGCTGCAACAGGCGCTCTACCGGTGTTTTGACCTCATCGGCCAGTTGTTTCACCGTGACTTGCGTCATGCACTTCTCTCCTCAGGCCGCGCCTAATTACTCGAACCAGTGGGCTCGGGCGGCCATGATCAACTTGCCGGCACGATCATCGTCAATGCCGTCGATGTCGAGCAGATCGTCAATAGACTGCTCGGCCAGGTCTTCGCGGGTAATTACGCCGCGCACCGCCAGTTCCATCGCCAAATCCTTGTCCATACCCTCAAGCGAGAGCAGGTCTTCGGCCGGATGGGCGTCTGCCAGCTTTTCCTCAGTAGCGATGGCTTTGGTCAACAAACGATCCTTGGCCCGAGCGCGAAGCTCGTTGACGATCTCCTCGTCAAAGCCGTCGATGTTGAGCATTTCCTCCACCGGTACGTAGGCAATCTCTTCCAGGCTGGTAAAGCCTTCATCCACCAGCACCTGTGCCAGCTCTTCATCGACTTCAAGCTCTTCGATGAAGTTGCGCAGGATGTCACCGGTTTCAGCTTGCTGCTTAGCCTGGATGTCCGATTCGGTCATCACGTTCAGGGTCCAGCCAGTCAACTGGCTGGCCAGACGCACGTTCTGACCACCGCGACCGATGGCCTGAGCCAGATTGTCTGCGCCAACGGCGATGTCCATGGCGTGGGCATCTTCGTCGACGATAATTGCCGCCACTTCAGCAGGCGACATGGCATTGATCACGAACTGAGCCGGGTTGTCGTCCCACAGGACGATGTCCACGCGCTCGCCGCCCAACTCGCCGGATACGGCCTGGACACGCGAACCACGCATGCCGATGCAGGCACCTTGCGGGTCGATGCGCTTGTCCTTGGAGCGGACCGCGATCTTGGCACGCGAACCCGGATCACGGGAGGCGGCCATGACTTCGATCAGGCCTTCGGCAATTTCCGGCACTTCGATGCGGAACAACTCGATCAGCATTTCCGGCGCTGTACGCGACAGGATCAGCTGCGGGCCGCGGTTCTCGGTGCGGATTTCCTTGAGCAGCGCACGCAAGCGCACGCCAACCCGGAAAGTTTCGCGAGAGATGATGTCTTCGCGAGCCAGCAACGCTTCGGCGTTGTTGCCCAGGTCGACGATCACGTTGTCGCGGGTCACTTTTTTCACGGTACCGGAGATGATTTCCCCCAGGCGCTCGCGATAAGCGTCGACGACTTGCGCGCGTTCGGCTTCGCGAACTTTCTGCACAATAACCTGCTTGGCAGTCTGTGCAGCGATGCGACCGAACTCAATGGACTCGATTTTTTCTTCTACTACATCACCGACCTTGGCGCCCGGATGCGTTTCTGCAACCTTGCTCGGCCAGGTTTCGATAGCCGGATCGTCCAGGTCGGCTTCCTCGACCACCGTCCAGCGACGGAAAGTCTCGTAGGCACCGGTGTGGCGATTGATTTCCACACGCAAATCAACTTCGTCTTCAAACCGCTTCTTGGTAGCAGTGGCCAGAGCCAGCTCCAGCGCTTCAAAAATAACGTTAGCCGGTACGCCCTTTTCATTGGATACCGACTCAACAACCAGCAGTACTTCTTTGCTCATCGTACGCCTCGCCTTTCGCAAGCCATTGGATCCGCGGGATCCGCAGTATCTGGCACGTATCAGTCAAAACTGGGAATAATGTTGGCCTTGTCGATCATATCGATCGGCAACAGGAACTCATGGTCATCTACCTGCACCACGACGTCCTGCTCTTCTACACCGCGCAGAAGGCCTTGGAAGTTGCGTCGACCTTCGAAAGGCGAGCGCAGCTTGATCTTCACTTGTTCACCGGCAAACGAAGCGAACTGTTCAATTGTGAACAGGGGGCGCTCCATGCCAGGCGAGGAAACTTCAAGGGTGTATTCGGAGGTGATTGGATCTTCAACATCCAGTACACCGCTGATCTGACGGCTGACGATGGCGCAATCATCCACCAACACGCCGCCTTCCTTATCGATATAAACGCGCAACAGTGAGTGGCGACCTTGAGCCGAGAACTCAATACCCCAGCATTCATAGCCAAGGGCCACGACCACCGGGGCCAACAAGGCCTGCAACTGTTCTAGCTTGCTCGACACCTGAACCCCCTCGTGCATGTTTGTGCATGCTGTGCAAATAAAAAAAAATGGGCGAATCGCCCATCCCTGAAACGCCGTCGAACAGCGGCGTTGTAAAGTGTCCAGCTAACAAAAAGCCCCTTGGAAGGGGCCCCTGAAACTGGTTGCGGGAGCCGGATTTGAACCGACGACCTTCGGGTTATGAGCCCGACGAGCTACCAGACTGCTCCATCCCGCGACAAAGCTGGGGCGGAAGTATACGACCGATCCCTTACAGGGTCAATGTAACCCTTCCACCTACAAGAAAGCCCGCAATCGCGGGCTCTCCTGATAATTGGTACCGAGAAGGGGACTCGAACCCCTACACCCTATGGGCACAACCACCTCAAGGTTGCGTGTCTACCAATTCCACCACCTCGGCAATACAGCGTTTGAAACCTTCTTACTTCTGCTCTTGAGCTGGAGGTACGTCAGTCGCCGGGTTGGCCGACTTTTGCTCTTGAAGCACCGGGACATCATCAGAAGCCGGTTGTTGCTTTGGCGCTTCCAGTACCGCTGGGTTTGGCAAACCTACTTGAGTCAGCTCATGAGCTTTCTCTTTAGCAAAGTAACCTAACCCTAAGCTGGTTATGAAGAAACCGGCGGCAAGTATAGCAGTAAACTTACTAAGAAAGGTAGAGGAACCTTGGCTTCCGAACACAGTATTTGAAGCACCTGCACCGAAAGACGCACCAGCATCCGCACCTTTACCCTGCTGCAGCAATACGAGAGCAACTACGCCCAGTGCACCCAGCAGATGAAAAACGACTACGACTGTTTCCAGCATTTTTTCAGTTTCCCGCGGCGCGACAAATCGCACCGAACTCATCTGCATTCAGGGACGCTCCACCAATGAGCCCCCCATCGATATCCGGCATGCCGAACAGTTCGACCGCATTGGCCGCCTTCACGCTGCCGCCGTATAGAAGCCGCACACCTCGTGCCACTTCAGAATTCTCTGCCGCCAACTGTGCGCGGATGGCTGCATGCACATCCTGCGCCTGTTGCGGCGAAGCAGTCAGCCCGGTGCCAATGGCCCAGACCGGCTCGTAAGCAATGACCGCCTTTGCAAAAGCACCGACACCCAGGTCTTCGATGATGCTGCCCAGCTGACGCCCGACAACTTCAAGGGTCTTGCCGGCTTCACGCTGCTCGAGGGTTTCCCCTACGCACAACACCGGAATCAGACCGCAGGCCTGAGCCGCAGCAAACTTGCGGATCAAGGTCTTGTCCTGCTCGCCCATGATCTGGCGACGCTCGGAGTGCCCGACCAGGACCAGGGAGCAACCTGCATCCACCAACTGACTCGGCGCAATCTCGCCTGTCAGCGCACCTTGCATGGATTCCACCGCAGAATTCTGCGCACCGACCGAAATCGATTTACCTTTCAAGCCATCAACCACTTGGTTGATATACAGGCAAGGCGGGAATACCGCGACATCAACACCGCTAGGCAAGGCCAGATGACGAAGGCCATTGATCAGCTCAGCGACGCTGGCGCGGGTACCGTGCATCTTCCAGTTACCAGCTACCATAGGGCGACGCATGCTGTACCTCGTCGGTCAAAGTGGGCGCAGATGTTACCCAACCGATTCATGACTGGCAAGCCGAATTCAGGCAGAAACTTCAGTAACCAGTTTTGCCAGCTCTTCGGCATAACCGCGAACTTGCGCTTCATCCTCTCCTTCGACCATGACACGCACCAAAGGCTCTGTGCCGGACTTGCGCAACAACACGCGCCCACGCCCGGCCATTGCCTGCGTCACACGCTCACTGGCCTGCTTGACCTTCGCATGCTCGAGAGGATTTACACCGCCACCGAAACGCACGTTGATCAACACTTGCGGGCATTTGCGCAATGCCTGGCGCGACTGCGCAAGCCCTTCGTTACGCGCCTTGAGTGCCATCAGCACTTGCAGGGCCGCAATGATCGCATCACCCGTGGTGGTATGGTCGAAGCACACGATGTGGCCGGAGTTCTCGCCACCGATCACCCAGTTGCGCTCCAGCAGCTCCGAGATCACGTAGCGGTCACCCACGTTAGCCCGCACGAACGGGATATCCAGGTCCGCCAGGGCCAGTTCAAGGCCGAGGTTGCTCATCAACGTACCGACCACGCCGCCCTGCAGCTTGCCACGCCCATGCAGGTCGCGAGCAATGATGAACAGCAGCTCGTCACCATCGACGACCGTACCGGTATGGTCAACCATCAGGACCCGATCACCGTCGCCATCGAAAGCGATCCCCAGATCAGCCTGCTCGGCCAGCACCGCAGCCTGCAACGCCTCGGTATGGGTGGAACCACAGTTGTCATTGATGTTCAGGCCATTAGGCTGGGCGGAAAGCACCACCACCTCGGCGCCCAGCTCGCGAAAGACGCTCGGCGCGACCTTATAGGTTGCCCCGTGTGCGCAATCGACGACGATTTTCAGGCCGGAAAAACTGGTGCCGGTCGGCACACTGCCTTTGCAGAACTCGATGTAGCGCCCCGACGCATCGTTGATCCGCGACACTTTGCCGATCTTGCTCGACTCAACCACAGTCATCGGCGTGTCCAGCAACTCTTCGATCATCAGCTCGATATCATCCGGCAGCTTGGTACCCTGGCCGGAGAAGAACTTGATGCCGTTGTCATCATGCGGGTTGTGCGAGGCACTGATCACGATGCCTGCCTGGGCCTGGAACGTACGCGTCAGGTAGGCAATGGCTGGCGTCGGCATCGGGCCCAGCAGCATCACATCGGCACCCGCCGATGTCAGGCCGGCTTCGAGTGCCGATTCGAACATGTAGCCGGAAATTCGCGTGTCCTTGCCGACCAGCACCTTGCACGCGCCCATTTTGCGGAACGCCATGCCGGCCGCCCAGCCGAGCTTGAGCATGAAATCAGGGGTAATAGGGTATTCGCCGACCCGACCACGAATACCGTCGGTGCCAAAGTATTTCTTGCTCATAAGTGCTCCGTCATTCTTATTCGACTGAATCCACAGCTGCGATCATCCGCACGACATCCATCGTCTCGGCTACATCGTGCACACGCAATATGCGTGCACCTTTGGCAAGGGCCAAGGCCGCAAGGGCGAGACCGCCATACAGGCGCTCGCCCACCGGGCGGCCCAAGGCATTGCCTATCATGCTCTTTCGCGAGACCCCAACCAACAGGGGCCGCCCCAGGGCATGCAAGGCTTCCATATGCTTGAACAGGCTCAGGTTGTGAGCCAGAGTCTTGGCAAAGCCGAACCCGGGGTCAAGAATGATCCGCTCGGCGGGAATGCCCGCGGCGGCACACTGGTCCAGACGCTCCGCCAGGAATTCACTCACTTCCCTGGTTACATCATCATAGTGCGGGTCATTCTGCATGGTCCCCGGCTCACCGAGCATATGCATCAGGCACACCGGCAACCCGGTGGCCGCCGCCGTATCCAGGGCTCCATCGCGCCGCAAGGACCGAACATCATTGATCAGGCCCGCCCCCAGTCGCGCAGTCTCACGCATGACCGCAGGCGTGGACGTATCGACCGAGATAATGACATCAAGTTCGCGATGGATACGCTCGACAATCGGCGCCACTCGCTCCAACTCTTCGGTAGGCGAGACCGCACGTGCGCCCGGCCGGGTCGATTCACCACCCACATCGATCAGCGTTGCGCCCGCAGCCACCATGGCCTCGGCATGCCGCAGCGCAGCATCGCGCTGGCTGAATCGACCACCATCGGAAAAGGAATCAGGCGTGACATTGAGAATGCCCATGACATGCGCATGGGCCAAATCAAGAACCCGGTTGCCGCAAGGCAACCGGGTCGAGGACTGAACAGAAGTCATTTCAAGCCTTAGACATCAGCGGCCGGACCGCCAATCGGTGTTTCCGGACGCTCACCCTGTACCGCCGGAGGTGTACCGGAGGTTCCAGTACCACCCGACCAGTCACGAGGCTCGCGAGGTACGCGACCCGCCATGATGTCGTCAATCTGCTCGGCATCGATGGTTTCGTACTTCATCAGGGCATCGGCCATGGCATCGAGCTTGTCACGGTTGTCCGTGAGAATCTGCCGGGCTGTGCCGTAGCACTGGTCGATGATGCTGCGCACTTCGGAATCGATCAGCTTGGCCGTTTCGCCAGAGAAGCTTGCATGCTGGCCACCGCCACCACGACCGAGGAATACTTCCCCCTCTTCTTCGGCATACATCAGCGGCCCCAACTTCTCGGACAGGCCCCACTTGGTGACCATATTCCGGGCGATCTGACTCGCACGCATGATGTCGTTGGACGCGCCAGTGGTCACACCGTCGAAGCCCAGCGTCATCTCTTCAGCGATACGGCCGCCGTACAACGAACAGATCTGGCTGATCAATGCACGCTTGGACAAGCTGTAGCGATCTTCTTCCGGCAGGAACATGGTCACGCCCAGGGCACGACCACGCGGGATGATCGAGACCTTGTAGACCGGATCATGCTCAGGCACGACACGACCGACG
The DNA here is from genome assembly GCF_002001065.1 of Pseudomonas sp. A25(2017). Classification (NCBI taxonomy): domain Bacteria; kingdom Pseudomonadati; phylum Pseudomonadota; class Gammaproteobacteria; order Pseudomonadales; family Pseudomonadaceae; genus Pseudomonas; species Pseudomonas sp. A25(2017). The sequence goes on along the minus strand of NZ_MUOA01000061.1, from coordinate 107,262 downwards.
ATCGCGTGACCCGCCTCGTGATACGCAGTGTTCTGCTTTTCTTTCTCCGACATGACCATGGATTTGCGCTCCGCGCCCATCATGATCTTGTCCTTGGCCAGCTCGAATTCCTTCATTTCCACGACGCGCTTGCCGGTACGAGCAGCAAACAGCGACGCTTCGTTGACCAGGTTCGCAAGGTCGGCGCCGGAAAAGCCTGGCGTACCACGCGCGATGACTGCCGGGGCGACGTCGTCACCCATTGGCACCTTGCGCATATGAACCTTGAGGATCTGCTCGCGGCCGCGAATATCCGGCAACCCCACCACGACCTGACGGTCGAAACGACCTGGACGCAGCAGCGCAGGGTCAAGTACGTCAGGACGGTTGGTGGCGGCAATCACGATGATGCCGTCGTTCATTTCGAAACCGTCCATCTCGACCAGCAACTGGTTGAGGGTCTGTTCACGCTCGTCGTGACCGCCACCCATGCCGGCGCCACGGTGGCGACCGACGGCGTCGATTTCGTCGATGAAGATGATGCATGGCGCGTGTTTCTTGGCCTGCTCGAACATATCGCGAACACGACTGGCGCCCACGCCGACGAACATTTCGACGAAGTCGGAACCGGAAATCGTGAAGAACGGCACCTTGGCTTCACCGGCAATCGCCTTGGCCAGCAAGGTTTTACCAGTACCTGGTGGGCCCACCATCAGTACGCCGCGCGGGATACGGCCGCCCAGACGCTGGAACTTGCCCGGATCACGCAGGAACTCGACCAGCTCGCCCACTTCTTCCTTGGCTTCGTCGCAACCTGCGACGTCGGCCAGGGTGGTTTTCACCTGGTCTTCGGAAAGCAGCCGAGCCTTGCTCTTGCCAAAGCTCATCGGCCCGCCCTTGCCTCCACCGCCACCCTGCATCTGGCGCATGAAGAACATGAACACGGCGATGATCACCAGGATAGGGAAGCTGGCGACCAGGAGCTGGGTCCAGATGCTTTGCTGCTCAGGCTGCTTGCCTTCGACCACGACACGGTTGTCCACCAGATCGCCGATCAGGCCATTGTCCTGGATTGCCGGACGAATGGTCTTGAAGCTGTCGCCATCGGTGCGCTTGCCGGTAATCACATAGCCATCAACGGCTACACGCTCGACCTTGCCATCCTTGACCTGCTGGATGAAGTCGGAATAGTTGAGGGTCTGCGGCTCGTTAGGACTGGAGAAGTTGTTCATCACGGTCACAAGGACAGCGGCGATGATCAACCACAGGATCAGATTCTTTGCCATATCGTTCAATTAACTACCCTCTGAAGCAAGCTCCGCTACTGGCGCGTGCTTCGCATGATATTCACCGGCCTAACTTACTACATTACCTACGACTCTGGCAGGCGCCGTCTGTAACCCTTTGTGAAACACTTTCTACACAGTATTCGCTAATGCTCACGGGACGAAATACGAAAAACCTATCGCCCCGGTCGAAAAACCTCTTATTCCTCACTGCGACCACGGAAACCACGGCCCAGCAGGTACTGCTCACGGGAGCGATCACGCGATGATTTCGGCTTGCGCGTCGTGACCTTCTCGAACTGCTTGCGCACGCTCTTGTGGTATTCGTCGAAGCCTTCACCCTGGAAGACCTTGATCAAAAAATCACCACCTGGCTTCAACACCCGAGTCGCAAGATCCAGTGCCAACTCGCACAGGAACATCGATCGCGGCATATCAACAGATGCCAGTCCACTCATATTGGGGGCCATATCGGAAATCACAAGGTCCACCTCGTTTTTTCCAACCGCTTCAAGGATCTGCGCCAGTACGGCGTCTTCGGTAAAGTCGCCCTGAATGAAGGTCACATCCGGGATGCTGTCCATTTCCAGGATATCGGAAGCGATCAGTGTGCCTTGCCCACCAATCAGACGACTGGTCACTTGGGACCAGCCACCCGGGGCGGCGCCCAAGTCGATCACGCTCATGCCTGGACGGATCAAACGGTCTCTTTCCTGAATCTCCAGCAGCTTGTAGCTGGCACGGGAACGATACCCGTCTTTTTGCGCCATTTTCACGAATGGGTCGTTGAAATGCTCTTGCAGCCATTTAAGACTTGTCTTGGAACGGGCCACGGGCCACCTCAAAAATAAAACGGGTCGTGATTAAGTGGGCGGTCCCGGACTTGCTCGGGTAAACTGGCCGCCGCTTTTTACAAGATCAGACGCAGGGGTCAGATTATGCCGCTCACTCAAGAGCAGAAGAAACAATACAAATCCATTGGCCACCATCTGAAACCGGTTTTGACTGTGGCTGACAACGGTTTGACTGAAGGTGTACTCGCCGAACTGGAACGCGCATTGGGCGATCACGAGCTGATCAAGATCAAGCTCAACATCCTCGATCGCGAAGCCCGCCTGGCTGCCGTTGCCGAACTGTGCAAGACCGGCAAGGCCGACCTGGTGCAGGTCATCGGCAAGATGGCACTGATTTATCGCAAGAATTTCAGCGTCAACAAGCAACTGTCGAACGTTCACCGCTTCAAGTGATGTCAAAGGGTCAAGGGTGTGCTTCGCGCACCCTGCCACTCCAGCCGGGAACCGGTTGCAACACCAGCACCAATCCGGAAAAACCCAGCACCAGGTAACTGAATGCCTGCCACTGGCTCGCATCCGGCCAGCCGAGACGCACCGCGAAGAACATCCCGCACGCGTACAACGACATGAGCAACAATTGCCCACGAATGTCGCGCCATAGACTGGCAAGGCCCTCGGCCTGAACCAGCACCAAAGCCTGAAACATTACGCACACCGCGGAAAACCCCACCAGCAGCGCCGTCAGCATGCCTGCGATTTCATCGATGAGCAGCGGTGCCAGGCCGACTCGACCCAGCACCGGCAGCAAACCGACGTGCAACAACCAGACACCGCCCACCCACAACATCTGGGTGAGCTGCCAGAGCATGGCGCCCGCTCGCAGCGGGCACCTTCGTTCAGATGTGACGGACTTCGACAATCTCATACTCGATGACACCACCTGGCGTCTTCACCACCACCACATCGCCCTCTTCCTTGGCAATCAAGGCGCGAGCGATGGGCGAACCAACGGAGATCTTGCCGAGCTTGATGTCTGCCTCGTCCTCACCCACGATCTGGTAAGTGACGCTTTCATCGGTCTCGACGTTGGCGATTTCCACGGTAGTGCCAAAGATCACCTTGCCGGTGTGCGGGATCGTCGTGACATCGATGATCACCGCATTCTGCATGCGACCTTCGATATCACGGACACGCGCCTCGACCATCCCCTGCTCCTCTCGGGCAGCGTGGTATTCAGCGTTTTCCTTGAGATCGCCCAGCTCACGCGCTTCACCAATTGCCTGGCTCAAGCGGGGACGCTCGACCTTGGTCAGGAAAGCGTGTTCTTCTTCCAGGGCCTTCGCGCCCTGAACTGTCATCGGGTACTTGGTTATGCTCATGCCTTCAATCCTGCATGTAGATCCTGCAAGCGACGCACGGTCTTCTCGGGACCGAACTTGAGCGCTTCGCAGATCGCTTCGCCCGCAGCAATGGTCGTGGTGCAGTAGATCTTGTGCTGCAGCGCATTGCGACGAATGGAGTAGGAGTCGGCGATCGACTGGCGACCTTCGGTGGTGTTGATGATCAGCGTGACTTCGTCATTCTTGATCATGTCGACCACGTGCGGACGCCCCTCGGTCACCTTGTTCACGCGGCGCACTTTCAGGCCTGCCGCTTCGATCAGCCTGGCAGTACCGGCAGTGGCGACCACTTCGAAGCCCAAGTTGATCAGATCACGGGCTACGCCTGCAACCAGTGGCTTGTCGTCATCACGCACGCTGATGAACGCCGTGCCGCCAGTCGGCAACACTTCGCTGGCACCCATCTGGGCCTTGGCGAAGGCTTCACCAAAGGTATCGCCCACACCCATCACTTCACCGGTGGACTTCATCTCTGGGCCGAGGATCGGATCGACGCCAGGGAACTTGGCGAACGGGAACACCGCCTCTTTCACACTGTAGAAGTTCGGAATGATTTCCTTGGTGAAATTCAGTTCCTTCAGGGTTTTGCCCGCCATGACCCGTGCAGCGATCATCGCCAGGGAAACACCGATGCACTTGGAGACGAATGGCACAGTCCGGGAAGCGCGCGGGTTGACTTCGATGACGTAGATGTCTTCGCCCTGCAGGGCCAGTTGCACGTTCATCAGGCCGATAACGCCCAGTTCCAGGGCCATTTTCTTGACCTGCTCGCGCATCTCGTCCTGGATGTGCGCCGGCAGCGAGTAAGGCGGCAGCGAGCAAGCGGAGTCACCGGAGTGAACGCCCGCTTGTTCGATGTGCTGCATGATCGCGCCGATCACCACGTCCTTGCCGTCGCTGACCGCGTCCACGTCCATTTCGATGGCGCAGTTGAGGAAGTGATCCAGCAACACCGGGCTGTCGTTGGAGACCTGGACCGCTTCACGCAGGTAGCGCTTGAGCTCGTCTTCCTGATAGACGATTTCCATCGCACGGCCGCCCAGTACATAGGACGGACGCACCACCAGCGGGTAACCGATCTTGGCGGCGGCACGAATCGCTTCGTCTTCGCTGCGCACGGTAGCGTTTGGCGGCTGGCGCAGGTTCAGGCGCTCGACCATTTGCTGGAAGCGCTCACGGTCTTCGGCGCGGTCAATCGCATCCGGGCTGGTGCCAATGATCGGCACGCCGGCGGCTTCAAGGGCACGCGCCAGTTTCAGCGGGGTCTGGCCACCGTACTGGACGATCACGCCTTTTGGCTTCTCGACGCGGACGATTTCCAGCACATCTTCCAGGGTCACTGGCTCGAAGTACAGGCGATCGGAGGTGTCGTAGTCGGTGGACACGGTTTCCGGGTTGCAGTTGACCATGATGGTCTCGTAACCGTCATCGCGCAGGGCCAGTGCCGCGTGTACGCAGCAGTAGTCGAACTCGATGCCCTGGCCGATCCGGTTAGGACCGCCACCCAGGATCATGATCTTGTCGCGAGTCGATGGCGCGGCTTCGCACTCTTCTTCGTACGTGGAGTACAGGTACGCGGTGTCGGTGGCGAACTCGGCCGCGCAGGTGTCGACGCGCTTGTAGACCGGGAACACTTCCAGCTTGTGGCGATGCGTGCGCAGGCTCTTCTCGGTCACACCCAGCAGCTTGGCCAGGCGCATGTCGGAGAAGCCTTTGCGCTTGAGGCGGTACATCATGTCGCGGTCGATGCTGGACATGCCCAGGGTCTTGACCTTCTCTTCTTCCTTGATCAGATCTTCGATCTGTACCAGGAACCAAGGGTCGATCATGTTCATGCCGAAGATCTGCTCGACGGTCATGCCGGCGCGGAAGGCGTCGGCCACGTACCAGATGCGCTCGGCGCCCGGCACGGTCAGCTCGCGCTTGAGCACGCTCATGCTTTCCGGGTCGGCCAGGTCCAGCTTCGGATCGAGGCCGCAGACGCCCACTTCCAGACCGCGAAGAGCTTTCTGCAAGGACTCCTGGAAGGTCCGGCCGATGGCCATGACTTCACCGACCGACTTCATTTGGGTAGTCAGGCGGGCGTCAGCCTTGGCGAACTTCTCGAAGGCGAAGCGTGGCAGCTTGGTGACGACGTAGTCGATGGACGGTTCGAAGGACGCCGGGGTCTTGCCGCCGGTGATGTCGTTCGACAGCTCGTCCAGGGTGTAGCCCACGGCCAGCTTGGCCGCGACCTTGGCAATCGGGAAACCGGTGGCCTTGGACGCCAGGGCCGACGAACGGGATACCCGCGGGTTCATCTCGATGACCACCATGCGACCGGTGTTCGGGCAGATGCCGAACTGGACGTTGGAGCCGCCGGTTTCCACGCCGATCTCACGCAGCACCGCCAGGGAGGCGTTACGCAGGATCTGGTATTCCTTGTCGGTCAGGGTCTGGGCTGGTGCGACGGTGATCGAGTCACCGGTGTGCACGCCCATCGGGTCGAAGTTCTCGATGGAGCAGACGATGATGCAGTTGTCCTTTTTGTCGCGGACAACTTCCATTTCATATTCTTTCCAGCCGATCAGGGATTCGTCGATCAGCAGTTCCTTGGTCGGCGACAAGTCGAGACCACGGGCGCAGATTTCTTCGAACTCTTCACGGTTGTAGGCGATGCCGCCACCGGTGCCGCCCATGGTGAAGGACGGACGGATGATGCACGGGAAGCCAAGGCGTTCCAGGACAGCGTTGGCCTCTTCCATGCTGTGGGCGATGCCCGAGCGTGGGCAGTCCAGGCCGATGGATTTCATCGCCTTGTCGAAGCGCGAACGGTCTTCGGCCTTGTCGATGGTGTCGGCGTTGGCGCCGATCATTTCCACACCGAACTTCTCCAGGACGCCTTCGCGTTCCAGGTCCAGGGCGCAGTTCAGCGCGGTCTGGCCGCCCATGGTCGGCAGCAGCGCGTCCGGGCGTTCCTTCTCGATGATCTTGGCAACGGTCTGCCACTTGATCGGCTCGATGTAGGTGGCGTCGGCCATGGCCGGGTCGGTCATGATGGTGGCCGGGTTGGAGTTCACCAGGATGACGCGATAGCCCTCTTCGCGCAGGGCTTTACAGGCCTGGGCGCCGGAGTAGTCGAATTCGCAGGCCTGGCCGATCACGATCGGGCCAGCGCCGAGAATCAGGATGCTTTTTATGTCTGTACGTTTTGGCATGGGTTTGTCACTCAAATCCGCAGGTCAGTCGGCTAGGCCGTCGAACAATCTTTGAAGCGCCCGAAGGGGCCGCCGCGCTCGGGGCCGCCCTCGGGCTTCTCGCGGTCAGCGTCGCTTGGCCATCTCGTTGATGAAGCGATCGAACAGCGGCGCCACATCGTTCGGGCCCGGGCTGGCTTCAGGGTGGCCCTGGAAGCTGAACGCGCTCTTGTCGGTACGCTCGATACCTTGCAGCGTGCCGTCGAACAGCGACTTGTGAATCGCGCGCACGTTGGCCGGCAGGGTGGCTTCGTCCACCGCGAAACCGTGGTTCTGGCTGGTGATCATCACCACGCCGGTGTCCAGGTCCTGCACGGGGTGGTTGGCACCGTGGTGGCCGTGGCCCATCTTCAAGGTCTTGGCACCCGAAGCCAGAGCCAGCAGCTGGTGACCGAGGCAGATACCGAATACCGGGATCTCGGTTTCCAGCACGTCCTTGATCGCCTGGATCGCGTAGTCGCAAGGCTCCGGGTCACCCGGGCCGTTGGACAGGAACACACCGTCGGGCTTGAGGGCCAGGACGTCGGCAGCCGGGGTTTGGGCCGGCACCACGGTGACGCGGCAACCACGCTCGACCAGCATGCGCAGGATGTTCAGCTTGACGCCGTAGTCGTAGGCCACCACGTGGTAAGGCAGCTCGCAAGCCTCGATCGTCGCGTGACTGTCGGTCTTCAGGTCCCAGACCGTGGAGCGCCATTCGTACTGCTTCTTGGTGCTGACGACTTTCGCCAGGTCCATGCCCTTGAGGCCAGGGAAGCCCTGGGCCGCGGCGATGGCGGCTTCTTCGGAAATGTTGTCGCCGGCCATGATGCAGCCGTTCTGCGCGCCTTTTTCCCGAAGGATGCGGGTCAGGCGACGGGTGTCGATACCGGCGATCGCCACGACGTTGTTGGCTTTCAGGTAGTCGGACAAGGACATCGTGTTACGCCAGTTGCTCGCTACCAGCGGCAAGTCACGGATGACCAGGCCGGCGGACCAGACACGATCAGACTCGGCGTCTTCCGGCGTGGTGCCGGTGTTGCCGATGTGCGGGTAAGTCAGGGTAACGATTTGTTGGGCGTAGGAAGGATCGGTAAGAATTTCCTGATAGCCGGTCATTGCGGTGTTAAACACCACCTCACCAACGGTCTGACCGTCGGCTCCAATGGCTTCGCCGCGAAAAATGCTGCCATCAGCAAGGGCGAGTATGGCTGGCTTAGTCAAGAAGACCTCCCGTAAATAAAGCCTGAAAGGGCGATCGCAGATTGTAAAAAAGCGGAGTGACGTATGGACACGTCACCCCGCTTGTTCACTGAATTATTCTGCGCGCTTTTAGTGGACACACTAAAGCTGTAGCTTACAGAAAAAGGCTTTTTTGGTCCACCGCTAATGAGCCTTAAAGGCAGGGGAATGCGACAGGACGTCGCGAAGCGGTGTAAAACGGGGCCCAGTATAACCTGAACCCCGCACTTAAGGGCATCAACGCAGGTCGAGAACGTCCTGCATATCGTACAAACCAGGCTCGCGGCCATCCAGCCACAGCGCGGCACGTACCGCCCCCTTGGCGAAAGTCATCCGGCTCGATGCCTTGTGGGTGATCTCCAGGCGCTCGCCTTCAGTGGCGAACAGCACGGTGTGGTCGCCCACCACATCACCGCCACGCACAGTGGCGAAACCGATGGTGCTGCGCTCACGCGCACCGGTGTGCCCCTGGCGCCCATACACGGCCACTTCCTGCAGATCGCGACCCAGCGCATCGGCAATCACTTCGCCCATGCGCAAGGCCGTTCCCGAAGGCGCGTCGATCTTGTGCCGGTGATGCGCCTCGATGATTTCGATATCCGCATCGTCACCCAAGACCCGGGCCGCCATGTCCAGCAGCTTCAGCGACAGGTTCACACCCACGCTGAAGTTCGCCGCGAACACGATCGGAATATCTTTGCCCGCATCGGCCAGCAATTGCTTCTGGGCAGCATCCAACCCCGTCGTACCGATCACCATGGCCTTGCCGTGCTTGCGGCAGATCGCGAGGTTTTTCAGCATCACGTCCGGCAGGGTGAAGTCGATCAGCACGTCGAACTCGTCGAGCACCTTCTCCAGGCCGCCGGACATCGGCACGCCGATACGCCCCAGCGAGGCCAGCTCGCCCGCATCGGCGCCCACCAGCGTACTGTCGGGCCGAACGATGGCCGCCGTCAGGCCGGAAAGCGGCGAGCGCTGCTGCACCGCCTCGACCAGTGCCTTGCCCATGCGCCCCGCAGCGCCCATCACAGCTATACGTCGCATGCGAACTCCTTACAGGTCGCCGAAGAAGCGTTTCACGCCTTCGAACCAACCGGTGGTTTTCGGGGAGTGGCTGTTGTCATCCGCCAGCGAGTTGCGGAATTCTTCCAACAGCTCACGCTGACGCCGACCCAGGTTGACCGGAGTCTCCACCGCCACGCGGCACATCAGGTCGCCCGCACCACCGCCACGCACTGGCGCGACGCCTTTGCCACGGATCCGGAACTGCTTGCCGGTCTGCGTGCCCTCGGGGATCTTCAGCTTGACGCGACCGTCGAGGGTCGGGATCTCAAGCTCGCCACCCAAGGCCGCATCGACGAAGCTGATCGGCACTTCGCAGAACAGGTGCTTGCCGTCGCGCTGGAAAATCGCATGTTCGCGCACGTTGATGACCACATACAGGTCGCCGGTCGGGCCGCCCTGGGCACCCGCCTCGCCTTCGCCGGACAGGCGAATGCGGTCACCGGTGTCGACACCGGCCGGTACTTTGACCGACAGCGTCTTGTACTCTTCGACACGCCCTTCGCCGTGGCAGGAGTCGCACGGGTCGGAAATGATCTTGCCTTGGCCATGGCAACGCGGGCAGGTCTGCTGCACCGAGAAGAAGCCCTGCTGCATGCGAACCTGGCCAATACCGCCGCAGGTTGGGCAGGTAACAGGCGAGGAGCCCTTCTTGGCACCCGAGCCATCGCACGGCTTGCAATTGACCAGTGTCGGAACACGGATATTGACGGTGGTACCGCGCACCGCTTCTTCCAGGTTCAACTCCAGCGTGTAGCGCAGGTCACTGCCACGCTGGGCGCCACCACGGGCACCGCCGCGACCACCGCCGAAGAAATCGCTGAACACATCACCGAAAATATCGGAGAAGTTCTGGCCGCCAAAACCGGCACCGCCGCCGCCCATGCTCGGGTCGACACCGGCATGCCCGTACTGGTCATACGCCGCGCGCTTGCTCGAATCAGACAGTACTTCGTAAGCCTCGTTGGCTTCCTTGAACATCTCTTCCGACGCTTTATCGTCGGGATTACGGTCCGGGTGGTGCTTCATCGCCAGGCGACGATAGGCCTTTTTCAGGTCCGCCTCGCTGGCCCCCCGCTCGACACCCAATACTTCGTAAAAGTCACGCTTTGCCATTGGTCTTTGCACTCTCATGGACGTCCGGCAAACCTCTCCTGAACCTTGCCAAACTCGTTGAGCCCCAATACAGGCCCGGACCCAACTCACGTCAATTCAACGATCCTGGTCATATTTCTTTCAGCCAGGGACCCGGCCAAAACGCGGTGCATGTCGCTCGGAAAGCAGGAGCATTCCCGAACACACCGCCAGCACCCGAACACCGTCGCATGCTGTAAAAATTCATTAGCTCCAGACACGCCAACGCGGGAGCAAGCTCCCGCGCGGCGACATCCTACCAGCCACCGCACAAATGCAGTCAACCGGCCGACCAACAAGCGATTACTTGTGGTCTTTCACTTCTTCGAACTCGGCGTCAACGACGTCGTCGGCTTTCTCGGCCGATTCGCCCTGCGCAGCAGCGCCTTCGGCAGGCTGAGCCTGTTCGGCGTACATCTTCTGAGCCACTGGCGCGGAGACCTTGGACAGCTCTTCGATCTTCGCCTCGATGGCCGCCTTGTCGTCGCCTTTTACAGCAGCTTCCAGGGCAACCACGGCCGCTTCGATGGCGGTTTTCTCTTCCGCGGTCACTTTCTCGCCAGCATCAGCGATCATCTTGCGGGTCGAGTGCACCAAGGCATCGCCCTGGTTGCGGGCGCTGGCCAGCTCTTCGAACTTGCGGTCTTCCTCGGCGTTGACTTCAGCATCGCGAACCATCTGCTGAATTTCTTCCTCGGACAGACCGGAGTTGGCCTTGATCACGATCGACTGAGTCTTGCCGGTAGCCTTGTCTTTCGCGCCGACGTGCAGGATGCCGTTGGCGTCGATGTCGAAGGTCACTTCGATTTGTGGCACGCCACGTGGTGCTGGTGGAATCTCGGCCAGGTCGAACTTGCCCAGGGACTTGTTCTGTGCGGCTTGCTTACGCTCACCTTGCAGTACGTGAATGGTCACTGCACCCTGGTTGTCGTCGGCCGTCGAGAACACTTGCGATTTCTTGGTAGGAATCGTGGTGTTCTTCTCGATCAGCGCGGTCATCACGCCGCCCATGGTTTCGATACCCAGGGTCAGCGGGCTGACGTCGAGCAGCAGAACGTCTTTCACGTCACCAGCCAATACCGCGCCCTGGATAGCAGCACCCATGGCAACAGCTTCGTCAGGGTTGACGTCTTTACGTGCTTCTTTACCGAAGAAATCGGTCACCAGTTTCTGAACCAGTGGCATACGGGTCTGACCGCCAACCAGGATCACGTCGTTGATCGAACCAACGTCGATACCGGCGTCTTTCATGGCGATGCGGCAAGGTTCGATGGTGCGCTGAACCAGGTCTTCCACCAGCGCTTCGAGCTTGGCGCGGGAGATTTTTACGTTCAGGTGCTTAGGACCGGTGGCGTCTGCTGTGATGTACGGCAGGTTCACGTCGGTCGACTGGCTCGAGGACAGTTCGATCTTGGCTTTTTCAGCGGCTTCTTTCAGGCGCTGCATGGCCAGCGGGTCACCCTTGAGGTTCATGCCGCTTTCTTTCTTGAACTCGTCGACGAGGTAGTCGATCAGGCGGATGTCGAAGTCTTCACCACCGAGGAACGTGTCACCGTTGGTTGCCAGCACTTCGAACTGGTGCTCGCCATCGACTTCAGCGATCTCGATCACGGAGACGTCGAAGGTACCGCCACCCAGGTCGTAGACGATCACAGTGTGATCGCCCTTGGCCTTGTCCATACCGTAGGCCAGAGCGGCCGCGGTTGGTTCGTTGATGATACGTTTTACGTCCAGGCCCGCGATGCGGCCGGCGTCTTTGGTCGCCTGGCGCTGGCTGTCGTTGAAATAGGCAGGAACAGTGATGACCGCTTCAGTCACCGCTTCGCCGAGGTAATCTTCGGCGGTTTTCTTCATTTTCTTGAGGATTTCAGCCGAGATCTGTGGCGGCGCCATTTTCTGGCCGTTCACTTCAACCCAGGCGTCGCCGTTGTCAGCCTTGGCGATTTTGTAAGGCACCATCTTGATGTCTTTCTGGACGACTTCTTCGTCGAACTTGCGACCGATCAGACGCTTCACCGCGTACAGGGTGTTATGCGGATTGGTCACTGCCTGACGCTTGGCCGACTGACCAACCAGAATCTCGCCATCATTGGCGTAAGCGATGATCGACGGCGTGGTACGCGCGCCTTCAGCGTTTTCGATGACTTTGGCCTTGCCGTTTTCCAGCACGGAGACGCACGAGTTGGTGGTCCCCAGGTCGATACCGATAATCTTGCCCATGTTAACTCTCCCGGAACTTGGATTTGGTTGCCGCAGCAGTGGTGGCTAACTGCGGTAGCACTTAAACGCTTGACATATAGATGGGGCCACTACGACCGATTTCAAGCCTGCTCATCAATAGAAGGCGAAACCGGCGCTGGCGTCTTGCTGACCACGACCATGGCCGGGCGCAGCAGGCGACCGTTGAGCAGATAGCCCTTCTGGAAAACCTTCAGCACACTGTTTGGCTCGACGTCGGCACTTTCCTGCATCGCCATGGCCTGGTGATGCTCGGCATTGAACGGTTCGCCATGCGGATCAAGGGTTTCGAGCTGATAACGCTTGAGAGTGTCCTGGAACATTTTCAGGGTCAGCTCGATGCCTTCACGCATCGGACGAATGTTTTCGTCATCCGGGTTGGACAGCTCAAGGCCGCGCTCCAGGCTGTCGATGATCGGCAGCAGGTCGCCGGCGAAACGCTCCAGGGCGAATTTATGAGCCTTCTCTACATCTTGCTCGGCGCGACGGCGGACATTCTGCAGGTCGGCTGCTACACGCAACGCCTGATCCTGCGCACCGGCCAGTTGCTCCTCGAGCACTTGTACACGTGCCGCCAGGTCTTCACCGCAAACCTGGGAAGCCTGATTGGCGTCTTGATTTTGCGTGTCCTGAGTCTGTTCGTCAGCCATAGATTTCTCCTCTCAACTTCGTCCGCGAGCTCGACTCGCGCTTCTGCCCCGGTATATGGGGTCGGGTTTTTCAGCTTCAAGGGCCACCTGACGAATTAACCCTACAAAAAACAGCTGCATAACCATTCCTCGCCGCGCTAAGAAAATCATTTGCCCAAGCAAATCGAGCTAAGCGAGGGCATTGTCAGGCCGAAACAAAACACTGTATAAATAACCAGACCTAAAGCCTGGGAGCGGCCTTATGCTGGTGCACCTGTCCGTACACAACTACGCCATCGTCGAACATCTCGACCTCGAACTCGATCGAGGCATGAGTGTGATCACCGGTGAAACCGGCGCAGGCAAGTCGATCATGCTCGATGCCCTGGGCCTGACACTGGGCGATCGCGCCGACAGTGGCGTGGTGCGCCCCGGAGCGGACAAGGCCGACATCCTGGCGACGTTCGACCTGGTCGACATCCCCGAGGCCAGCGCCTGGCTGGCCGAACGCGACCTGGACACCGACGGTTTGTGCATCCTGCGCCGGGTCATCACCGCCGAAGGCCGCTCCCGAGGCTACATCAACGGCACGCCCTGCCCCTTGGGCGATCTCAAGGCCCTCGGCGAGCTGCTGATCGACATTCACAGCCAGCATGAACACCAATCCCTGCTCAAGACCGACACCCATCGCCGCCTGCTGGATGAATACGCCGGCGCCACGGACCTGGCCCGGCAAGTCCAACTGGCGGCCCAACGCTGGCGCCAAACCCGGCAGGAACTGGATCGACTCTCCAATTCCGGCGACGAGCAGCGCGCCCGCCACCAGTTGTTGAGCTACCAGCTCGAAGAGCTGGAGAACCTGGCCCTGGGTGAAAATGAACTGGAAGAACTGGAGCAGGAACACAAGAACCTGACCAACGCCGAAACCCTGCTGGGCATCTGCCGCCAGGTGGTCGAACAATGCAGCGAGAGCGATTCGGGCAATGTCCTCAATGCACTGACAGCGAGCCTGAACCGACTCTCCAGCGTGAACAATTCGGTGGGCGCCTTGAACGAAGCGACCAACCTGCTGACCAGCGCGCAGATCCAGGTCGAAGAGGCCGTCGGGGAGTTGAACCGGTTCCTCGATCATTTCGATGCCGACCCGGCCCGGCTGCAATACCTGGAAGAGCGCCTGGACACCATCTATACACTGGCGCGCAAGCACCGCATCCAGCCGACCGATGTTGCCGAACTCCAGCAGCGGCTGCTGGAAGAACTGGAAACCCTGAACGCCAACGATGAGTCCATCGAGCGCCTGGGGGACGAACTGGCGTCCTATGCCCGTCATTACCAGGAAAAGGCCAGGGAGCTCAGTGAATTGCGGCAGCATGCCGCAACAGGGCTGGCCAGTGCCGTCGAGCAGGAAATCCAGCGCCTGGGCATGCCGGGCGGGCGCTTCACCATCGAATTGCGCCCCAACGCTGGCGGCGAGCTCCAACCCAATGGGCTGGAACAGGTGGAATTGCTGGTCAGCGCCAACCCCGGACAACCGCTCAAAGGCTTGGCTAAAGTCGCCTCCGGCGGTGAGTTGTCGCGAATCAGCCTGGCCATCCAGGTCATCACCGCACAAACCTCTCGCGTACCGACGCTGGTATTCGACGAAGTGGACGTGGGTATCGGTGGCCCTACAGCGGAAATTGTCGGCCAGTTGCTGCGTCGGCTGGGGGAACGTGGCCAGGTGCTGACCGTCACTCACCTGCCTCAGGTCGCCGCCCAGGGACACCAGCATTTATTTGTGCACAAGGTGCGCGGCGAGGACGCGACTCGTACCGCCGTGTCCAAGCTCAACAAAAACGAGCGCGTGGAAGAGGTGGCACGAATGCTCGGGGGCATCGACCTCACCAAGGAATCCCTGGCCCACGCGAAAAAAATGGTCGTTACCGCGAAAATCTGAGAACGGCAGAAAGCACGAAGACGACCCTGGGGTCGCCTTCGTTCGTTTCGCGAACCTTAAGTCCGCGCGACATGCTTACTTTTTCTTGCGTACGTACAGCACAAGATTGTGATCAACCATCTCGAAGCCATACTTGTCGACGATTGCTTTCTGCAGCCGCTCGATTTCTTCGTCGAAGAATTCGATCACTTCACTGGTCTCGACGTTGACCATATGGTCGTGATGCTTGCCGTCGTCCAGCTCGAAGACCGCATGGCCTCCGTCGAAGTTGTGTCGCACCACAAGGCCAGCTGCCTCGAACTGGGTCAGAACACGGTAAACCGTGGCCAGACCGACGTCCTCGCCAGCCTCCATCAGCGCCTTATAGACATCTTCAGCACTCATGTGGCGTTGCTCGGCGGAATCGAGCATTTGTAGAATCTTGACCCGTGGCAGGGTCACTTTGAGGCCGGCTTTGCGTAGTTCGCTATTTTCAACCATGGTCAGCTTTCTCGCGATGCTGCTTCGCAGCTTCTCTTAATGCGGGTATGATCGGCGTTTACGTTGTCCCAGCCAAGATAGTGGAAGTCGCCCACCGATGCAAAACACCAAGCTCTTGCTAACCAGTTTCACCTTTGTGGGACTGCTCGCACTCGCCGGTTGTTCATTCCCCGGGGTTTACAAAATCGACATCCAGCAGGGCAATGTCGTCACGCAGGACATGATAGACCAGTTACGCCCGGGAATGACCCGCCGGCAAGTACGGTTTATCATGGGCAACCCCCTGCTGACCGACACGTTCCATGCCGATCGCTGGGATTACCTGTACAGCTTGCAGCCAGGCGGCGGTGAGCGCCAGCAGGAACGCATCAGCGTTATCTTCAGCCCTGACGACCAACTCGTCAGCCTCTCGGGCGATTTCATGCCTGGCGTGAGCCGCGACGAGGCCATCATGGGCAAGGACAGCGGCACCACCGTGACCGACCCGGCCCAGAATGCCGAACAGCCAAAACCGGAAAAACCGGCCAAGCCAGGTTCGTTGCAGGACCAGATCCAGAAGGACGTGGACCAGGTCGAGACTGTACCCGTCCCGACGCCAGAGCCTCTGGACACCTCGCCGCAATAAATCGCGACAATAAAAAAAACCGGCATGCCGGGTTTTTTATCGCCTGCCATTGCGGCCAGGTTATTGCTCCGATTGGCGCGCCTGGGCAGCCTTGGCCGCGCGCAGGCGCCGAATTTCCTTCGGATCGGCCAACAACGGGCGGTAAATCTCCAGTCGATCAGCCGTCTGCACCACCTGGTGCTCTGGATCGGCAACCTGCTTGCCAAAAATCCCCACCGGGCAAGTCGCCAGGTCCAGCTCCGGGAATGCATCGGCAATCCCCGAGGCCACCAGCGCTGCGCGAACACTGGTGCCTTCCTGCACCACGCATGCGCGCAAGACCTGACGCTCCACCGAGGCATACACCACTTCTATCTCAATCAACGCTTGAGCTCTGCATTCTGCTTGGCCCGCTGGCAGAACGCGTCGACCAGGGTATTGGCAGCCTGATTGAACAGCGGCCCCAACGTCGCCCGCACCAGTGGGCCGGCGTAGTCGAACGACAGGTCCAGGCTGATCTTGCAGGCCTTTTCACCCAGCGGCTTGAACACCCAGACACCGTGGAGCTGATTGAAAGGCCCTTCTTCCAGGTTCATCTCGATGGACTGCCCCGGCACCAACGTATTGCGCGTGACGAAGCGCTGGCTCAAGCCACTCTTGGCAATGTTGAGGCTGGCGCGCATATGGGTTTCAGAGCTCTCCAGCACCTCGGCCGACGAGCACCACGGCAAGAACTCCGGGTAGCTCGCCACATCGTTGACCAGGTCATACAGCGCCTGCGCCGGGTAGGGCAGCAAGGCCGAGCGTTGAATATGTGTCGTCATGTAAGCGTCACTTCCACAGCTGGGCGGCAAACACTACAAGAATGCCAATGGGCGCCACGTAGCGCATCAAGAACAGGCTCAAACCAAACAATACCGGGCTGCGCAGCGACAGTTCATCACGCACCGCTTCACGCCCCATGATCCATCCTGCAAACACTACGAAACACAAACCACCCAATGGCAGCATGATCCGCGAGGTGAAGAAATCAATCACGCCGAAGAAATCCAGCCCTCCGGGTGCGCCCCACTGGTAGAGATGGAACAGCCCGTCTTCGTTCACGAAAAACTTCGCCTGCTTCCATATATTGAAGGAAAACACCGTACCCAGGCCGACAAACCAGCAGGTGAAGGCCAACCAGAAGGTTACCCAGGCGCGGCTGAGCCGGGTCCGTTCAACCAGGTAAGCCACCATGGGCTCCAACAGGGAGATGGCCGAACTCCAGGCCGCGATGGCCACCAGGAGGAAAAACACCACGCCCATCACTTGACCGAAGGCCATGCTGCCGAAGGCAAAGGGCAGGCTGACAAACATCAACCCCGGCCCTTCGCTGGGGTTCAGGCCGGCCGCGAACACAATCGGAAACAATGCCACACCCGCCAGCAGCGACACGAAGGTGTCCAGCAGCGCGACGCCGAAGACAGTCCGGGTCAGGGAGGCGTTCTTGGGCATGTAGGCGCCGTAGATCATGATCGAACCGACCCCGACGCTGAGGGAGAAAAACGCATGCCCCATGGCCGGCAGCAGGCCGTCGAGGACTTTCTCCGGCCGGAAGTCGAACATGAAATGCACGCCTTCCATGAAGTGTCCGGTGGTCATGCTGTAGCCCAGCAACACTAGGATCATCACGAACAGCAACGGCATCATGATCCGCAGGCTGCGCTCAAGCCCGGCCACCACGCCCCGGGCAATCACCACCGCCGAGAGCACCATGAAGATCGTGTGCCAGAGGGTCAGCCGCCAGGGATCGGCGATCACATTGCCGAAGTAGGCGCCCACCTGATCCGGCGTGGCCCCTTGGAAATCCCCGCGGCCCATGTCGATGATGTAGTCCAGCGACCAGCCACCGACCACGCTATAGAAAGACAGGATCAACAGCGCCGTGATCATTCCGGCGAAGGCGCCCCACGACCACTTGGGCGAATGCCCTGCTTCCACCGCCAGCACCTTCAGGGCATTGGCCGGGCTTTGCCGGGCACGACGACCGATCAGGGTTTCGGCCAGCATCACCGGTGCGCCGATGAGCGCAATGCACGCCAGGAACATCAATACGAAGGCACCGCCACCGTAGACGCCGACCATGTACGGAAACTTCCAGATACTACCCAGCCCCACGGCGGAACCGGTGGCCGCGAGTATGAAGACCCAGCGGCTAGCCCAACTGCCGTGGACAGAAACCTTGTCTGTCGACATCGTGATCACGCCCAAGCGTTCGAAAAAGAGGCCGCATTGTCCGGGATTCACTCAACGTGCTCAAGCACGCAGCTTCACCGTAGCCGACACGCACGCAACTGCCTATAATGCCGCCCCTATGGCTAAACAGAAGAAACACCCCACAGGGACCATCGCGCAAAATAAAAAGGCGCGACACGATTACTTCATCGAACAGCGTTTCGAGGCTGGCATGGTCCTGGCCGGCTGGGAAGTAAAGAGTCTGCGTGCCGGCAAGGCGCAACTGGTCGACAGCTACGTGCTGCTCAAGGACGGCGAGGCCTGGCTGCTGGGCAGTCATTTCACGCCGCTGACCACCGCCAGCACCCACGTGATCGCCGACCCGACGCGCTCGCGCAAGCTGCTGCTCAACAAACGCGAGCTGGAAAAACTCTTCGCCTCCGTGCAACAGAAGGGCTACACCTGCGTCTGCACGTCGTTGTACTGGAGCAAGCACTTGATCAAGTGCGAAATTGCCCTGGGCAAGGGCAAGAAGGAATACGACAAGCGCGATACCGAACGCGAACGAGATGCCGGCCGCGAACTGCAGCGCGCGGTGCGCAACAAGGGCAAGGAAGACTAGCCCGGGATCAACTGTGGGAGCCGAGCTTGCTCGCGATGGCGTCGACACATCCGGCATTGATGTGTCAGACAGACCGCTATCGCGAGCAGGCTCGCTCCCACAGGGTTCGTGCGCTACATGCCTTTACGCCGTTCCGCCCGCGCCACGCGCTGCACTTCCTGACGCACCTCCTCCAAGACTTCCTGCACATACAAGATATGCCGGCTGGACACTTCCCGCGCCTGTTCGGCATGCCCGTCCATGATGGCTTGGTACAGCTCTCGGTGCTGGCTGATCAGCATGTCGCGAGTTTCACTGCGCTGCTTGTACATGCCGCCGATGTTGGTGACGACGTTGCGCTTGAGCAGGTCGAACAAGCCGCGGATGGTGTGCAGCAACACCGCGTTATGACTGGCCTCGGCGATCGCCAGATGAAACCGGGCATCCGCCGCGCCCTCCTCCGCCCGGCTTATCTCGTCGTGGCGCGAGTAACAATCCTGGAGCTCGTCGAAGGCCGCCGTCAGCCGCTCGCGATCCACCTCCGTAGCCCGCAATGCCGCGTAATAAGCGCAGGACGCTTCCAGGGTGTGACGGAACTCCAACAAGTCACGCTGCGCTTCGGGATTGCTTTCCAACAGCTGCAGCAGCGGATCACTGAACGTCGAGCCCAGCGACTCCACCACATAGTTGCCGCCGCCCTGACGACTGACCAACAAGCCTTTGGCCGCCAGTTTCTGGATCGCCTCGCGCAACGAAGGACGTGACACGCCGAACTGCTCAGCCAGGGTCCGCTCGGCAGGCAACCGCTCACCGGACTTGAGCGTGCCCTCAAGGATCATGCCTTCAAGCCGCTCGACAATATCGTCAGACAAACGGCGCTGACGAATCTGATCAAACCCCATAACTCAATTCTCCACGATCCCGACGGCTCGCCGGGCTCTCTATTCTGGCCCATCCGGGCCTTGTCCACACCCATCAAAAGCTGTTTTCACCACCGGATCAGATGCCCTCTGCACCGCTTATTCGACGAAAGTTTCAGGGCGGCAAATTGACACACGACAACCAAGGCTTTTACCCTAGCCAACAGCGCTTGTAAATTGGTATTACCAATTGCCCAAAACCGCTGACCAGTGCCTGACCAACAACAATTAGGGGCCCACCCATTATGCAAACCTGGCAACAGCTCTACAGCCCGCTCGGCAGCCTCGGCTTGTCCGCCCTCGCGGCCGTTATTCCCATCGTATTTTTCTTCCTGGCCCTGGCGGTGTTTCGCCTCAAGGGGCATGTGGCCGGCAGCATCACCCTGGCGCTGGCGATTGCCGTGGCGATCTTCGCGTTCCAGATGCCGGCAGACATGGCCTTTGCCGCCGCCGGCTATGGCTTTGCCTATGGCCTGTGGCCCATCGCCTGGATCATCGTCGCCGCCGTATTCCTCTACAAACTGACGGTCAAGAGCGGCCAGTTCGAGGTGATTCGCAGCTCGGTGCTGTCGATTACCGATGACCAGCGTCTGCAAGTGCTGCTGATCGGCTTCTGCTTCGGCGCATTCCTGGAAGGTGCCGCCGGTTTTGGCGCACCGGTGGCGATCACTGCCGCCCTGCTGGTCGGCCTGGGCTTCAACCCCCTGTACGCCGCCGGCCTGTGCCTGATCGCCAACACCGCCCCAGTGGCGTTCGGCGCGCTGGGCATTCCGATTATCGTGGCCGGCCAGGTCACCGGAATCGACGCCTTCAAGATCGGCGCCATGACCGGTCGCCAACTGCCCTTGCTGTCGTTGTTCGTGCCGTTCTGGCTGGTGTTCATGATGGACGGCCTGCGCGGTGTGCGGGAAACCTGGCCAGCTGCACTGGTGGCAGGCTTGAGCTTCGCCATCACCCAATACTTCACGTCCAACTTCATCGGCCCGGAACTGCCGGACATCACCTCGGCCCTGGCCAGCCTGGTTTCCCTGACGTTGTTCCTGAAAGTCTGGCAACCCAAGCGCACCGCAGGCGCCCAGATTGCCGGCGCCACTTCCAGCGCAGCCATCACCGCCAGCGCCGGCGGCTTCGGCCAGCCTCGTAGCACCGTGGCCTCGCCCTACAGCCTGGGGGAAATCATCAAGGCCTGGTCGCCGTTCCTGATTCTTACCGTGCTGGTGACGATCTGGACCCTCAAGCCGTTCAAGGCGATGTTCGCCGCTGGCGGCTCGATGTACGGCTGGGTGTTCAACTTCGCCATCCCGCATCTGGACCAGATGGTGATCAAGGTCGCGCCAATCGTCGTCAACCCGACGGCGATTCCGGCCGTGTTCAAGCTTGACCCGATTTCCGCCACCGGCACGGCGATTTTCTTCTCGGCACTGATCTCGATGCTGGTGCTCAAGATCAACATTAAAACTGGTCTTACCACTTTAAAAGAGACCTTCTACGAACTGCGCTGGCCCATTCTTTCCATTGGCATGGTGCTGGCATTCGCCTTCGTCACCAACTTCTCCGGCATGTCCTCGACCATGGCCCTGGTCCTGGCGGGCACGGGCGCGGCGTTCCCGTTCTTCTCGCCATTCCTTGGTTGGCTGGGCGTGTTCCTGACCGGTTCCGATACCTCGTCCAACGCGCTGTTCGGCTCGCTGCAAGCCACCACCGCGCATCAGATAGGCGTCAACGACACCCTGCTGGTGGCGGCCAATACCAGCGGCGGCGTGACCGGCAAGATGATTTCGCCACAATCGATCGCGGTGGCCTGCGCCGCGACCGGGCTGGTGGGCAAAGAATCGGATCTGTTCCGTTTCACCCTCAAACACAGCCTATTCTTTGCAACGATTGTCGGCCTGATCACGTTGGCCCAGGCCTACTGGTTTACCGGCATGCTGGTTCATTAAGTCCTACACGTAATACTGGAAAAACCGACGCCGAACCGTGATTCGGCGTCTGCTATTCACAACCGGGTCTGCAAGGCTGCTGAAAGATTTCCTGGCTATATTCAGCAGCCTCAGCGGACGGATAACCGGGACCACCCGGAGACACGCCTGATGAGCGAGCTTTTTTACAACGCCGTGCCGAACGCGACCCGTGTCGCCCCGCCATTGCCCGAACCTCGGCAGTACCCCAGCGAAAAACCGCAACGGGTCTACCTGTTCGGCACTTGCGTGGTGGACCTGTTCTATCCCGAAGCCGGGATGGATGCGATTCATCTGCTGGAGCGCGAAGGAATCCGGGTGGACTACCCGCAAGGGCAAAGTTGCTGCGGCCAACCGGCCTACACCTCGGGCTACACCGAGCAGGCGCGGACGGTGGCACGGGCGCAGTTGGCCCTGTTTGCCGAAGACTATCCGGTGGTCGTGCCCTCGGGCTCCTGCGCCGGCATGCTGCGCGAGCATTACGCCGACCTGTTCAAGGACGAGCCGCAAACCCTCAAGCAGGTCCAGGCCCTGGCGGCCCGCACCTATGAGTTGGCTGAATTCCTGCTGTTTGTCTGCAAGGTGCAGTTGAACGACAGCGGTGAGCCAGTGAAGGTCGCGCTGCACACGTCCTGCTCGGCACGGCGTGAAATGAACACCCACCTGCACGGCCGCGCGTTGTTGGCGCAGTTGCGCAATGTGGAGCGAGTCGAACACAGCCACGAAAGCGAATGCTGTGGTTTTGGTGGGACGTTCAGCGTTCGCATGCCGGATATTTCCGGCGCGATGGTGGCCGACAAGACCCGAGCGCTGAAGGAATCCGGCGCGCACAAGGTCATCAGCGCCGATTGTGGCTGCCTGATGAACATCAACGGCGCACTGGAAAAACAGCAGGAGGCGTTACGCGGCCAACACCTGGCGAGCTTCCTCTGGCAGCGTAGCGGAGGTGTCGCATGAGCACGCCGACGCTGATTCCGACCGTTGAGGTGCAGGAAGATTTTCGCGCCCGAGCCCACAAGGCCCTGGACGACACGCAACTGCGAAACAACTTTCGCAGCGCGATGGATTCACTGATGACCAAACGGGCAACGTCCTTCAGCGATGCCCACGAAAGAGAACACCTGCGTGTGCTGGGCAATGCCGTCCGCGCCCGTGCGTTATCCAAGCTGCCCGACCTGCTCGAGCAACTTGAAAGCAACCTGACCCGCAACGGTGTGAACGTGCACTGGGCGGAAACGGTGGACGAAGCCAACGGCATCGTCCTCTCGATCATCCGCGCTCACGAGGCGCGGCAAGTGATCAAGGGCAAATCGATGGTCAGCGAAGAGATGGAGATGAACCATTTCCTCGAGGCTCGGGACATTGAATGTCTTGAGTCCGACATGGGGGAATACATCGTCCAGCTCGACCACGAGAAGCCTTCACACATCATTATGCCGGCGATCCACAAGAATGCCGGTCAGGTCGCGTCCTTGTTCCACGACAAACTCGGCGTGGAGTACACCAAGGACGTTGACCAACTCATTCAGATCGGTCGCAAGGTATTGCGGCAGAAATTTTTCGAGGCCGACATCGGCGTCTCCGGCGTCAACTTCGCCGTCGCCGAAACCGGCACGCTGCTGCTGGTGGAAAACGAAGGCAACGGGCGGATGTCCACCACCGTGCCGCCGGTGCACATTGCCGTGACCGGCATCGAAAAAGCCGTCGAGAACCTGCGCGACGTCGTGCCACTGCTGTCGCTGCTGACCCGTTCGGCCCTCGGCCAGCCCATCACCACCTACGTCAACATGATCTCCGGCCCGCGCAAGGCCGACGAACTGGACGGCCCCCAGGAAGTCCACCTGGTCCTGCTCGACAACGGTCGCAGCCAGGCGTTTGCCGACAGTGAATTGCGCCAGACGCTGAACTGCATTCGCTGCGGCGCGTGTATGAATCATTGCCCGGTCTATACCCGAATCGGCGGTCATGCCTACGGCGAGGTTTACCCGGGACCCATCGGAAAAATCATCACGCCGCACATGGTCGGCCTGGCCAAGGTGCCGGACCACCCGAGCGCGTCTTCACTGTGCGGTGCCTGCGGTGAAGTGTGTCCGGTGAAGATTCCGA
The DNA here is from genome assembly GCF_002001065.1 of Pseudomonas sp. A25(2017). NCBI lineage: Bacteria > Pseudomonadati > Pseudomonadota > Gammaproteobacteria > Pseudomonadales > Pseudomonadaceae > Pseudomonas > Pseudomonas sp. A25(2017). The sequence continues at coordinate 83,464 of NZ_MUOA01000061.1, read as the reverse complement.
TTCCGGCTTTGCTCCGGCGGCTGCGGGAAGAAAACGTCAAGGCGCCGGACAGCCCCCATCAGGTGGTGCGCGGCCAGGGCAGCAAATACTCGCCCAAGGAACGCTTCATCTGGAATGCCTGGGCTCGGCTCAACAGTTCGCCACGGTTGTATCGGCTGTTCGGGTTCCTCGCCACGCGCCTGCGCGCCCTGACGCCCAACAACATCGGCCCATGGACCCAGAACCACAGCGCCCCCAAACCCGCCGCCCGCTCATTGCATGACCTGGCCCGCGAACACCTGAACCAGCAGGGAGACCGCCGATGAGCGCCAAGGACAATATCCTCGCCAAGCTGCGTAAAAGCCTGACCGGCGCCACGCCCGTTGCCGACAACTTCGACGTCGAGCTGGTGACGCAAACCTATCGCTATGCGCCCGAGGAGCGTATCCCGCAATTGCGCAAGCTGATGGAGGCGGTGCACACCGAAATCCATCTGACGTCCGACGAAGGCTGGCCGGCCCTGCTCGCGCAATTGCTGCGCGACCGTCAATTGCCGAGCCTGCTCATCGCCCCGACCACCGCGCACGGGGAAAAAATCACACAGTTCTGGGCGAACCATCCGGACCTGCCAACCCTCAAGGCCTACGACCGCCCGGTAGAAGAGTGGAAAGCCGAGTTGTTCAACGACACCCCCGCCAGCCTCACCGGAACCCTTGGCGCCATCGCCGCCACCGGCAGCCTGATTCTCTGGCCAACCCGGGAAGAGCCGCGACTGATGAGCCTGGTGCCACCGGTGCATTTCGCCCTGCTCAAGGCCAGCGAAATCCGTGACAACTTCTATGAAGTGCAGCAGGAATTCGAGTGGGCCCAAGGCATGCCCACCAACGCCCTGCTGGTATCGGGCCCGTCGAAAACCGCCGATATCGAGCAAATCCTGGCCTATGGCGCCCATGGTCCGAAGGATCTGGTGGTTTTGATTCTGGAGGACCAATGACCCTTCCGGCCCCTTTCCTACACGACGTCCAACAACTGATCCCGCAGAAACGCCGTTTCGACGATCCGCTGTCGACCTTGGCCTTCGGCACCGACGCCAGTTTCTACCGGTTGATTCCGAAACTGGTGGTGCGCGTCGAATCCGAAGATGAAGTGATTGCGCTGCTGAAACTGGCCCAACGCGACCAGGTCCCGGTCACGTTCCGCGCCGCCGGCACCAGCCTGTCCGGGCAAGCCATCAGCGACTCGGTGCTGATTGTGCTCGGGGATAACTGGAACGGGCGCGAGGTTCGCGAGCAAGGCCTGCAGATTCGTTTGCAACCCGGCGTGATCGGCGCCCAGGCCAACGCCTGGCTGGCGCCGTTCGGGCGCAAGATCGGCCCAGATCCGGCGTCGATCAATGCCTGCAAAATCGGCGGCATCGTCGCCAACAACGCCAGCGGCATGTGCTGCGGCACGGCACAGAACACCTATCACACCCTGGCCGGCATCCGCCTGGTGCTGGCCGACGGCACGCGTCTGGACACTGAAGACAACAGCAGCGTGGCGGCTTTTCGTACGAGCCATGGCGAACTGCTGGAACGCCTGGCGACTCTGGGCCGCGAGACCCGCGCCAACACTGAACTGGCTGCGCGAATCCGGCATAAATACCGTCTGAAAAATACCACCGGCCTGTCACTCAATGCCCTGGTGGACTTCGACGAGCCTGTGGATATCTTGAGCCACCTGCTGGTCGGCTCCGAAGGCACCCTCGGCTTCATCAGCGCGGTGACCTACAACACCGTTATCGACCATCCGAACAAGGCTTCGGCCCTGATTGTGTTCCCCGATGTGGAGACCTGCTGCAACGCCGTCACCGTGCTGAAAAGCCAGCCAGTCTCGGCCGTGGAGCTGCTGGATCGCCGCAGCCTGCGCTCGGTGCAGGACAAACCGGGCATGCCGGATTTCGTACAGCATCTGTCGACCAATGCCTGCGCCTTGCTGATCGAATCCCGCGCCGCTTCCTCGCCTTTACTGCAAGAACAACTGGCCCGGATCATGGCCTCACTGGCCGGTTTCCCGGTGGAAAAACAGGTCGACTTTACCGAGGACCCACGGGAAAACGCCCGGCTCTGGGCGATCCGCAAAGACACCTTTCCAGCCGTCGGAGCAGTACGCAAAACCGGAACCACGGTAATCATCGAAGACGTGACCTTTCCGGTGGAACAACTGGCCATTGGCGTGAACCGCCTGATCGAGCTGTTCGACAAACATCACTACGACGAAGCGATCCTTTTCGGACACGCGCTGGAAGGCAATCTGCACTTTGTCTTCACCCAAGGCTTCAACAACCCTGAAGAAGTCGCACGCTACCAGGCGTTCATGGACGACGTGGCGCAGTTGGTGGCAGTGGAATTCGGCGGCTCGCTGAAAGCCGAACACGGCACCGGACGCAACATGGCGCCGTTCGTCGAACTGGAATGGGGCAGTGACGCCTATCAGTTGATGTGGCAGCTCAAACGCCTGCTCGATCCCAACGGCATCCTCAACCCGGACGTGGTGCTCAGCGAAGACCCGCAGATCCACCTCAAGCACCTCAAACCGCTGCCGGCCGCCGATGAAATTGTGGATAAGTGCATCGAGTGCGGTTTTTGCGAGCCGGTGTGCCCGTCCAAGGACCTGACCTTGAGCCCGCGCCAGCGCATCGTGATCTGGCGGGATATCCAAGCCAAAAAACGCGCCGGCACGGACACCACCGAACTGGAACGTGCCTACCAATACCAGGGCATCGATACCTGCGCCGCCACGGGCCTGTGTGCACAGCGTTGCCCGGTAGGCATCAATACCGGCGAACTGGTGAAAAAACTGCGCAGCCGTGACGCGACGAAGACGAAAACCGCCAACTGGATTGAAGGAAATTTCGCCACCACACTGCAAGGCGCGCGCTTCGCCCTCCACGTCGCCAACGGTGCGCGCATGCTGCTGGGCGCGCCTCGCCTGGCGAGACTGTCGGCCTCATTGACGCGCCTGTCCAAGGGCCAGGTGCCACAGTGGACCAACGCCATGCCCCAGTCGGAAAAGGCCATCCGTTTCAGCCCCGCCGTGTCGGACGAACGTCCGAGGGTCGTGTACCTGGCGGCATGCGTGTCGCGGGTCATGGGCCCGGCAGCAGCGGACAAGGAGCAGATGTCGCTGTACGACAAGACCCGCGGCCTGCTGGAAAAGGCCGGTTATCAAGTGGTCTTTCCAGACAACGTGGACAGCCTCTGCTGCGGCCAGCCCTTTGCGTCCAAAGGCTACACGGAACAGGCCGAGCACAAACGCCAGGAACTGATCGGCGCCTTGCTGCACGCCAGTCGTGGCGGGCTCGACCCTATCTACTGTGACACCAGCCCCTGCACATTGCGGCTGGTCCAGGACCTTGGCGACGTGCGCCTGGATCTGTATGACCCCGTGCGCTTCATCCGCACCCATCTGATGGATCGTCTCGACTTCACCCCCCAAGAAGCGCCCATCGCCGTGCACGTCACGTGCAGCACGCAGCACCTTGGCGAAAGCCAGGCGCTGATCGACCTGGCGCGCCAGTGCAGTAAAAACGTGGTCATCCCCGAAGGCATCCATTGTTGCGGTTTCGCCGGCGACAAGGGCTTCTCCACGCCAGAGCTCAATGCCCACTCGCTGCGCTCACTGAAGGACGCGGTACAGCATTGCAGCGAAGGGATTTCCACCAGCCGCACCTGTGAGATCGGTCTTACCCAACACGGCGCAATTGACTACCACGGGCTGGTGTATCTGGTAGACCGTGTCACCCGTCCCAAACCCGCCAACGGTGAGGGCCCGACAATGGGACTCGAAGAAAAATCGAATTCCTGCGCGTCGCTGTAGTCACTTGAATAGGCCCGGCTGCGCTGGGCCATCCACCGACTCGGCCTGGCCGCGACTGTCCAGCGGCACCGAGACCCTACGTTCAAGGAGATACACATGAAGCGCACCGCACTTGCTGGCTTGTTCATTTCCGCTGCGATGTTGGCCTCTCCGGTGTTTGCAAATAGCCAGGCAGACCTTTGCCAGATCAATCTGCAAAAAATCAGGGATGCGAAAGTCAGCACCGAGCAGATGAGCGAAAGCATGAAAACCGATATCGACGCCACCGTCGGGCAGGCCACGGCCGAACAAGCCAAAGGCACCGAGGAAGGCAGCAAGAATTGCATCTCGCTGACCACCCAAGCTCTTCAGAAACTGCAGAACAACACCAAAGGCGATCAGCAGTAATGTCGCGTGCGGCCAACCTTCGGGTTGGCCTCAGACGCGGATTGGCGTACACTGCAAATGCCTGTCACTCCTCCAGCTTCATGGAGCGACAGGTTCGGGGCCGTTTAGGATTCGACGCCGGTTGCGAAACTTTAGGTGCATGCCGAGTTGGTAACAGAACTCGTAAATCCACTGTTGCAACTTCTATAGTTGCCAATGACGAAAACTACGGCCAGGAATTCGCTATCGCTGCGTAAGCAGCCTTAGACCTGAGCTTCTGGTACCTTCGGGTCCAGCAATCATTAGGGGATGTCCGTAAACCCAAAGTGATTGTCATATAGAACGGAATCGCCGTGCAGTACGTTGTGGACGAATCGGCTAAAACTTACACAACTCGCCCAAAGCACCCTGCCCGTCGGGTCGCTGAGGGTTAACTTAATAGACACGGCTACGCATGTAGTACCGACAGCGGAGTACTGGCGGACGGGGGTTCAAATCCCCCCGGCTCCACCACTTCATCATCTAAAGACGTCCACGGACGTCTTTTTTTGTGCCTGAAATCCAGTAAATACGGGGGTTTCAGGGCCATTGAGCTCCACAGCGCTTCAGGCAGATCCATTTTGAAATGTATTCCAAGGCGTATTCCAAGCCCATGACTGGTAAATTTTGGAATACACAAACAGCGTTGGAGTACCCATGGGAGCCCGAGCCACACGCCTTTCAGACATAAAAATCAAAGCCGCCAAGTCTAAGCCTTTGAGTGGACACTGCCTTTTTTAATGCACGTACCATCTCTTCTGCATCCGCACCCCATACGTTATCTACCAACTCTTTAAGAGCTTCTCCTGTCGTTGAGTAATTTTGGCTTAGCAAACGTTCCCGGCCGGGAGTCAACCTGAAAACTTGCTTGCTGCGTCGCGCATTCCATCATGGAAGGTTGTCAGCCCCAAGCACATCAACGATTTGCACGAATGGCTGTTTCAGCTCATTCTAGCCAGGTATGGCCTAATAATGGCGCGCCACACAAGGAAAGAAGTCTCTGCATTTTCGCCTTCCTTCCTGACGAGCCCCACCCCGACCCGATGCATATCAACGCTGAAAGCGATTGAATCACTATGCAGCCGGCCTTCACGCTTTGCGCTGTAAAGGCAGCTGCGTTGGTTTGGAACTGAAAGACCATTTGATTCAGAAACGAGGAAGGAACCCGTGTCCCTTAGCGACTATTGGAAAGGCCCCGCCCACCGGCAACGCGCGGATGATTTGGAAGCCCAGCTTGCGGATCTCCAAACGCAATATGCGCAGCTCCAAGCGCTCACTACGAAGATCGGCGCCATGGACGTCTTGGAGGTTCAGAAGCTAATCGAGCAAGAGAAAGAGAGGCTTACTGCCGTCCGCCAAGAAGCTCTGCGCGCTGAGCAGGAGGTGGCTGCGCTAGCGCAACGCTCCTCTGATTTGCAGGGGCAGATACTCGTATGGGAGGAGACGTTACTGCTGGAAAGCTTTGCGCTCTATGAACCCAAGTTCAAGCTAACCACCAGCCAAGAATACAAGTCCCGACTGGAAAGTGTCCGCGAGCGTCAGAAAGCGATGATTAAGGGCGGGGAGGCAGCGACCGGGAACATGGACTGGACGGTCAACGACAGCAAGGCTCAAGGTCGGAAGCTCGTTAACGACATGATCAAGCTGGTGATTCGCTCGTTCAACAACGAAGCCGATGTCTGTGTGGACAACGTTAAATTTGACAACGTCGAACTGGGCGAGAAACGAATTCTCAAATCGTTCGAAACCTGCAACCGCCTTGGCAAGATTATGAGCGTAGAGATATCGCGCGCTTATTTGAGCCTCAAGCTCGATGAACTGCACCTTGCCCAAGAGTTTCAGATCAAGAAGCAAGAGGAAAAGGAAGAAGCGAAGCGCGCCCGAGAAGAGTTGCGAGAACAACAGAAGCTGGAGCAGGAGATTCGCGCAGCCCGGGAGAAGATAGCCAAGGAGCGCAAACACTTTACGACCGCCATGCGCGACCTCCAGGCTCGCCTGGACAAAGTAGGATCTGAAGAAGAGCGTGCCGCCTTACTGGCGAAGCTAGCCGAGGTCGAAGCGGGCCGAGCCGAGCTAGAGAGCGAAGAAAAGCTCATTGACTATCGCGAACAGAATGCCAAGGCCGGCTATGTGTACGTGATCTCCAACCTAGGGGCATTCGGAGAAGGGATTTACAAGATCGGTATGACACGCCGCTTGGAGCCCATGGATCGAGTTGATGAGCTGGGTGATGCGTCGGTACCGTTTTGGTTTGACGTGCATGCGATGGTCTTCTCGAATAACGCTCCCGCATTGGAAGCAAAACTGCACGAACGCTTTGCCGTAGGTCGCCTCAACAAGGTTAACGGGCGCAAGGAGTTCTTCCGCGCGGACATTGCTGAGATTGAGTCGGTCATTCGAGAAAATTACGATTCTGTTGTCGAGGTTACCCACGAAGCACCGGCGGAACAGTATCGCGAAAGCCTGCGCATGGCATTGCCAAAACCCGCAATCCAGCAATCGGAACGACTTGCGGCACAAAGCTGAAATTACCGATTGGAAGCACGTTTGTTGGGCTCGGGTTGCGACGGGCCCATCCAACAAGCACAAAGACGGAAACGCCCCCTTTAGGCCGATTGTGTTGAAAAAGTCGGTCCTTCCAGACTGCCCGCATACCGACTGCTGAAAACGCCCTTTTTGCACGCAGCCATGAGGAATCTGAGCCCGGAATCCTCTGCTCAAAGTAAAGATTTCAATCTCAAGCGCGTACTTTTCTGCCATGGAAACCATGACCGTTTTTTTCAACAGAATCGGTCAAAAGCAGATATCTAAAGCGTCTACTAAACTGGGGGCGTGTCTCCCGGTCATCCCCGACTTCGCTCTAGTTCAGCCAAGCTCTGACCGACTTATTCCATCGCGTTAACAGTGGAGAGAGCCAGTGTAAAATTTTTCTTAGCCAGCTTTTACGGCACGTCTGAATACGATTCCTTCCAACTTTTATTAAAGGTATAGGGCGAGTGGCTTTCCCATCCCGACTTAATTTATCGCCGACCTGCGTGGTGAATCCTTGGAGATGCCAGTACGCTTTTTGGGCTGCTTCAAGGTCATAGGTAACACCGCGGCGTATTTCCGCATGTAGATGAATCGCATTTCTCATGCTGTAGACATCGCAGATCACGCCCTTAATCTTTAGATCGATGAGGCCCAACTGCCTCGCCGTTTCAGCTTTGTCTTCAAATACGATTTTTCGCTCATCTACACTGCGCTTCTCATTTTCGAAAACTGAGATAGCACCTACAGGGTTATATTGCGTTTGAATTCTCCCAAGGATAACCTGAGAAACATTAATTCGTTTTTTATGTTCGTACGTCGTAAGATTTATAACCTCAGGTGTAGATGCGTAATCTTGTAGCAGTATATGGTGGAGGACTGCCTCATAAATGGATGCATAAAGCAATATTTGGATCTTGCATTGAGCCACCAAGAGCTCATCCTTAACTTGCAGCCCCTCCAGTAGCTTATAGATATATCTGGCAGTTTTGAATTCGTCTGCGAGACGTATTTTTAGCGCAGCGTCGGAAATAAACCAAAAGTAGTTTTTATAATACTCCTCATCTGGGAGGTGGGCCTCCACATAGGAAGCTATTTTTTGTTTGGTTTTCTTTTGAAAGGCCATGATTTATTCTTAGTGAGGATTGTTGTCTGGATGTAGAAAAAAGGAGATTGATTTATTCTCAGAAAATAAATCAGCCCCCTTTTATGCTAGAATCAGGAGCTCATTCATTCAGGCTAACGCCCGCATCGTTAGCAAGCATATTTAATATTGACTCATCCAACGGCCAATCTTTAATCAATCTCTGTTTGCGCTTAAGCAACATCCAATACAAAAAGAAAACAACGGATTGCTGATAGAATACGTTTATCGAATATTTTTCAGAAACCCTATCAACTAAGTCCGGCCTTTTAGCCAGCAATTTAGCTATGCCATCAACTAAATCAGCACTAATAAAATACTCGTACTCACTCCAAACAACGAATGAGGATTTCTGATTATGAGCCATAAGCCCCACCAAATTTTTGTAGATCGAGTCCAATCGACCACCTATCTCAAACTCCTGAAATGGCCCATAATTAATTAACTTAGTGGCCTGCGAGAAAAACTCGTCAGTAGTCTCAATGAGAGCCATACTTTTGGCTACAGTCCGATGCACTTCCGGACGAACTTCACGCTCAGACTTATAGATAGAGTCATGAGTAAGCTCAGAGTGTGCATGCTGTAGCAAAGTGCGAATCTGCAACTCACAGGCAACATCCGCATGTATCACAAACCCATTATACTCAAAATCTTTCTTCGGCCGCAGAATATAATGGACAGATTTATATGTAAACAGTAAAGGATTAGTCCTCATATCCTCTTTGAAATTCTTACATGCGTCAAACGCCCAATCGCCTAGATCCTGGACCACGCTGCATATCAGATCAACATCATCAAGCAAGAGAACAACGAAGCGAGCGCCTACCTTGTCCTCGATATCATTATAGGGATCTTTGTAAGATTTCTTACGATTAAAAGCTTTGTCTATCAACGACGAATCATCTTTGAGCCTAGTTTTAGCAGGCACCTTAAGGAAGACATTTACATCTTTTCCGAGAGAGGTTAATTCATTGCTAATCTTGGCTACAACATAATCCCCCCAAGCCTGATACACGGGCTTCTCATTATGCCACCTAGCTTTGAATTCCTCTTCGTTCATTCTTGACCGACCACTTTTTCTTTGATAATCACCTTAGTCCACTCTGTAGGATTTCCGGCCTCATCAGGATCGCCATCGATAGTTTCAATAGTGACCAAATTTTTAAATGCTTCAGATGGCGCGGTAATTTTAACATTACCACCAAAATTAACCTTTCTAAATTTTAGCTTGCTCTCAATTTGGGCAGTGTCTTTGGTGAAAGCGATTTCGGGAATTCCAGCCTCATACATATAATCGCAGAAAACGTCTTGAGTATCCACATCAAAATACTGGGAGGCAAAATCCACACAGCTAACCGTGGAAGAGTTGCTGACCTTCAAATATGTCGTCAGGGCGTTTAAAAAATCGTTTTTATCTGAAGCTGAAACTTGCAAATTCGAAATAAACTCGCTCGCTTCCTCATAAAACTGACGGGTTGTCCTGGCGCTAGTTTGCGGATATCCACATCCTAAAAAGCCCGAATAAAAGTATTGAGCTGCAGCTTTGCCGTCTGCCTGGCTGATCTGATTATCGGAGACCATTACTACCCATCGCGCATTAAGGTCCTCATTAGAAGCCTCGATAGTAGCCCTTTCAAAAAATCCAGCTGTTTTGTAAAGCTTTGTACCAGGCGTCAACAAAACCTCCTCAACAAACTTCAATGAAATCTCGTTAGTCCGTTGATTTACTTCTTTCTCATAAGCACTATGAATTTCAGCTTTAATTATACCAATGAAACTCTTTAATGGGTGACCCTGGCGTCCCGAAAATACAACAACAATCCCCCCCGGAATAGCCTTCCGATGCTGAGCATCGTTGAGTTTGGTTGCTACGTCGTATGAGGTAAAGGCAAAATCCGCATCATTCATATCAACCAAACGATCAATGATAACTGGAAGGTCATTTGCCCCCTGGTTGACAATCTCCATTTGGACTGCTTTTGAACCACTGCCAAGAGCATCACGAACCCTGCCCTTAAATGCCTCCATTGCAGTTAGATCGAACCGAGTAAAATCACGACTCCGGATAGGTTCTATTTTTTCCGCATCTTCACCCCGGCGAAAAATCTGATGAATGATAATTCTACCTATTGTTAGATTTGAAAGCTCCATACCCACCCCGGACATTACGACATTATAATTATTAAAATGTAAAAAACAGGCGCTATAAATAGCAGCCCAATAGACACTAGAAAGAGTGATGGTTTATTCTTGGCAGGAAGATATCTTTTAATCAAAAACTAATCCTTGAACCCATCAGTCCTTATGGCATTTAGCCACCCATTCAAATGTACTACCCTGCTTAGCCATCGGCAAGGGGAAAAGGTTTGCCCAGGGCCAAGCAGCGACCACGCAATCGTTTCGCATAAAATCGTGCTGTTTTTTTGCGGGAGAGACCAGTTGTCGAGTGGGACTATGTGGCTCGCGAGCACCAGATAGAAGGTGAGTTCTATGCCCAGCCTGAATTGGGTGGTCGCTGCGCTCAATGTAGCTAAGGCCTTCGTGTTACGTCACAAGCGCCGGTAACTGCTGAGATGCTCGAAAACAGAGGTGGGCTATTTTACTTTTTCGATCTCCCTTCCGCTCTCATCTCACGGAGTAAGTACTTTTCCCCCGGTGAGCTGCAACTCCGGGCAGGGTATTGGCTTTGAGTATTCCAAATGGTATTCCATCAAAAAATGCGATATTAATATATCAATTAAAATCAAATGGTTACCTCCTTATTTCAGATTACCCCGGCCCACCAACTCGATAAAAAAGACGTCCACGGACGTCTTTTTTTGTGCCTGGAATTCACGGCTCGACGTAATTAAACGTCAGATGGCTTGAAGGTCTCGCAGTGCTTCTGGGTGCTGGCTTGCAACCCTTAATAGGGTTTGTGCCGCACCGGCAGGTCGCCGACGACCTTGCTCCCAATCCTGCAATGTACGCAGGCTGACTCCCAGCAGCTCGGCAAATGCACTTTGAGATACACCGACTTTAGCCCTGGCCTCAGCCGCAGCCGAAAGCGTCACCTCGGTTGTGCGTGCCGCCTTGCCAGCTTTCATTTGGCGTACCGAAGCCAACAAGTCTTTTTGAAAGTTCTCCATTTCATGATCCATTGCTGATCTCCTCTTTCAATTGATTCAGGAAGGCGGTCGGCAGGTTGTCGAACTTCGCCTTGGCGTAGGCTATCAGCAACCAGATGTGGCCTTCAGGAAGCGCGTTGTAGTAGATAACCCGCGTACCACCACGCTTACCCATCCCGCCACGAGACCATCGCACCTTGCGCAACCCACCACAGCCGGGAATCACATCGCCAGCTAACGGGTTTGCAGCCAACCAGGTGATGAACTCCTGACGCTCGTCATCACGCCATATCGATTCAGCGTAACGTTTGAAAATTTCGGTTTCGATGATCGTATACATTGCCAAAAATATACGGCATGGCCGTATAGCCATGCAAGACGCGCTGGTCGGATGCTTCCACGTTTATCATCCAGGTCACCTTCCTGTGGCTCAGGCACTTAGCAGCTAACGCAAGTGCCTTTTTTGTGCCCGAATGAATGAATCGCCCCGCCCCCTCTCAAACACCAGAAGCAGATCTCACTGCTACAACCATAATCTCCACCAGCAACTCAGGCCGCGCCAGACGTGCCTGAACAGTGGCCCGTGCCGGAGCACTGTCCGCTGGCAGCCAGGCGTCCCACACCGAATTCATCAGCGCGAAATCACGATCAATCTCCTTGAGCCAGATCTGTGCGCTCAAAAGCTGGCCCTTGTCGCTGCCCGCCAGCGACAACAAGGCTTCGATCTTGGCCAGCACCTGCTGCGTCTGCTCTTCAATGCCAACCTGTAGATCAGTGGGCACCTGGCCGGAGAGGTAAAGCAGATCGCCGTGACTGACCACACCGGACATCCGCACGCTGCTCTGAAAACGTTGAATCGTTGCCATCGGGTTTACTCCCTGAATTGAGAACGTTAAGGCGCTGCGCTACCGATCAACCGGACCAGACGCTGGGCACTACCAAATGCCAAGGTCATGCCCAGCGCACCCTGGCCGCTATTGACGTACAGGTTGTCACAACCACTGACCGCCAGAATCGGCCGCCCGGTGGGGGTCGCCGGACGCCAACCGGTCCAGGGCTGACAATCATCGGTGTTCCATCCCGAACCGAACAATGCCTGCGTCGAGGCTTTCAGTTGTTCGATACGCTTAACGGGAATCGACGCGTCCAGCCCACACAACTCGACCATCCCTGCGACGCGTAAGCGATCACCGATCCGGGCGAACACTGTTTTACGCCGCATGTCAGTGACGCTGACCGTCGGTGCATTCATCGAATCAGTGATCGGCAACGTAATGCTGTACCCCTTGAGCGGGTAGACCGGCATGCGCACACCGAACGCAGATAACAACCCCGCACTGTAAGCACCAGCCGCCAGCACGACCGCCTGCGTTCCTAAAAGCGCTGGGCCTTCGATGGCGTGGTGGATCTCCAACGCGGTGATGCGCCCGCGTTCACGTCGGAAAGCGGCAACCTCACTGTCGAACAGAAAACGCACACCCTGCTTGCTCAATAATCTCGCAAGCTCCTGGCAAAGCTTGCGCCCATCGACCGCGCATTCGCTGTCGGTATGGATCGCGCCGTGAAACGCCTTTTTATAGCCCTCAAGTGCAGGTTCGATCGACAAGGCTTCGGCGGGGCTGAGGATTTTTTGTTGTTTGGCGCCTTGGGCGGCCTGGAATTTCACCTGATCGCCGGCCTTGCGCAGGCTTTCCGCATCGGGGTAGAGAACCAGTTTTCCGGTACGGGCGAAATCGCATTGCACCTTTTCCTGACTGATGAAGGCGTCCAGCGCCAGCCGACTTTCCTGCGCCAGTTCCAGCAGCTCGACAGTGGTCTGGCGCGAAATGGACGTACGGCAGGCCGCGAGAAACGCCACACACCAGCGCCATTGTTCCACGCTCCATTGCGGCGAAAACTTCAGCGGTCCGTTGCGCGCCAACAGCATTTTCGGAATGCCCGGCAACAGAGAGGGATCAGCCAGCGGTTGCACATAGCTGTAACTCAATTGCGCTCCATTGGCAGCGCTGGCTCCCATGCCTGCCTCCCCCGCACGATCGATAACGGTAACGTTATGACCGGCCTTGTGTAAAAACCAGGCACTGCTCAAGCCAACGATTCCAGCGCCGACGACACAGATTTCCATTACGCCACCACCCTGTCCGAGAGGTCCCAACCCACAGGCCGCCGTTGGTGCCAATCACTGACTTGCTGGTAAGCGTGGGCGATCCGCAGGGCCAATGGTTCGGCGAAAGCACGCCCGACGATCTGCATCGAGACCGGCATACGTTGTTCGTCGAAGCCCACCGGCAGCGCCACTGAACAGAGATTGAGCAGGTTGGCGAAACGGCCGAGCAAGGCCAGCGGCGTACCGTACTCATCGACCTGACTCAACGGCACACTGCCAATGGCGTTGGTCGGGAATACACAGGCATCGACATTGGACATGGCCTCGTCCATGGCTTGACGGGCAACACGTCGCTGATTGTGCAAATGGATATAAGCCGCCGCGTCGATGGCGCGCCCGCTCAGTACCCGACGCTGCACATGAGGATCGAAGCGCAGATCATCGCGTTCGAACAGGCTACCAAGGCTGGCGTAGCCTTCGGCACTCATGAGGCCACCGGCGACGCGCATGCACTGCTCCAGCGAAGTCGGTAGCGGCTGTTCGACCAGATGCATGCCCAGTGCGGCCAATTGCTCAAGCCCCTGGTCATAGGCTGCCAATACGCCAGGCGCAATGTGCACGCGTTCGGCCTGTGGCAGTACCCAGATGCGCAAACCGGCCACCGGAAGGTTCAAAGTGGCTGCGGCGCTGAACACTGGCGACTTGGCCGAAACCGGATCCAGCGGGTCCGGCCCCAGCAGCGCGTCAAGCATCCACGCGGCGTCTTCGACGGTGTGGGTAATCGGCCCCACCGAATCCAGCGATGGACACAATTCAATCAAACCGTGACGGCTAATCAACCCACGCGTGGTTTTCAAGCCAACCAGACCACACATACCCGCAGGAATCCGCACCGAGCCGCCGGTGTCGGTGCCCAATGCCGCGCTTGCCAACCCGCCGGCCACAGCCACCGCTGAACCACTGCTGGAACCGCCTGGAGCACGATGCACATCGGCGTCCCATGGGTTCCACGGCGTGCCCATCACGGCATTTGTGCCCCACCCTCCGAAAGCAAATTCAACGGTGTGGGTCTTGCCCATGATGATCGCCCCGGCACGCTCCAGTCGCTGGACGGCCGTGGCGGTGAGCCGCGAGATACGCGGCTTCTGTGCCAGCGAACCACCGGTTATGGCCTTGCCGTCGATCTCGAACAAATCCTTGATCGCAATTGGAATGCCATGCAATGGCCCCAGGTTGACACCGGCAGCCCGCTGCCGATCGGCCGCGATGGCGGCACCGAGCGCACGCTGGGGATAGGCCTCGACATAAGCATTGAGTTGACCGTTGAAGCGCTCGATCCGCTCCAGTTGCGCGCAAACCAGGGACTCGCTCGTGAGCGCTCCGGACTCCAGCGCTTGCCGCAACTGGCCAATACTGTGGGAAGCGGTTCGATCCATGATGTTCATGTGTTCAACCTCGAATGGTTTTGCGTCCGCGAGAAAATCGTACTTCCAGCACTCGCGTTAACAGAGAAAGAGGGAAAGCGATGACGAAATAGAACAGCCCCACCAGCAGGAAAATATGCATCGGCAAAAAGGATTCGGACGCGATGGCCCGGGCCGCCAGCATCAACTCATCGGTGGCGATCAGGGCGCACAGGGAGCTGTCCTTCAGAATCGACACGTAGGCATTGAGCAACGGCGGCAACATGCCGCGAATGGCTTGCGGAAAGATCACGGCGGTGAAGGCTTGCAATGGCGTCAGGCCGGTGGCGATGGCCGCCTCACGCTGGCCTCGATGCAAGGAGTCCAGTCCACCGCGCAGGATTTCCGCGACGTAGGCCGAGCCCTGCAAGCCCAGACCGATGGCGCCGGCCCAGTAACCCGATAGCGTCAGCCCGAGGCTGGGCAAGGTGAAATACAGTGCCAGCAGCAACGCCAGGAGCGGCACCGCACGCATCCCCTGGATGAAGAACACCGCCAGACGCTTGAGCAGTACGCTGGGACTTTTCATCGCCCAGGCCAGTAACGCGCCCAACAGCGCCGCCAGGGCGAAGCCTGTCAGGGACAGCTCGGCGCTGACCCGTGCGCCGAGTAGCAGGCGCGCGATCCAGTCGCTCCAGTATTCCGGGTATTGCTGGAAAAAACTGATCATCGCGCCGCCCCCAGATGACGTTCAAGTCGGATGAAGCCCACGCCAATTGGCAGGATCATCGCCGCATAGATGCACATCACCGCCAGATAAATCAGCGAGGTCTGGAACGTGGATGTCACCAGATTGCGTGCCAGGAACATGATTTCCGGCACGGCAATGGCCGAGGCGATGGACGTGTCCTTGATCAGTTGCGTGACGTAGTTGGCATAGGCCGGCAACGCAACGCGCAGGGCCTGGGGCAAGAGGATGTAACGCAGAATTTGCATACGGTGCAGGCCGATGGCCTGCCCGGCTTCATGCTGGCCGACGTGCAGCGATTGCAGGCCAACTCGGAAAGTATCGGCCAGCACGGCGCTGCCTACCAGGCTCAAACCGACGATGGCCGCCAGCCACGCGGGCAGATTGATTCCCAGATAGGACAGCCCAAAGTAGATCAGAAACAGATGCGCCAGCGCAGGCACATTGCGCATCCATTCGATGAAACAGGCGATGGCGCCGTGTACCAGTCGCGATCGGCTGAACGTCAGTAAAACCGCCAGCACCAGACCGCCCGCGCTGGCCAGCACCAAGGTGCAGAGGGCGATTTCCAGCGCGTTCATTGCGCCTTTCAACAGCAGGGGCAACAGCCCGAGGAAAGTTTCCAGATTCGCCATCAAGCGCTCTCCACAGCCATGCGCCCAAGAAAACTGCGGGTGCGTTCGTGACAAGGGTTGTCGATCACTTGCGCCGACGGCCCCTGTTCGACAATGCGCCCGCCGTCCATGAAGATCACCCGATCCGCCACATCGCGGGCAAACCTCACTTCGTGGGTGACCATGATCATGCTGCGACCCTCTTGCGCCAGCTCGCGAATCACGGCCAACACTTCGCCGACCAACTCGGGATCCAACGCCGAGGTCGGTTCGTCGAACAGAATCACTTTCGGTTGCTGGGCCAAAGCCCGGGCGATGGCGACCCGCTGCTGCTGACCACCCGATAATTGCTCGGGATAAGACTCGGCCTTGTGCCGCAGATGGACTTTTTCCAACATCGCGTCGGCCAACTCATACGCCTGCTTGCGCGGCATGCCTTGGGCCTTGATGGGACCGAGCGCGACGTTATCGCGCACGTTCAAGTGCGGCCAGAGATAGAACAACTGGAACACCATGGCGATCTCGCGGCGCTGCGCAGCCATCTCCCGGTCACTCATCAGGCGCAAACGCTGACCGTCCTTGACCTGCCCGATCAGCTCGTTCCCCAGCCAGATCTCGCCACTAGTCGGTTTTTCCAGGTAATTGATGCAACGCAGGCAGGTGGACTTTCCAGATCCGCTTGGGCCAATCAGCGACAGGGTCTCACCGGGCTTCAACTCCAGGCTGATGCCCTTGAGCACTTCCAGATCGCCATAGTTCTTGTGTAATTCGTGCACGCGCAGCAAGGCGGCGTCAGACGGGCTCGACATTTTGACTAACCTCTTTTTGTTATAGGCATGGCGATGAGTCGGAGCATCCGCAGGAATCCGCCCCATCGCCGCACACACTTATTTGCAGCCGGGCAGCGTCCAGTCCGCCGGGCGGTCGACGCCCAGGCGCAGGTCCTTGCCTTCGGGCATGAACCAGACATCCTGAGTCAGGCCGTAGCGAGCACCGATCTTGCGCATCTCACAGTTTTTCCAGAGCGTCTGAATCTGTGCGTTGACCGCCGTCACCAGTTCCGGACTGGCCTTGTTGAAGCCGAACACCACCTGACCCAAGCCAGTCAGCAATGGGAAATTCGGATCGTTGTCGACGAAGGCGTTGAAATGCAGGTGCCATTGCTCATTGCGGGAAATGGCGTATTGCATGACGGGTGGGTCGCCGATCACCGCATCGATGCGTCCGGCGAGCAGATCGCGAACGGCCGCGTCGGACGTGTCGTACAGGGCGACTTGCAGGCCATCGATCTTGCGCATCTCAGGGATGAACGAAAAACCGGTGATGGTGCCGACTTTTTTGCCTTGCAGATCCTTGAGGCTGTTCCAGTTGGTCTTGTCTGTCTGAGTGATACCGTTCTTGAAGTAGTGGATCGGGTCGCTCAAGGCCATGATTTTCGAGCGTTGTTCGGTCCAGCCCATCGTGCCTGCCATGACATCCACGCGCTTGGACTGCACCGAGGCAATCGTCCCTGACCACTCCATTAATGCCGGTTTGACCTTAAGGCCCAGTTTTTCGGAAATTTGTTGAAGGATTTCACCGTCATAGCCGACCATCCGACTATCTTGATACCCTGTTCCTGGCATATCACCACTGAAGGCGATGGTCAGGCTTCCCGGCGCTACTGTCTCCAATGCGAACACCGGTGCCGCAGCCAGCACGGACACCAGAAAACCGGCACAAATAGCGGAAAAACGCTGAACTTTGGACGTCTTCATCGGTTGCTCCTCGATCGTTTCTATGGTGGCAGCAGAACGTTTCGCATCGGCCCATCGTAGTGGGAGCGGCGGTATAACTTGTTGGATGCTTTGCACGAATGATTGAATATTTGCGACATTCTGGCGGCACAGAGCCTGTGCCCCCCCAGGAAAGCCTCGTGGACGGGCTCGATCATGGGCAGGCGCGTCATCCACCCATGCGCCGCGGCACCGCCGAGTTGTCTATTGGCATCATGTTGTGGCCACGCTTCCCCTTGCTGTCGCTGTCAGGGCTGACCGATGCGTTGCGGCATGCCGCCGATACGGGTGATCAAAGCCGCCCCATCCGCTGCCAATGGAAAGTACTCGGCACGCCCGGGCAAAGAGTCATTTCCAGTAGCGGACTGGACGTACCGATCGACAGTGAACTCGCTGACCCGGAGCGTTTCGACTACATCGTGGTGATTGGTGGATTGCTCGATTCCATCGAGGCGGTGCCGAAAACCTATCCCGCGTTCCTCCACCAGGCCGCGGCCGCACAGGTGCCGTTGATCGGCCTGTGCACCGGCAGCTTCGTGCTCGCGCAACATGGCCTGATGGAGGGGCGAACGGCGTGTGTCCACGCCTACCATGGCGACGACTGGAAGCACCGCTTTCCCACGTTGCGCTTTGTCATCAACAGGGACTTTCTGATCGACGGGGACCGGATTACCTGCGCGGGCGGTGTTTCAGTCATCGAGTTGGCGCTTCATCTGATCGGCCTGCATTGCGGGCCGGATCGTGCGGGCAAAGTTGTGCATCAGATGACGGTGGCAAAGAACACGTCCAACAGTTTCGTCGACCGACGCAAGGCGCTCGGATACGCCAGTTCATCCAATCGTCGATTGCACGAAGCCGTGATGTTGATGGAAAAACACATGGCCCCCCCCCTGGATATCGAGGCCATTGCGCATCTGCTCGGCACCAGTAAACGGCAATTGGAGCGCCTGTTTGTCGCTGAAACCAACAACAGCCCAGCCCAGTTCTACCGCCAGGTCCGACTCCGGTTCGGCAGATGGCTGCTGGTGAGTTCCGATCGCCAGATCGGCGAGATCGCCTTTGAATGTGGCTTCGCGGATGCGCCGCATTTTATTCGGCACTTTCAGAGCATGTTCGGCATGTCGCCAGGGAAATTACGCAAGGCCCTGATGCAACAAGATGGGAAATAACGCGGCAAGTAACCGACACCGACGTAGACCTCGCCTTGGCGACCCAGGAATAAAAAGACCACGGTGGCAGTGAACAGCGTGAACGTCGCCAGCAGTTGCAACAAGGTGCTGAACCCGGCGGTATAGGCCGAGCGCCGTATCGTCAGCGGGATTTGGCTGGTGTCGATGCTCGACGGTCACAGCGAAGATCAGGGCAGTTCTGGGCATTGTGGCCGTCCAGTCGCCATCTTTCACCGAAAATCCGCGTATCAATCAGCGTGTTGAAATGAGGCTGCCCGGCCAGTTCGCCAATAAAATGGCGAAACGATCACCTCGACCGTTTATGCTCAATATTTGAGCTAATTTATTACAATTTATTGACACTATCAGTCCGACGTCATCACAATTGCGCGCCATCACCGAGGCATAAGAGAGTCTGGCAATGGTGATCGGCGGAGAATGCGATGTTTCGTCCTCTTCCAGCCGCTCGATACTGTTTTGAAAGCTCGCGTCCTGAACATCATGGGGGCTGCTTGGCAGTGCAACATCCTATTCATGCTGACAAAGTCTGACACTGAGCCCGGCTCGGAGAGCTTGTGCTAGTCGTCAGAAACGTGACGCATTTGAAAAACTGTAACGCCAGGGAAGGTGCTGATCGCGCCGCATCCGATTTAAAGGAAAAGGGAGTTTCATTTGAGTCAGGTCACCTTAGACATCCGCCATCTGCGCGATGAGCAGATATTGTTACGTGACGGCGGGCTCTATTGGGTGGCAGTGGATCAGGCGAGCGACTCTGCCGCGCTGGCGGTCCAGTGCCTGGCAGCGATGCCGGCCCATGCGCAAGGGATGTTAGTGTGCTGCGGACATTCAAGTCAGGACCTGGCCCAGGAACTGGCGGCAGATACCGGTCCTGGTCAGCTGAAGCTGTTTGACATCAACAAAGACGACATTGGCCTGACCCTCAAATCGCTGGTCGGCGAGCTGACCCGTGCCGCTCCGGTTGCCGGCACTACCATTGTGTTGATGCTGCCGGGGAGCGCATGGCAGGACGACGTCGCACCGCAGCTGCGGCATTGCTGTCTGTCCCTGAGGCAATGGCTGGGCGCACGCCAATGCTCCCTGTTGGTGATCAGCCATGGCCAGACACCTCAACTGCATGACGGTTTGTTGCGGCTCAACGATACGCTCTCCGGGCTCGCTCAGCTCTATCGCCGTGATGGTGGTATTCGCTATCAATTGCACTACTGGCGCAGCGAACTGGGCGTGTGCAGCGGGCAGGAGTTCGAGCTCGAGTTGCTGGTGGACGGTTTTGCGCTGTCGGTCAATGAGCAGGCCAATGTGCAAGTGCCTCATACCGACGACCAGCGGATCTACCTGACCCAGCGTTCTGTGCTTGAAGGCTCGCCGCCGTTGTCGGATCAGTGGAGGCTGTTCGAGAGTCGCGAGGACTTGCTCCAGCAAGCCAGTCACGCGCGTGCTGCCAGTATCATCGTGGCCATCGACAGCAACCTGCACGTCGAAGCGTTGGCTCGTCAGATTCACGCCCTGCGCGAGCGCTGCGGTATCGCACTGAAGATCATCATCCGCGAGATGGAGCCCTGCCTGCGTTATCGGGACGAGCGTTTGCTGGTGTCCTGCGGTGCCAACATCACCGTGCCCTATGGGACGACGCTGGCGCACTTCTTCAGCATCATCGACAGAGCCCAGGGCCAGACCTGGCGCCAGAGCCGCACCACCAACTTCCAGTCTCTGTTCGAACGTCTGCGGCCGCCCCCCGAGCGCGGTCTGTTAACGCCCCAGGAATTCATCGGCATGGTGGAGCGCGTCTATAACGGCGCCTCTGGAGAAATCAGCCACCAACTGCTCAAGCTGATGCCGCGCGGTGGCCTGGAAATCGAGCAGTACTTTAGTCAAATCGGCTTGCGTCGTTTTGGTGACGTCGCCTGCGTGGTCAACGGTGCCTTTTATCTGTTCCTGTTTGGCTGTCGCGCGGACGGACTGGAACCGGCATTGGGGAATATCTGTCGGCTCGCCTGGCGCGATCTTTTCAGCAGTTTCCAGATTCTCCAAAGCGTTGAAGCGTTGCCGCGCGAGGACTTCCTCGCGGCGCCCTTGCTGCCTCCCACGTTCGCTCTGGCAGAAGAACGCACGGCCAGTAGCGCCGCCGAAGCTGCCGGCCGTGTTGCCTATTCGCCTCGACGCACCACACTGCCCATTACGGACCCTTGTTCATGAGTTATTCCCAGCTGATCCAGGTGATTGGCCTCAGCAGCCTGCTGACCCTGGCACTGATCGTGGTACTGATCAGGTTCGGTCGCCATTTTCTATCTGTCGTGCAGGGTCTCTTGCCCCCGCGTTACCTGAAGTCCCGTGGTGTGCGTCGTCGTGCCCCAGCCCAGAGCGAGCCCAATGAGCCAGTTTGAAGTCATTAACCCGGCGTCAGTGCGCGTCTGGCCGGGCCTGGGCCCCTGGAATCTGTATTTCATCCTCAAGTTCGTATTGCTGTGGGCGGGTTACCTGAACTTGCAGGTATTGCCCAACCTGGTATTCGCGGCGGCGTTGCTGCTGCCGTTGCCGCATCGTTATCTGCGTATCCTGCGCACAGTCATCGCGATCCCCGTGGGTGTTGCGTTGTTTTACCAGGACACCTGGCTGCCGCCCTTCAGCCGCCTGCTGAGCCAACCAGGCGTGCTGGATTTCAGCGGTGCATACATCGTCGAACTGATGGGTCGCTTCATTGACTGGAACCTGTGCGCGCTGCTGGCGCTGTTGGTGGTGGTCTACGCCTTCGTCCGGCACTGGCTGCGCCTGACCACTCTGAGTGTGCTGGGTTTAGCCTGGCTGGCCAGCGCGAATGTGCTAGCCCTGAGCCCCAGCAACGAGCCGGTCGCGGCGGCGGCCAGTGGCGCTCCCATTGCAGCGGTGAGCACGGCCCCCCCGGACAGCGCGACACTGGAAGCCTACCTGCAGAAGTTCTATAGCACCGAGGCTGGACGGCAGGTGGAGTTCAAACCTGCGACCTCTGCAGCGCAGCCTTTCGACCTGTTGCTGATCAATATCTGCTCCATGGCCTGGGATGACCTGGAAACCGTGGGGCTGCGCGATAACACGCTGTTCCAGCAGATGGACGTTATTTTCGACAACTTCAACTCGGCCACTTCCTACAGCGGCCCGGCGGCGATCCGCCTGTTGCGCGCCAGTTGTGGACAGGTTCCGCACAAGCAGCTCTATGGCACCGCCCCGGAGCAGTGCAGGTTGATGGACGACCTGAGCAAGCTGGGCTTTTCCAGCGAAGTCATGCTCAACCACACGGGGCAGTTCGAAGGCTTCCTTGACGAAGTCCGCGCCCAAGGGTCATTGCCGAGTCCCGCGATCAGTACCAGCAAATTACCGCGTGCCTTGGTGGGTTTCGACGGTTCACCGATCCTGCGCGATGCCCAGGTACTGGACGCCTGGTGGAAGCACCGCGAAGCAGAAAAGAACGATCGCGTGGCGCTGTTCTACAACACCACCACACTGCATGACGGCAACCGTGTGCTGACCGCTGATGGCGGCACCAGCAGCAGCGATTACAAACAGCTGGCCCAAGGGCTGATCGATGACCTCAATGGCTTCATCAAACAACTGGAACTCAGTGGCCGTCGGGTAGTGGTGGTGATTGTGCCGGAGCATGGTGCGGCGCTGCATGGCGACCGTATGCAGATCGCCGGCATGCGCGAGATCCCGAGCCAGGCCATTACCCTCGTGCCGGTCGGCATCAAGTTGGTGGGCATGGGGCATAACCCCGGTTCTGCCCCCCTGCACATCACCGATCCGAGCAGTTTCCTGGCCCTGTCGGAAATCATCAGCCGCTTGTATAGCGCCCAGCCCCAGGGGGATGGCCAGGGTCTCAACTGGTCGGCCCTGCTGAGCAATCTGCCGCAGACAGCGGCGGTCTCCGAAAACGCTGGCACGGTGGTCGTTGACTACGCCGGGAAACCTTACATACGAATCAAGGAGAAAGCAGAATGGCTGCCTTACCCACAGCGCTTCAAGTGAAAGCCAGGGTGCAGTCGCGTGCGGATCGTGCCGATGACATCGCCCGCCTGAAACTGACGCTTGAGCTGCCCGAACTGGACTACGTGGACACCTCGGCACAGATCGAGTTGCAAAAGGCCCTGCATCGCTGGCCGCTGCTGGCAGAGATGGAACGCCAGCAGCCGACGGCCCTGCCGATGATACGTGAGTGCGGACTGGAGATGCTGTCGTGACCGCACTGAGCCTGCGTGGTCTGCGCGGCGGCGTCGGCACCAGCTCGCTGCTGGCGGCCACAGGCTATGCATTGCATAGCCTGGGCGAGCGCGTGCTGCTGGTCGACATGTGCCCGGAAAACCTGCTTCGCCTGCACTTCAGTGTCAGCTTCGGCGAGCGCGGTGGCTGGGCGCGCGCCATGATCGAAGGTAAGGGCTGGAACACCCAGGCCTGGACCGTGGAACCGGGATTGAGTGTGTTGCCTTACGGCCGCCTGAAACGGGAAGAGCAGGACCACATCGAGCAGCGCCTGCTAAACGAGCCGAATCTATGGCGCCGCCGACAGGCCACCCTTGCCGAACACTTTGACTGGATCCTGTTCGATGTGCCCTTGCGACTGCCCGGTCATGCTTGTGTCGGACCCTGTGCGTTGCGCCTGCAGATTGTCGAGGCGGATGCTGCCTGTCACGTGCTGTTGCAGCAGGAGGAAGACCCCCGCGAGCATCTGCTGATCAACCGCTTCGACCCGGTCAGCCAATTGCAGCGCGACCTGCTGCTGATCTGGCGCAAACAATATGGTGCCCGCCTGCTGCCTCTCAACGTGCATCAGGATGAAGCGATGCGCGAAGCCCAGGCGTTCAAGATGCCGGTGGGGGCTTATGCCCAGGCCAGTCTGGTTGCCCAGGATGTGCTGAGCCTGGCCACCTGGTGCCTGACCCAACGCATGGGGACGGCATGATCGCTCGCATTTTCCCTTACGCTCACCTGCGTCGGCGCTATGACCGTACTCCGCCAGTTGCGTTGCTGCTGGCGACAATGAACGCCCTGGCATGGCTGTTGTTGCGTCTGGAGTCACCGAGCTGGCGCGCAGTGCTCAATCAGCCAAAGCGCTGGTATCCACAACTGAGCAACAAGGCTCCGAGCCTGGGCGATCCGTTGCGCTATGCGGTACAAAGCCTCTGGCTACTGCTGGTTCGCCCGGCCAGGCCGCGGGTGTGGACGCTGTCGACCCCTGCCTGGCTCAAACGCGTCGGAGCGCTGTACCTGCGGCAGTGGACGCGGATTGGCAAGGTGCTGGAAGCGTTGCCCCAGCGCGCCGAGTCCAGCCAGCACATTCGTCAGAGCAGCCATTGGTGGAAAGGCCTGGACCGTCACAGCCAACGATTGATCAACGCGGCCATCGGTGTCGTCGCCTTCGTTTTTACGTTGCTGTGCATCACCGAGCCCTTCGGCTACGTCTCCCAGTTGGTATTCGTCTTGCTGCTGTGGGGCTTGGCCCTGCTGGTGCGGCGGGTTCCGGGCCGCTTTGCGACGTTGTTGATGGTAGTACTGTCGACCATCGTCTCGTGCCGTTACCTGTGGTGGCGCTACACCTCGACCCTGAACTGGAACCAGCCCCTGGACCTGATATGCGGGATGATCCTGCTGGTGGCCGAAACTTATTCCTGGGTAGTGCTCATCCTGGGGTACATCCAGACGTGCTGGCCCTTGGGCCGAAAACCGGCGCCGCTGCCGCGCGACACGCGCCTGTGGCCGAGCGTCGACCTGTTGATCCCGACCTACAACGAAGACCTGTCGATCGTGCGAGGTACGGTGTACGCGGCCATGGGCATCGACTGGCCGGCCGACAAGCTGAACATCTACATTCTCGATGACGGCAAACGCGAGAGTTTCCGCCAGTTCGCCGCCGAAGTGGGGGTGGGCTACATCACTCGCAGCGACAATCGTCATGCCAAGGCCGGTAACCTCAACCACGCGCTGAAGCAACTGAACGGCGAACTGGTCGCCATTTTCGACTGTGACCACATACCTGTGCGCTCTTTCCTGCAGATGACCACCGGGGGCTTTTTGCGTGATCCGAAACTCGCGCTGGTGCAGACCCCGCACCATTTCCTGTCACCGGACCCCTTCGAGCGAAACCTCAATGTATTCCGCGAGCACCCCAACGAGGGCGAGTTGTTCTACGGGTTGATTCAGGACGGCAACGACATGTGGAACGCGGCGTTTTTCTGCGGCTCGTGCGCGGTGCTGCGGCGCTCCGCGCTGGATGCGATTGGCGGCTTTGCCGTCGAGACGGTGACCGAAGACGCCCACACGGCGCTACGCCTGCACCGCAACGGCTGGAACTCGGCCTATATCAAATTGCCGCAAGCGGCTGGCCTGGCGACCGAAAGCCTGTCAGCGCATATCGGCCAGCGCATTCGCTGGGCCCGTGGCATGGCGCAGATCTTCCGCACCGACAACCCCTTGCTCGGAAAAGGCCTGACCCTCTTCCAGCGCATCTGTTACGCCAACGCGATGATGCACTTTTTGGCCGGCCTGCCGCGCTTGGTGTTTCTGATGGCGCCGCTGGCGTTCTTGTTCCTGCATGCCTACATCATCTACGCCCCGGCGCTGATGATCCTGCTGTACGTGCTGCCACACATGATCCACGCAAGCCTCACCAACTCGCGGCTGCAGGGCGACTATCGTCGGACTTTCTGGGGGGAGGTGTACGAGACCGTCCTGGCTTGGTACATCGCGCGCCCTACCACCGTGGCACTGTTTAACCCCAGCAAAGGCAAGTTCAATGTCACCGCCAAGGGCGGCCTGATGGAGCAGAACCAGTTTGACTGGAAAATCGCCCAGCCGTACCTGCTACTGGCATTGCTGAACATTACCGGCCTGGGTTTTGCCGTCTGGCGTCTGATCTGCGGCCCCCGCGACGAGATTGTCACCGTTGCGGTGAGTATTCTCTGGGTGATCTACAACCTGCTGATCATCGGGGGCGCCATGGCGGTCGCCGCTGAAGTACGCCAGGTTCGCCAGACCCACCGGGTATACGTCAAGTTGCCCGCTGCAGTGCGCCTTGAGAATGGTCACTGTTATCCAGGCATGTTGCAGGACTATTGCGACGGTGGCGCAGGCATCCAGCTCGACACCCCACAGTCGCTGGCGGTGGGTGGGAGCATCTCGCTGATGATGCAGCGCGGCACCCGTGAATTCGTGTTCCCGGGCTACATCAGCCGCAGCCACAAGCACTTCATCGGTATCAGCTTCACCGGCCTCAATGCACAACAGAATGTCGATTTTGTGCAGTGCACGTTTGCCCGCGCCGACGCGTGGCTCAACTGGGGCGAGAAATTCACCCCGGATCGCCCGCTGCACAGTTTTGTGGACGTTCTCAAACTGGGCGGTACCGGTTACTACCGCCTCTACGAATACCTGCCTGCCTGGATCCGCCGCATCGCCGGCCCGCCGTTGCGAATATCGCGCTGGCTGGCCAGTTTTCTGCCGCGCATGCCGGCAGTTGCCCCAACTCTCAACTCTCGATCAGTGAGCGCACCATGAGCCGCTACTTCAGCAAAACCCTTGTTGCCAGTCTGGCGCTCCTGGCCACCGTTTGTGCCCAGGCCGCCACCGCACTAGCGCCGGCCGCGCCAGCCGCGGTCAGCAACGTACCAAGCTGGAACACCGCGTACAGCTTCGAACAGCTGGGCCGTCCCGCCGACAGCCTATTGCTGGGCATCCACAATAGCGACCAGATCGAGTTCAGCCTGCGTCGTGATCGTATTGCCAGTGACGCGAAACTGCAGCTGGAGTACACGCCATCGCCTTCGCTGCAGCCACAGATCTCGCATTTACGTGTGTATCTCAACGACGTGCTGATGAGCGTTGTACCGATCGAAAAGGACCAATTGGGTAAGAGGGTCAACCAATCGGTAGCCCTGGACCCGCGACTGATTTCGGACTTCAACCGCGTACGCTTGGAGTTCGTCGGCCACTACACCGATGTCTGCGAAGATCCGGCCAACAGCACGCTATGGCTGAACGTTGCGCGCAGCAGCCAGATCCAATTGCAGGAGCAGGCACTCACACTCAAGAACGACCTGGCCTATTTTCCGATGCCTTTCTTCGACACTCGGGGCCAGGACAAGCCGGTCCTGAATGTGGTCTTGGCCGATGCGCCGACCTTGGGCGAGCAGCGTGCAGCCGGGATCCTGGTGTCCTATTTCGGCAGCCTGGCCGCTTGGCGTGGTGCGCAGTTCCCGGTTCTGTTCGACCATCTGCCGCCGGCCGATGAACACCATCGCGCCAAGTCGGCCATTGTCTTTGCCACCAACGATCATCGTCCGTCCTTTCTGGCTGACACAGACAAGTTCCCGGCCGTGGATGCACCCGTTGTACAGATGATCGACAACCCGCAGGATCCCTACAGTAAAGTGTTGCTGGTATTGGGTCGCAATGAAGATGACCTGGCTGTAGCGGCCCGCGCCCTGGCCTTGGGCGCAGGCGCGTTCCGAGGCTCGAGCGTGACGGTCAACAAGGTCGAGCAGCTCAAGCCTCGGGTGCCTTATGACGCGCCGAACTGGATGCGCACGGACCGCTCGGTACGTTTCGCCGAGTTGATCAAGTACCCCGAGCAGCTTCAGGCCAACGGGCTGCAGCCACGGCCCATCACGGTGGACGTGAATCTGCCGCCTGACCTGTTCGTCTGGCGTAACCAAGGGATTGGGCTGCAAACCAAGTTCCGTTACACGCCACCGTCGGTCAACGACGAATCGCGCTTGAGCATCAGCCTGAACAACCAGTTCATCACCAGCCTGGCGCTGCAAAGCAAGACCGACAGCCGCCTGGAGGAGCTGCGCCTGGCGGTGTTGTCCAACGAGTCGGCTAACCACAGCGACAAGTTGCTGGTGCCAGCGCTGAAGATTGGCGACCGTAACACCCTGCGTTTCGACTTCAACTTCGCCAGCACCTTTGGCAGTGCCCAGCGCGACCGTTGCCAGACTTCGCTGCCGGTGAACAACCAGGCCGTGATTGATGAAGAGTCGACCATCGACCTGTCCGGTTACTATCACTACATCGCCATGCCCGACCTGCGCGCCCTTGCCCGAAGCGGTTTTCCATACAGCCGTATGGCTGACCTGTCGCAAACCCTGGTGATGGTGCCGACCCACAGCAGTGCTGTGCAACTGAGTACGGTGTTCGAGACCATCGCCGGAATCTCTGCGCGCTCAGGCCTGCCAGCGTTTGGCCTGCGGCTGTCGGACAACTGGGACGACGCCAAGGCGGATGTCGATCTGCTGGTGTTCGGCGCCATGGCGCCGGGCGTGGGCGATGGTGCCGATGCCAATCTGGTGCTGAACAAGACGCGTGCCTGGCTACTCAAACCGTCCCACGAACAGAGCGGCAAGTCGACCCGCGCCGGTCAGTTCAGCGATGAACGCGACCTGGGTGCCAACCGCATCGACGTCAGCGCCCAGGCACCGATCGCCGCCATCGTTGGCTTGCAGTCGCCGTATCACCCACAGCGCAGCATCGTGGCCTTGCTGGCGAGCGATGACGCCGATTACCAACTGCTGCGCGACACCCTGGGCGACGTGGGAAAAATGGACGCCGTTGCCGGTTCCGTGGCGCTGATCCGCAGCAGTGGCGTAGACAGCAGTTGGGTGGGCCAGCAGTACTTCGTCGGCCACCTTCCGTGGTGGCTGCTGCTCTGGTACCAATTGTCCGAGCACCCGATCCTGCTAGCGGTCATGGCCACCATCAGTGTGCTGCTGACGGCATTCCTGCTGTGGCGCGCACTCCGTTGGGCTGCCCGTCGTCGCCTGGCTGGTCAGGAGTAGTCGGGTGAAAGCTTTCTTCGCGCTGGCCTTGGCCGCGTTGATCGTAGCGCCTGGCGTTGCCGGTGCTACTGAATGCGCTTGGCCGGCCTGGCAGAATTTTCGTCAGGCGATGCTCAGCTCGGACGGACGGGTCATTGACCACTCCTCGGAGCAGTTGATCTCCACGTCCGAAGGACAGAGCTACGGGCTGTTTTTCGCCCTGCTGGGCAATGACCGCGATAGCTTCGCCAAAGTGCTGCGCTGGACTCAGGACAACCTGGCCGGCGGAGACCTTAACCGGCAGCTTCCGGCATGGCAGTGGGGGCGCGACAACGCTGGCCGCTGGCAGGTACTGGATAGCAATAACGCCACCGATGCCGACTTGTGGATCGCCTATAGCCTGCTGGAAGCCGGGCGCCTGTGGCATCAACCGGATTACCTGGCCTTGGGCCGCAGCCTGCTCTGGCGCAGTGCGGCACAAAGCCTGCGCAAGCTACCAGGCCTGGGCCTGATGCTGTTGCCCGGCGACTCCGGATTCGAAAACGCCGAGGGTTGGCGCCTGAATGCCAGCTATCTGCCGCCGCAATTGCTGGCACGCTTCGCCCTCGAAGCACCGATCTGGGCGGAGCTGGCCAGCAACACCGAGCGTCTGCTGATCGAAAGTTCACCCAAGGGCCTGGTACCCGACTGGCAACTGTGGAAACCCGGGCAGGGTTGGGCCGTGGACAGTCAGAAAGGCAGCGTTGGTAGCTATGACGCCATTCGTGTCTACCTCTGGCTGGGCATGCTGGACAAGGATACCCCCGGGCGCACCCGGTTGATCGAACACTTCAAACCCATGCTGGACCTGACTGCGCGGCGGGGCCACGTTCCGGAAAAAGTCGACACACTCACCGGTCTTGACAATGGCGCCGGCCCGGTTGGTTTCAGTGCTGCATTGCTGCCCTTGCTGGCTGCCAGCCCGGACAGCGTGGCGGCCCTCAAGACCCAACGCCAACGCCTGCAACAACAGCCGCCCTTGGCAGATGCCTATTACAACCAATCGCTGACGCTGTTCGGGCAGGGCTGGGACCAACAACGTTATCGCTTCGATAAGAACGGACGCCTCGTGCCAAACTGGATTGCCGCATGCAAAAAATGATCGGTTTCGGGCTGCTGCTGAGCAGCGTTTATGGGGTCGCCCTGGGCGAGCCTCTCAGCCCGCCCGACCAGCAGCAATGGCTGCTGGAGCAGGTCCGCATTGGTGAGGCGCTGTACCGCGAAGACCTGGTCCATGACTCGCTGGCTCGTCTGGAGCTGATCGCCCCGGACAATGCGCAGGTGAAAGTTGTCGAAGTCCGCCAGGCACTGCTGCAAAAAAATCAACCGGAAGCCGAACGCCTGGTCGCCCAACTGCGCCAACAGGCGCCAGGCACGGCGGCCCTGCGTCAGGCCGAGAGCTTGCTGAAAAGGCACGGTGCCGACGGTCAACGGGCCCTGCAGGAGGCGCGCCTGCTGGCCGTCGCCGGCCGCTTTGAAGACGCAATCAAGGCCTATCGACAGTTGTTCGGCGATGACATGCCGGACTTTGCCACGGCTCTGGAATATCTGAATGTGCGTAGCGGCATCAAGGCCGAGCGCCCTGTCGTGATCGAGCAGTTGCGCGAACTGGACCGGCAGTACCCCGGCAATGCCTCGCTGCGCCAAACCTTGGCCGGCCTGCTGTTTGCCGAAAAGCGTGATCCTGAGGCGCTGGACGTCCTGCATCAATTGGCTGGCGATCCGAACGCCAGCGACAACGCTGCCGAGCGCGAATACAACTATTGGCTCGAACAACCGGTAGGGCCCGAAACCGCGCAGGGCTGGCGAGTGTTTCTGAAGCTCTATCCCAATACCAGCTTGCGCCATGACGCGACTAAACAGTTGCAAGAGCAGGAGCAATACCTGGCTGATCCGGCCTGGCAGGCCGGAGTCAAAGGCAAGGCATTGCTTGAGGCCGGCAACAACGTCGGCGCTGAAGCCAGTTTGCGTCGGGCGATCAAACGTTACCCGCAAGACTCCAGCCTGCTCGGTTCGCTGGGTGTTTCGCTGATGCGCCAGAACAGGCACGAAGCGGCATACCACGCTTTCGTCAAAGCCTCGTCCATCGAGCAAGACACCTTCTGGATGACCAAATGGCAGGATCTCAAGGCTGCCAACTATCAGTGGATGCTGCTGCAAAAGGGTGATGAAGCCCTTGAGCGAAAGGATTATCCCGTTGCAAAAAAATGGTACCGGCAGGCGAACCGAGCCAAGCCAAACGACCCGGCGCCGCTGATCGGCTTGTCCTACGTTGCCCAGGGCGAATCCGATGACATCACCGCAGAAGCCTTGCTGGTGCGTGCGCGCAAGCTCGATCCGAGCAATGCAAGCACGGTGCGTGCGATGGTCCGCCTGTACCAGTCGCAATCACCGGAAAAGGCCGAGCACTACCTCGACAGCCTGACGCCCAAGGAACAGCAAGAGTTCCAAAGCGTGCGTCGGGAACTGACGCTGGATCGCCTCAATGCGCAGGCCGATGGCGCTACCCGGCGCAGCGATTGGGCACAGGTGACGGTAGCCTTGAGCAAGGCTCGCGTGCTGGACCCGGACAATCCCTGGTTGGTGTACCGCTTGGCCAATGCCCAACGCGAACTTGGTCTCAATGCCGAGGCCGATCAAAGCTTCCACGGGCTGTTACAACGTCGGGGCCAGAACGCCGACGCGCGCTATGCCCACGGCCTGTTTCTGGCCAATGCCGAGCGTGACGGCGATGCCATGGGCACTCTGCAACAGATCCCCCGTGCCGCCTGGAGCGACAACATGAACGCGCTGTGGGCTCGTCTGCAGCGTCGCCAGTTGCTCGCGAAGGCTCGAGCGCTACGCGACGGCGGTCATGAGGCCCAGGCCGAAGCGCTGCTGATGCGCGCGCCGACCACTGACGACTACCTGACCCTGGCCGACTGGGCGCAGCAGCGTGGCGACCTGGTACAGGCCGAAAGCCGCTATCGCAAGGTGCTGACCAGCGTGCCGAAAAATGCCGAGGCCCAACTCGGCCTGAGCGAAGTGCTGATCGCCAGCGGTCAACCGAACGCCGCCAAGGTCAGTCTTATGGCCGTGTCGGCGCCGGTACCGACGGATGTGTCGTTTCAGCGCCGGCTGGCCAATGCCTGGGCGTCGCTGGGCGACAAGACGCGTGCGAACGCGCTGTTCGCGCAGTTGCTCAAGACCCCGCAAAGTGATCCGTTGGTCTATCGGGATGCGGCGCGTCTGCTGTCCCGAGAAGAGCCGCAGCGGGCCCTGGATGACTATGCGCGCAGCATGGGCGCGGCAAGGATGATCGAACCGCCACAGGCCGAACCGCGCGACAACCGCGCCATGACCTTGGCCAGCCGTGCCAGCGACAGCGATGACTGGTTGAAGCGCAGCATCCGCAGCGACGTCGACGAGCTGTACCAAAAGCAGAATCCGACGGTGAACCTGTACCACGACCTCGCCTGGCGCACCGACAACAGTTCCTCGGGGGTCTCGGACCTGACCACCCAAACCACCATCCTGCGCATCGACGCGCCGGTGGCGCAAGGGCAGGGCTTTGTCCAGGCTGAAGACATCAATCTGGATGTCAGCAATTTTTCCAGCAGCGACCGGTTCGGCTTGTGCGCGGTGGTGGTGAATGGCTGTACCAGCGCTTCGCAGAGCGTGCGCGGCACCCAGCTGGGCATGGGCTGGCACGATGATCGATGGGCCTTCGACCTTGGCCACACGCCACAAGAATTCACCGTGTCGAACTGGGTGGGCGGTGTCACCTACAGCGGCGACTGGAGCAGCCTGGACTATCGCCTAACGGCATCGCGACGCCCCCTGACCAACTCACTGGTGTCGTATGCCGGTGCGGTCGATCCGGTCACCGGAACCCAGTGGGGCGGCGTCACCGCCAACGGCTTCACCTTGGGCCTGAGCCATGACCGAGGCGCCAAGGATGGCGTGTGGGCAAGCCTGAGCAGTCATTGGTTAGTGGGGCAGAACGTTGAGAACAACCAACGGCGCACAGCCATGGGCGGTTACTACTATCGCCTGGTGGAACGTGCCGACGAACGTCTGCGCACTGGCCTGACCCTGATGTACATGGGCTTCGACAAGGACTTGAGCGAAGACACACTCGGCCAGGGCGGCTACTACAGCCCACAGCAGTACTACTCGGTCAGCGTGCCGGTGAACTACGCCTGGCGTAACGCTGACTGGTCGGCCCTGCTCGAAAGCTCAGTGGGTTGGTCGTTCGCGAAAATCGACGGCTCTGATTTCTACCCCAAAGACAATCGCGAAGCTGATCTGCAGAGCCTGCTGGCGCAATCGAACAAGACGCTGGTGGACAACCCGTCCCTGACCAAGAGTGGCAGTAGCAGCAACGGCTACAATTTACGTGTCCAGGGCCTCGTGGAGCGTCGCCTTTCCGATAACCTGGTCCTGGGCGCCGGCATCACCTGGCAGCACAGCGAAGGCTACGCCCCAAGCCGGGCCTTGCTTTACTTGCGCTACACATTTGACCCTTGGCAAGGCAACCTGCCGCTACCGGTGGAGCCGATCTCGCCTTATGCGGATATGCGCTAGAGCGCCACAGCAGCGGCGCCGGGCTGTACACGCAACCCTGTCAGCAAGGCACCGCAGCGCGCATCACGCTGAGCAGCCCCAGGCGTGCTGCGTGATTGACGGCGCTTGTCACCGCCTTGAGCGACGCCAACAAGCTACTGCCGTCGCGCGCGGCGCCGAATAGCAGCCGGTTATTCACGCGAATCTCGACATAGGCCAGTGCTTCGGCCTGAGCCCCATCGCGAGCAGCGTGCTCATGATAATCGGCGATATCGAAGTGAACGCCACGCTGGGCAAATGCATCGACCAGCGCCGCCAGCGGACCGTTGCCCTCACCGCTGAGGTCGAACTGGGTGCCACCCATGTCGAGCACGCCCTCCAGGTAAGTCACGGCGCCTTCGCTGACCAATTTAGGCTGCAACAACGTGTAGGGCTTGCCCTCCTCCAGATAATGCCGGGTAAAGCACGCAAGGATCATCTCGCTACTGATCTCCTGGCCCGATCCATCCGCCTCTTGCTGGACCAGGGTGCTGAACTCCATCTGCAACCGGCGCGGCATCACGACCCCATGCTGTTCCAGCAGATAGGCCACGCCGCCTTTGCCGGATTGGCTATTGACGCGAATGACCGCCTCATAACTGCGCCCCATATCCGCCGGATCAATAGGCAGATAAGGCACTTCCCAGAAGCCATCGGGATTGGCCTGGCGCACTGCAAAGCCTTTCTTGATCGCGTCCTGATGCGACCCTGAAAAGGCCGTGAACACCAGCTCGCCCGCATAAGGATGGCGAGGATGCGTGGGCAACTGATTACAGTATTCCACCTCGCGCTGGACGTGGAGGATGTCCGAGAAATCCAGCTGCGGATCGATACCGCTGGTGTAGAGATTCATGGCCAGGGTGAGGATATCGACATTGCCGGTTCGCTCACCGTTACCAAACAGCGTGCCCTCGACCCGTTCGGCACCGGCCAGGCAGGCCTGCTCGGCGGTGGAAACCCCGGTGCCCCGGTCATTGTGCGGATGGACGCTGATGATCACGCTGTCACGACGGCTGAAATGCCGGCAAAACCATTCGATCTGATCGGCGAAGACATTGGCCGTGGAGACTTCGACGGTCGTCGGCAGGTTCAGGATCATCTTGTTGGAAGGCGTTGGTGCGAAGACGTCCGTCACCGCCTCGCAGACTTGCAATGCGAAATCCAACTCGGTGAAACAAAAAGTCTCGGGGGAATACTGGAAGGTCCACTGCGTCTCGGAATTGTCGTCCATGTGCTGTTTGATTTCGCGAGTGGCCTGTGTGGCAATCTCGATGCACCCGGCGCGGTCAACACCGAATACCACGTCTCGAAACACCGGTGCGGTCGCGTTGTACACATGCACGATAGCGCGGGGAACGCCCTTCAATGCCTCAAACGTGCGCTCGATGAGATGGCTGCGGGCTTGCGTCATGACCTGAATCGTCACGTCATCGGGAATCGCACCGGTTTCGATAAGTTCGCGCACGTAATCAAAATCGGTCTGCGAAGCGGCTGGAAAGCCTACTTCGATTTCCTTGAAACCGACCTTGACCAACAGGTCGAAGAAACGACGCTTGCGTTCGGCATTCATCGGCTCGATCAAGGCCTGATTGCCATCGCGCATATCGACGCTGCACCAGCTAGGCGCAACGGACTGGACCCGGCCGGGCCATGTGCGGTCCGGCAGATCCACGGTGGTGAAATGTCGATATTTGCTGGAAGGATCCTTCAGCATCATGGCGTTTATCCTTTTTGATACGTCCATAGGTGGGCAGGCTCGGCATCTGACGCCACCGAACATTGGATCCAATCATAAATGAACATAACTTGAGGCAAATTGCGTAGTCACATCAACAGAATGAGAAAACAACAATAAATAACCAATAAGATTTAATACTGCGGTTACTTATGCTCAATCTATAAATTTTTGAACAATTTCATCCCCGGCAGGATCCAGCCCACCGCTAATGCGACGAAACATAAACAGACGGCTCAGCAGGCGCCGGCAACGCATAAGTCGCCTTCATCCATTCAATCTCCGCCTGAGGTGTTCGCCCGAACATCCGCTTGAACTCGCGGCTGAATTGCGAGGCGCTTTCGTAGCCGACGTTGAACGCCGCCGTCGAGGCGCTCATGGTGCTGCGCAGCATCAGTAATCGCGCCTGGTGCAGGCGTGTCGATTTCAAGTACTGCATGGGCGTGGAGTCCGTCACGCTGCGAAAGTGCAGGTGAAAGTTGGGGATGCTCATGTTGGCTTCGTGGGCGAGCGTTTCGACGTCCAGGTGCTCGTGGTAGCAGCTGTGGATCTTGCGGATCGCCCGGGTGATCTTGCCGAAGTGCCCCTGGCGACTGAGCGCGGCGCGCATCGAGCCGCCCTGCTCGCCGGTCAGGATCCGGTAGTAGATTTCCCGTACCAGTGACGGCCCGAGTATTTGCGCTTCGCCCGGGCGACTCATGGCTTCCAGCAAACGCAGCGTCGAGCTGCGCAGCAAATCGTCCATGGGCGAGGCGTACATACCTTTGGGTTGGGCATCGCTGGGGCCGAGGGTCTCGTCCACTTGCAGCATCAACTCGCTGGCCAGTTGTAAGTCGAGGCGCATGTAGACCGCCAGCATGGGCTCAGCTTCGGTGGCGTCGGTCTCCATGGTGAACGGAACCGGGACAGACACCACCAGGTAGTGCTGGGCGTCATACACGTAGACGTCCTCACCCAGATAACCGCGCTTGCGCCCCTGGCACAGGATCACGATACCGGGCTCATACAACACCGGCGTGCGCGTCAGCGGCCGGTTCGAACGCAGAAAACGGATGTCCTCCAACGCGCTGAGGTTGTAGCCCTCGACCGGCGCAAGCTGTTCCATCAAATGCACCATGCGCGAGGTGTTTGAGGCCTGAGTCATTGATGCCCCTTTGCTGGCCGCTCAACCGTCGGTCGAACGGGTCAGCGCTTCCCATTGATCGATCTCACTGGCCGCACGACTGAGTTTGTCGCGCACCAGGTTCAGTGCATCGCTGCCCAACAACACATGCGCAGGAGGCGTCGGGCTGGCAATGATCTGCAACATCGCTTGCGCCGCTTTCCGAGGATCGCCCAGTTGCTTGCCGCTTTTTTCCACGCGCGCTTTACGTATCGGATCGAAACTGGCGTCGTAGTCGGCAATGCTCCGCGCCGTACGCTGCATCGAACGCCCCGCCCAGTCGGTGCGAAACGAACCAGGCGCCACCGCGGTCACGAAGATGTTGAACGGTAGCAGCTCCTTGCTCAGCGTATCGGAGAAGCCTTCGAGGGCAAACTTGCTCGCGCAGTAATAGGAAATGCCCGGCATGGTAATCGTGCCGCCCATGGAAGTGATATTGAGGATATGACCGGCACGGCGCTGGCGAAAATACGGCACGAAGGCCTTGGTCACCGCCACCGCGCCAAACACGTTGACGTCGAACTGGCGACGCATCTCCTCCAGCGGCGATTCTTCGAAGATGCCTTCATGGCCGTAGCCGGCATTGTTGACCAGGACATCGACCGGGCCGTAAGTGGTTTCTATCTCCGCCACCGCGCTATCGATTCGGTCGAACTCGGTGACATCCAGGATCACGCCATGGGCACGCTCCGTGGAAAGTGCTTCGAAGGCCTGCAACGCCGCCTCACTGCGCACAGTGCCGATGACACGGTGGCCTGCTGCGAGCGCCTCTTGCGCCAGGGCGATGCCCAAGCCACTGCTCACGCCAGTGATGAAGAGGTTTTTTCTGTTGTGCATGGTGAACTCCAATGGATAAACAGGAGGCCATGGTAACGATCGAAAAATGACCCACCTATGCCGGTTTGCCTTGGGGCATTGCCTATTCCTATCAGCGCGTCAGATGCCCGGACCTGTCACGTGGGCTGGCAACCCGGCCAAGCGGTCCCAACCGTTTGCATCGATCCCGACGCAGTTGGGCAACCACAGTGTTTGCAGCGGAAGCTGCTCCAATACAGGCACCACGGCCGACGTGATCCGCGATTCCCCTGGATCAGCCCCGAGTGTCAGGTCCCGCAGCGGCATGCCGGCAAGATGGGCCACCCCGGCGTCAGTCAGCCAAGGGCTGTCATACAAACCCAGGCGCTGCAGGGGCAGGTCTCGCAAACAAACCAGGTCGGCATCGCGCAGGTTCAGGCCGCTTATTTCAAGTTGCTCCAACGGTAGTCCCAACTCGGTGAGCTTGCGCAAAACCTTACCGTCGACACCCTGGCAAAAGCTCAGGTTGAGCCGCTTCAGCGGCAGGCCGACCAGTTGTTTCAGCTCCTTCCAAGTGATGTCGTTCAAGGACAGCTCCAGGGACTCCAACGCCAACCCGCGCAGATCACTCAACGTACTGGCGCAGACGCCCTGCACATCGGAGAGTCCCAATCGCTTGAGCGGAAAGCCGTGCAGTACATCGAGCCGCTCGATCACTTGGCGTAGGCACTTGAGGTCCAGCTCCGCGAGCGGCATTCCCTCCAGCACTTCAAGATCGTCTTCGCAGATGAACGCAGAGTGCAGCGAGAGACTTTCCAGGGGCAGGCCCCGAATCGCCTGCAACACGCTCTCGCTTGCATAACAGTCATCCAGACTCAACGAGCGCAATCCCGTCAGGTCGCGAAGCCAGGACGGATCATCCAGGATCGCGCCGCTGCCACTGAGGGACAACTGTTCAAGGGGATGACTTGCCAAGTGCGCCATGCCACGGGACGTCAGCTCGCCCACGCGTTGCAAGGTCAGGGAGCGCAGCTTGAGGCGAGACAGTGCACGAAGGCCGTCGTCGGTCATCTCATCGCAACGGTTCAACGACAGTTCCTGCAACGGGCTGTCGCTCAGTTGACGGAGGAAACTGTCATCGAAGTCCTCGCCGTAGGTTTGCAACTTCAGCCGACGCAAGCGTGCGGGCGACGGGAGGCAATTGGCGTTATCGTCGCGGGAAAAATTACTGACCTCCAAGGTTTCGAGAGCATTGGCGGGCAAACGTTGCCACATCTGCGGGCCGCAGATGAACCTCGGGCTGTTGAGCACCAGCGTGCGCAAGGGCAGCCCGGCCAAGGCGTCACACCACTGCGGCTCAGCGTTGTTCAACTCCAGACGGTCGACCGGCAGGCCACGCAGTTGCGACAGCCATGGACCGGGGCGATTTGTATGGGCTGTGGTGTTCAGTTGAGCCATGACCACGTTAGCCGCCGGATCGCCCAGGCCCGCCGCGACGCGCAAACCTTCCAGTGACGCCTCCCCGGTATCGAGCAGATCGCGATAGAGCGAAGCGCGTGTGGTGGTGTCATCGGGGTTGGCGGCGAGTTGGGTGATCAGAGCGTTGCGGTTGGGGGTTGGCACGGTTTACTAATCCAAATTGAGCGAGCGCTGGGTGTGCTGCGAAACGGGGTTCATCTGCCTGTTGTTTGTGGGTGCACAGCGCCCTGAGATATCAATCCAGGATCAGGTTCCAGATCACCAGCAACGGCAATCTCAACATTCTCATATAGCTGCGCCGCACTCTTCGTCCGAGCATCCCACCAGTCGGGCCGAGTGGTAACCGATTGGCCGGTGACATCTCTAATGAGACGGACGATATCGAAAGAGCGAAGGCCATCTACGTGCTCGCTTAAGCTCCCAGTCGTATTGGCCCACATCGGATCAAGTACGAAATCGATTCCCTTCATCCTCGCCAGTTTCGCAGCCGGCACAAAATCTGAATCACCAGCGACCAAAACGATGACATCAGTGAGCTTTTCAAGGGCGAGAGTCGTGATGTCCATGCCTAACTTGGTATCGACAGTCTTCTGTTCGACTTTGTAATGGAAATCGCAAAAATGGGGACAGATTTATTTATAAATCGAGCAAAACCAACAAGCCTGCCCACTCTGCACTCCGCAAAATAAACCTTCCCCTTTTTGCTCCCTTTTTGCTGCGAAGTGAGGAGGCTGCCTAGATGATTCCCAGATTTATTTTAGAGTCTAGGAAACAAAAAAACCTCCCCTTTTCTCCATTATATCTGTGGAAAGTATCAGGCGTCGCCCCTGAGCCCCCTCGTATCTGTTGCATCGTCACGATATACAAGGAGACTGCCCTTGGGCCAGCTACCTACCCAGCCACACGGCCACCCACCGCTTAAATAAGCGGAAAATATTCCCTCAAAAAAATTATTAGTCTTACCTTGAACAGCTCGACTATACAGACAGCACTTTAGATCCGAGACAACATCATCCAATAGTTCTCTATGCTTCGGGGAGAGCTGCTTTTGAACTGAGTGACTCAACTCACCCAAAAGTTCGGATAGTTTAATATCCATCTCAGTATAT
The DNA here is from genome assembly GCF_002001065.1 of Pseudomonas sp. A25(2017). NCBI lineage: Bacteria > Pseudomonadati > Pseudomonadota > Gammaproteobacteria > Pseudomonadales > Pseudomonadaceae > Pseudomonas > Pseudomonas sp. A25(2017). The sequence goes on along the minus strand of NZ_MUOA01000061.1, from coordinate 43,926 downwards.
TTTTCGCCCCAACCGTAAACAACATCCCAAACCTCACTCATTTTCTCAGATCTTAAGTCAGCCCAAGTGAAAAATTCTTCCCCATAGACCTGACCCCAAGCATATTTTTTTGCCGTTGCAAGATCAGAAATTTCGGCATTCCCCAAAACAACTTGATTGACAGACCTCAAGAGCAACCGATTTTTTACAAAGCCAATAACTTCATTTACCAGATTGCTATTTTCACCCAACTCTACTTCCCTAACCATTTCAACCACACCTCTGTCTTAGCGCCGTCGACGTTGCGGACAGCGAAAAAGGGGACGGATTTATTTAATAACTGAGCAAGCAAATAAATTCGTCCCCTTTCTCCTACATGAATTACTCTCCTTAGGTATATAGATACAGAATTAGCAACAAAAACAAACGAAAATATTATGGAGGACCACATCCTCATATAAACGCATCTCAAATCTTAAGTCAGAAACTGAAACGGTCCTCAAATACTGTCTGCCCCCCAATTCTGACGACACATTGCCGTGCCACCTCGACGGGTACTACCTTGCCTAAAACCGGCATCATGGCCTTGTAGAACACCTTGTCACAGGCTTCATCTTTACTAAACGGTTGGGCTCTGCCCTCAGCGTCCGCAGTAATGTGGCAGCCCGCGACTAAATCAGCTGGCAGGTCTTTAAAGGCGACAGGCTTTTGAGTAGTGCCCGCCTGCGCCTCGATCATTTCATTGCAACCACCGGTTACGGCCCCTTCCTTAACGGTTTTTACAAAAGCAACGCGCTCGTAATCGGTACCGCTGAAAACAGTCTGGTCGTTGACGCTAACGCGATACTGCGAAGGCTGGAGCATGATGGACTTGATGCAAAACTGTGTTGTGACCGGCTGATTATTCACCGAGGCCGTTGCCGACTTGCAGCCCGGGACTGCGTTGGCGAAGCCACCGTTTTGCGCGCTACCTACGACAGGAATACGCTCCTGAGGCTGCGTGATGTCATAGGCGTTCAGTTCACAGCCCCCACCCACAAACTGGAGTTCCACCAGATAAACCTTGCCTTTCTCCGGCGTGAAAATGGTGCTGATCGGACCGCAACGATAACCGCGGTTGATACTTTCGCCAGTGGCGTAACCCGATACCTCGAATGGCTGATCGGGATCAGCTTGCACTTCCAACTGAGGAAAATGCTTCAAGGTCGCGCTGTGGGCCGTTTCGTTGAGCTTGGCAATCCAGCCGAACACTTTGCCGCGACCGGAATCCACCACTGTCCCCTGCACATCCATACGCCGGTCTGGGTCCGTCGCTCGCCTGATTGCAAATTCCACAGGGACGACATTGCCCGTCGCTTTCATGATCACCTTGGCGTGCTGGGCGTCTACGGTCACTTTGTTTTGGTGCAGTTGGATGCCGTCGTTGAGCACGGTGGGGGAAGAGTCTCTGACGTTGGATTTACAGCCTGGCAACGTCAGGATCAGGCTCAACATTAGTAGTGATGCTTTCTTCATGAGTAACTCCAAGTACATCCTAAAAAATTATAGATCTGGAGAAAAGTGGACAGTTTTTTTAAAACCGAGAGAATTCAATAAACTCGCCCCTCAGCACCTTATAAAATAAATCCGTCCCCTTTTTCCTTTTTCTCTCACTCCCCCCGCCCGGAGATAAAAGACTTAACGTAGTCCCAACGAGTAACAACCCAGTACAATGCAAATATCCATGACAGAGGGAACCCGAGCCAAATAAAAACCCAACTTGAATCAGTCTGAAACAACAGTGAAATTAACACTGCAACTATCATCGCAAGAAAAGTACTCACCCCCCACACGATAGCCAACAATGAAAAAGCCAGCACCACCACACTAATAAATCTGTTTCCTCTCATTCGCGGTCTCATTAGGAAAAAGGGGACGGAAAAAAAAGGGGACCGATTTATTTATCAACGTACAAACCAATAAGCCTGCTCACCTCATAAAATAAATCTGTCCCCTTTCGATCCCTTTTTGCTGGTATCGTGCATTTAAGCGTCAGTAATTAAATTTCGTTTTCACCTCACCCTCACGGCGATAGGATATTGCGAAAGAAAGCCATTCCTCACCTCGCGCCTTGCCCTCTGCCCTCAACTCCTTTATTAGCCTATACAGTTTTGCACTATTAAAATCGGTATCAGCATCGGTTACTTCAACACCATCTTTCTCAACAGTCAGCACCGACTCCATATACCCTTCACCCACCTCAACCTCATAACAGAAATAGTCATAACCAAAAACTATTCCAGATTCAATCAAAGAAAATATTTCCTTCACAATTTCTAAATCTTTAGTAACCATTACTCACCTCTGGAATTTTGCCAGCTTCATTTTCAAAGGATACCGTTCGACTTTTACCATCGATAGTATAGGTCAACTCCATAGTATCCGGCCTTAGCGAAGCTGGATTTTCACGCTTAAATTTTATAAACGTTGGCCCTATAGTTTTTGATGGATCATTCAACGCCTCACGCATCCTGTTTTCATAATAAACTTTATATGCCGAACTGTTAAAGTTTCTATCTTGAGGAAACAAATTATAACCATCACAGGTGCCACCCTGACTACACGCTTGAGCATGCCCACCAACGTCCGTTTCGCGCCCTTCCTTACCTGCAGCCGTCTGCCTCGAATCCCTTGGGACTTTGACATTAGCGGGCGTAAACGTCAGCTCTTCTACCATGCCATGACTATTCGTAACGAAGGCGTCGCCATTATCTAGCTCATACCGAGTATTAGGGCTCCTGGCCTTTGGATTATTAAGTATTTCGTAAGTGGGCGACCCTTTGACTGACTGGCTGGTATCCACCTTCACGACAGGATGCGAAGCATTCGACTCAGTTACACTATCGCCGGCATTCGGTTTCGATCCGTCAGGCGTTACCGGCGGTTGATCGTTTTTCGACCCCGCCTCTACCCACCCCTTCGACGGTGTATCCCCAAACTCCTTAGCCCAATCCGGATGTTTCGGATCAATCTCCAGCCCGTCGGTCCCCTTCGTTATATTATCCGAAGGCCCCTTACCAACAATGCCAATGACCTTACCCGCCGCAGACCCGGCCGCGTTCCCGGCAGTCCCCAAGGCGATATTTAGCAGCGTCGTTGCGCCACGAACGTACACATCTCCAGACTGTTTATCCCGGCCCTGCTCGTGGCGAAGCTTGAAGAGATTATCGCTAGTCTCCAGTTCAGCCTTATCTTTGCCACTGAGTTCGCTTGCAATCGATTTCGATATTGAATCTTTTGCCGCAGCGATTTTGTCGCCAAACAGCTTGTCGACCACCACGTTCCCGGCGAGACCGACCGCCATTTTGGCGGGTCCCATGACTGCCTGAATCCCCAAGCCCAAGAGCTGAGCTTGTTCTACTGGAAGACCGTCCAAGTACGTCTGCAACCGCGCAGTTTCTTGCAGCAGCTTTCTACCTGGCGTGTCCACCTGCACGTCTTCGACCTTCCTCCACTTCAAGGTGCCATCGGTATCCGTATACCAAGCAAGAGTACGAGGCTTTTTCTCCGAATTATTTGATACACAGCCCCCCTTGGCATCGCAGCTTTCTTGCAGCTTGGCAAATTCTGCAAATCTCTTCGCGAAGCTTTGGATAGCGATTACGTCATCCGGCTTCAGCCCCTTGATATCCCCTGCATCCTTACCATTGCGAACAAGATTTTTCGCAATACTCAGCGCAACCTCATCCCCCAACGCAGCCCTCGCGGAAGCAGGCACCTCATCAATTGAAACCCGTTGCGCCTGGATGTTGGTCCAGATCTGCTTGGTGGCCTGCACCGGCCCACTAACCAGCTTGAGTGCGTCCTCATACGCTTTCAGGCTGCTGTCGGGGTAGCTTTTGATGCTGTTCTTCCAAGCCTGCACCGTCCCAGAGGGATCCATCACCGCGTCCACCGAGGACTTGGTGACGTACAAGTCGGTCCGAGATTCATCATCCTTGGTGATTTCGTAGGCCTTGCTCACATCCCGATTGAGCCCAGCCGTCGAATCAGCCCCGGTTTTAGAGTCATTGCGCACCACGACTTCACCGGCCCCAACGGTGGCGCGGACGGTCTGCTGACGATCCTTCTCATACTCCCAACCGCTGATGCTCCAACCGTTTTTATCTTTCTCGCCTTTACCAACCTGACTGCTGTCTTGGGCGCCGCTGCCACCCTGGGAGTAGCTGCCACCCACGTTCAGGTAATAGCCATGTTCCTTATCTTTACCGGCGATATCACTGAAGCCCAGGGTTCCGGTGTCCAGTTTGAGGTTGCCGTTATCGGCAGCGATCAAGGCACCGTCCAGCTGGGTGTGATCCTCGGTGCGGATGTCGACCTTGTTTTTACCGGTGATGCTGGTCTGCTGCTCGACCCAATTGGTCTCACCGGTTGTCTGTCCATACCCCACAGAGCCACTGACGCCAGCCCCTGGACCAAAGGTCGCTGTGACGCTGAGGTCGAACTCTTTGCCTTTGACTTCGCCGGTGTCAGGCACCGAGGAGACGTTCAGGTCGCCGCCGACACGGCCAACGACCTCATCGCCGCGCAGGGTGGCACCGCTGATGTTGGTGTCTTTGCCACTGGTGAAGCCCAGACGGTTGCCCGCGTAGAGGTAGGCTTCTTGCTGTCGGTTACCTTCCCGATCAAGATTGCCCTTGCCGATGTTCACGCTGACGTAGACGCCTACGCCTTGAGAGCCGAACGTCAGGCCCGCCTCGCCACCACCGTTGTGTCGATTGCTCTCACTGTCGCTGGCATTCTGCGCCGACCTGATGTTCAGCTCATTACCAGCATCGAGCGCAATATCTCGCCCAGCCTTGACCTGAGTGCCTACCAGGTTGATGTCGTGGCGGGCGTCCACGTTGACATCCCTTCCAGCGGCAACCTGAGTGGCCGTCGAACTGCCGTGAACGCCATCCTCGGTGGCAACACCGTAGCTGCCGCCGGCGCCTAGCTTGAAGCCACCACTGGTGCCGCCATGAATCCCACTCCAGCTTTGGCGATCAGTGCTTTCCTGGCTGACACTGCCCTTCGCCACATCCAGCGTGACGTCGCGACCTTTGACGTTGATATCCCGCCCGGCCTTTAGCTGACCGCCTTTGACCGTGACGTCGTTGCCGGCATTGAGATTCAGGTCGTTGCCCGCATCGAACGTCGACGCGCGATTGGTCTGCTCAATGACCTGCTGGTTACTGGTTTGCGTGCTGTTGCCGAATTTGACGTCGACGGTCGGTCCATTGACGAATTGGGCGACGGCATCGACGCCTTTTAGGGTGCTGGACGTCTTACTGACGCCGTTCTCCCCTTTCCCGGCACCACTGACCGCATCCTTGGTGTTGCCGTAGTTATGATTGAACGAAATACCAAGCCCATTACGACTGGCTTCGCGCTCCTGCTCGGTCAGTTGGGTTTCACGCGCAGCATCCACATTGATATTGCGTCCTGCCGTGAAGCCTATGTCGCGGCTGGCACGCAGATCGGAACCCGTCTGGTTGATATCGCGCTGAGCGTTGATGGCAACATCTTGCCCTGCACTGATCTGGCTAGCGGCAGCGGTTTGCTGTTCCAGACGATTCTTGTTCTTGAGGCTATCGGCACCTGCGAAGAAATTGATGCCATTAGCATCCGAAGAAACACCGATCCCAGCCTGCTTGTTCTTTTCCCAATCCCGCTCGGAACGACTGTTCTGCGCGGCCAGAACATTCACATCACGTCCGGCATTCAAGCTGACATTGCGCCCAGCATCGATACCACTACCCACCAGGTTGATGTCACGCTCAGCCTGCAGGGTCGCGTCGCGATCCGCCGTCACCTGACTGCCCACGCTGGTGCTGCTCTGCGCGATCCGGCCCGACTCTTTGGCAGAGGAGAACGACAGGAAGCCACCCGAGACCGAGAGCCCGGTTTTCTTCTTGTATTGCTCGCTATGGCTGTAAGCGGTGTCATTGGCCGCGACGAGGTTGATGTCGCCGCTATCCTTGACCAAGCCCGCACGCAGTTCCACGTCATTACCAGCGGTGGTTTCGCTGGCGCGCAAACGCAAGTCGTTGCCCGCGACCAGCACCACATCATTGCCTGCTTCCAGCTCGCTGGCCACTTGGGAGGCCGTGGTTTTCAGCTCGCTTTTGCCGCTCTTGGACAAGCCGAGGAAACCCGATTTGGTTTTCTTGCTATAGGAGCCGTGTTCTTCGATACCCGAGAGCACCGCCACATCACCAGTGGCACCCACCACCAAATCATTGCCGGCGTTCAACTGGCTGCCGATCACCGTGACGTTGCGGCCGCCATCCAGCGTGACACCGCCACCGGCGGCCTGGCTGGTATTGACCGTCAGGTCTTGCCCCGCCTCAACCACCGACGCGACGTTGGTGCTGTCATAACTTTCCCGTTGTTCGCTTTTACTGCGGCCAAAGGAGCCTTTGCTTTTCTTCGAGTAGAACTCTGCGGTTTCGTCCGTTGCGGACAGCAGACTGATGTCGCGCGTGGCGTCGAGCGCAACGTCCTTGGCCCCTTTCAGTTGACTGGCGACGAGACTCAGGTCTTGCCCTGCCTTGGCGCTGAGGTCCCCACCCGACTGGATAACCGAAGACTGCTGACGCACCAGGTCGCTGCTGCTTTTGACTTTTTTGCTCTGGGACGAGCGATGGCTTTCGTTGGCGGCAGACGTGATCGCGATATCGCGCCCGGCAGTCAGCGCCAGGGTGCTCTGGGCGATGACGTTGCTGGCAACGACCCGCAGGTCCTGCCCGGCCGTCACCTTCATCTCCCGGCCCGCAGTAGCGCTGGAACCATTTTGGGTAATGGTTTGGTCCCGGTGCCTGCTCCCCATCGTGTTGCTGTCCACCTGCTCGGCGGAGGTGATGTTTACATCACGCACCGCCTGCAAGCCCATGTCATTGCCGCTCTTGAGCACGCCCCCCTTGTTGGCGATATCCCGTCCTGCACCCATCGTCAGGTCATGACTCGCCTCAATCCGCGCCGCGTTGTCAGCAAATTCGCGTTGCTCAGTCTTGTAACCAGTGCCGCTGGCATGCCGGGTAATGGTTCGCTCATTGGTCAAATCACCAGCGACGGCAACAACACTGACATCCCGCCCAGCAATAACCCCACCCGCCCGGTTAGTCAGGTTATTACTCGCCAACGCATCCAGCCGACCACCCGCTTCCATCAACCCACTGTTGACCAAGCTGTCGCCCGCCGTCGCCCTCAGGTTGCTGGACGCACGCAAGGTGCCCGCATTGTTCAGGTTCTTACCCGCAATCAGGCTGACGTCTGAGCCCTGAATCAGCGCACCATTCGGCGCCAGACGATGGTTGGCCTGGGCCAGATAAAGCACCGGCACCAGCACCTGTTGATTATTCACCGTCCGGTTTTCCATCCAGACGATGTCATGGGTCAGGGCCGCAACCTGTTCGGCGCTCAGGCTGACGCCCAGGGACAGGTTGAGACTGTCCTTGCTGGCGATGGCGTTGTTCATCAGGTACTTGAACATGCCGTCGTCGGAGTTCTGGCCGTCGAGGAAGCGTTGGCCGGTGCGGGCGATCACCGCCTGTTGGATCAGGCGTTGTTCGTAGAAGCCGTCGCCCAGGCGTTTGGCGGCGGTGTCCGGGTCGTAGCCCAGGTTTGTCAGCAGGTAATCGGAGCTCATGAACCGGCGCATGTCGGTCAGCGCCGGGTTGGTCTCGATCAGGTACTTTTGCGGGTTGGCCTGGAACGAGCGGTCCGGCAGGCCACGCACTTGCGTCAGGCCCGTGCTCTGGGTCGGCGTGGTGGAGCCGTCGCCGCTCATGCGGAACAGGCCGTTTTGCCCGGTGGGCAAGTCAAACCCCGGCAAGGACAGCGGATCGACTTGTTGCTGGGTCAGGCTCGGGGGTAGCTGCCGATTGACGCTGATACGGGTCGAGAAGGCGTTGTCAGCCTGGGTGTCGGTGCGCGGGCCAGCGCCAACGTAGTTGTAGCCGCCACGCACGACGCCGCTGTTGAGGTCGCCCTGGGTAGGAATGTCGACGGCACCACCGGCCTGAATAATCGCAGCATAGGTTTGGCTGTCGGTGGTGGTTGTCTGAGTACGGAACTGCGGCACCTCACGCTCGGTTCTGCCGATAAAATGGCTCATCGCCGCCTCAAGACCGCTCAGGTCGTTGGCGTTGTAGCCTGGGCTCTGCAACCAGTATTTGTTGGTGAAGTCATTGGCGTCTGCGCGCCAGCTACCCGGGCGGCGCGTTCGAGCGGACATGAAGGTGCGCGAGGTTTCAATCTCGCCGGTCTCGATGCCGATGTTGTTCAAGCTGACGAGGTTGGCGGTCAATGCACCGCCGACGCCGATGCTGCTGCTTCGGTTGGTCAGGGTGTCGCCCTGGATATTCAGGTTGCCGCCGGTGGTGATGCTGGAGGCAGCGCTGGCCGCGGTGACTTCGAACTTGTCGCGCTGGACGATCTGCCAGACGTGGTTTTCCTTGCCACCGCTGCAATCACCGGCGTTGACCCCTTCGATACAAGCCACTTCCCTGATCGAGGCGGTGTAGATGCCTGCATCGTTGGTGGTCAAGACCTCACGGACGTTGTCGATGGTGCTGGCCGCCAGGCGCATGCTGCCGCCGCTTTGCAGCGTGCCAGAGCTGTTGAGGATGCGGCCGGCACGGGTGCCGAGGCCGTCGCGATCGATGCTCAGATCACCCAGGCTGTAGATATCGGCATAGCGGTTGGTCAGGCTATTGACGCGCAGGCTGGTATTGCCGCCGCTGAAGATCAAACCGTGCTCGTTGAGCAGGTCGCCGGTCGATACACCGAGCGCGCCGGCACTGCCCAGCGTGCCGTAGTTGTTGATCGTGGCGGCCGTGACGCTCAGGTCCGCCGCCGAGGTCAGCCGACCGTAGCTGTTGAGGACGCCATCGACCACGACGGTTGTGTTGCCACCGCCAGCGATACTGCCGTTTTGCTCCAGACTGATCAGCGCGGCCTTCAGGCCCAAGGTGCCGAGACTGCTCAAGCGACCGTTGCCTGTATAGGCGCCGGTCAGTTGCAGGTCGATCGCACCATCGCTGCCGATCAGGCCGTCGACGCGCCAGTTGCTGCCGCGGCCCACCATGCTGTCGGTACTGAGCAGTTGGCCGGTGGCGGTCTGGGTCAACTGGTCGACATTCACGACCAGGTGCCCGGCCTGGATCGCCGTGTTGTTGGTCCAGCGATCAGCCGTCACCGTCAGGTTGCCGTAGGTCACCAGCTGACCGCCGGCCTGCCCCAGGTTGGCTTGGCTGATGCCGAACAATCCCAGGCCAGTGTGCAGCAGCTTGCCACCCACGTTCTGGACGCTGCCGGTGTTGAAGCCCACATCATTACTGGCGGTTTCCAGGGTGCCGTCGTTGTTATCGAACAGGCCACCGATCTTGAACACCGTGGTGCTGTTCTGGCCCAGGGTGCGCAGTTGGCCTTTCTGGTTGCTCAGGCTGGCGGCCAGAATGTCCAGGCTGTCCTGGCTTTCGATGATGCCGGCGTTGTTGTTCAGCGCACCCGAAAGGTCAAAGTCGATACCACTGGCGCTGACCTGCCCGCCGCCGCTGCTGTCCATGTCCCGGCCAGTGATCCAGACCTTGCCCGTGGCGTATATCCCGCCGTTGCGATTGTTGATATCCGCCGTCGCGTTGGTGACCACGACATCGCCGGCTTGCGCAGCGATGCGTCCGCCGTCGTTGAACAGCCCAGCCAAGGCTCGGATGTTGAGTCCTTGAGCCTGGATCGTGCCGCCCTGGCGGTTCACGTCATAGCCGTTTTTCAGCACACCGGTGGCCCGTGCCTCCAGCGCCGCCTTGACGCTGGACAGCACGCCGCCACGGTTGTCCAGGTTGGTGGCAAAGACACTCAGCTTGGCGTCCTTGGCGATGATGCTGCCGCCCTGGTTATCGATGTCGCCGGATACATCCACGGTGACCAGGCCCTCGCCTTGCAGCGTGCCCTTGGCGTTATTCAGACTGGCAGCATCGAACTCGACCTCGGCAGCACGGCTGGCGAGCAGGCCTTTTTCGGCGTTGTTGACCGCGCCGGTGGCGCTGACCAGCAGCTTGCCATTGGCGGCGACGGTGCCTTTGTTGCTGTTGTCCAGGCTGGCGGTGCGCACGGTCATGACGCCTTGGCTGGATAGCTCGCCGCCCCGGTTATTGATCGCGCCGGTGTTAGTGATGTCGAGGTTCTTGCCGGCCATGACCAGGCCGGTCAGGTTGTCCAGGCTGTCGAGGACCAGGGTCGCGCTGTTCAGGCTCGACAGTTCACCTGCATTGTTTTCCAGATGGCCCAGGTTGGCCGTCAGCAGGCCCTGGCTATTGATCAGGCCGCCCTGGCTGTTGAGGACTTGATCGGCGCGCAGATGCAGTTCGGTGTTACCCAGGATCCGGCCTTTATTGCGGTTATCCACAACGTTGCCGGTGACGGTGGTCTTGCCCTGCCCACTGAGCGTGCCGCCCTGGTTATTCAGCGCAGCGGTGGTCGTGACATTCAGGTCGCGGCTGGCGATGACGGTTTTGCCGGCGTTGTTCAACTGCTTGGCGGTGAGGGTGACATCACCCGTGGTATTGCGGCTGTTATCGGCGTTGACCCCGGCCTCGATAATGCCGTTGTTGCTCAGTGTGCCACCGCTGTCCAGATGAACGTTGTCGCGGGCTACCAGGTTGTTCTGGCTGATCAGGTCGCCCTGGGTCTTCACGTCCAGGCGGCTACCGGCGTACACCTGACCACGGGTTTCCAGGCTTTTGGCGTCGATGACGATGGCGCCGGCAGCAGCCGTCTGCGCCATGCTCAAATGACCATTGGCATCGAGCTGAATATCCCCCCCACTGGCAACCATCTTGCCGTCCAGCTTCACACCAACCCCCGCCTCGGTGCCCACCAGTTTGATCGCGCCGGCGTACATACCACCCAACGCCGACGAGTCGATAGCCAGTTCTGGTTTCGCACTGCCGTCATCGGCACGGGCAGTGGCGTTCAGGGTATTGGCGTTGACGTCATTGCGCCCAGCCACGATGGTCAGGTTCTTGGCCTGGATCTCGGCATTGATCTTGGCGCTGCGAGTGATGATTTCGAAGCGGTCGACGTTGTTCGCGTTCAGGCCCGCGCCTTCAATCGCAACGCTGCCCTGGTCCACCTGATAGCGGCCCACCTGGCCGTTTTCGATGATCGGCTTACCCGTGGTCAGGGTCGCCTTCGGGGTATTGATAAACCCGCAGCCATTACAGGTGATGCCGTAGGGGTTGGCGACGATGACGTGGGCCGACTGCCCCGCCACTTCGGTGTAGCCGCGCAATTGGCTGGGGTTGCCGCCGTTGACTTCGTTGAGGATGACTTTCGCGGCGGTGCCCTTGAGGTTCGGGTTGCCAAGGATGATCCCGCCCAGTTGCGTGGACTGGGCGGGTTTGGTGGCGTTGTTGAGGATCACGCCGTTACTGCCGACGTTGTAGTCCTTGAACCGGTTGTGGGACAGGCCGCTGCCGTTGGGCTTGGCGATGTTGACCACCGGCACGCCGTTGCCGGCCTTGCCGAGGCTGGTGCCTGGCGCGCTGACCACGATGCCGTCCGCCTGGGCCCACATCGGCTGCCAGAACATGACGTTTGCCAATAGGAACGCCAGGCCACGCTTGGGCATGCCCCAGAAGGCGTCGCGGGTTTGCAGGGCAGTGGAAGGCTGGCGGGCCAGGAAGGCGTATTGGCGGTCGTCCATGATCAGGTCTCGTTGCAGCAGAAATTAGATAGATACATCCACGCGGAAGTAGATCGGCGCTTCGCGCTCGGTCAGGGCATCCGGACGTTCCAGGGAGTGGGCGAAGGTCACGCTGGCGCTCAGGTGCTCACCGCGGGCGAACAACTCCAGCGAGTTGCTCGACATGCGCCCGTGCTCGCTACCGTTGTAGCGATTGCCACGAATCACGCCCTGGTCATAACCGAGGCTGGTGCCGTATTCAGCGAACACCGGGCGCATCCACTCCAGTGTCACCGGACGACTCCAACGCAAGTCGTTGCGCCAGTAGCCGCCGCTGTCGCCGGACAATGTCTGGTCCTTGTAGCCGCGAATCGACGACAGGCCGCCCAGACTCATGCGCTGCGAGCTGAACAACGCATCCTCGCTGCGCTGGCCGGTCATCAGGCTGCTGAAACTGAAGGATTCGCCACCCAGTTCAAAGGGTTGCAGGTAGCTGAGGGTGGCGGTGTATTTGCGATAGCGCGCATCCGGCAGCCCGGGGCCAGGGTCGTCATCGCCCTGGGCATCGAGGGCGCCGATGCCCTCTTGCAGGCCCAGGTCGAGGTTGACGAAGGCATTGCCAACCCGTCGCCCATGGTTGATGCCGAACTGCGCCTCGCTGATGCGATTGCTGCTCTCGGCGAGTTTGCTGTCTTCGATGAAGTTGTTGGTGCGCAGGTACGCCAGGCCAGTATTGAGGGAGGTCTTGCTCACCGCGTCGCGATGGACCACCCGCTCCAGGAGCACTTGATGGTTCTGGCTGTCGCCGCTCTGCTTGAAATTGAAGCCGTTGGCCTGGCCCAGCGTGCGGTACTCACTTTGGCTGTAGGTGTAACTCAGGTTCCACCAGCCAAACGGCAGGTTGTAATAGAGCATGGCGTTGCGCGAGGTTTTCTGGTGATCGCTGACGGCATCGTGGCCGCCGCGCAAGGCCAGTTGGTCAGCCAGGCCCAGGGGACTGTCCCAGTCCAGGGAGGCGCCCCATTGCTGCTCGCCGGTGCTTTTTTGGCCGTCGTTATGTCGTGACAGGCCGGCGCGCCAAGGTTTTTGCGGGGTGTTATTGACCAACACTTCACTGCCGCCGATGTTCTGTCCCGGCGTCAGTTCCATTCGGGCACTGTTGGACGGCAAACGGTTCAGTTGATCGACCATCTGCTCGATCTCACGCAGGTTGAGCAGCTCACCCGGCTTGCCAGGAAAGCTCATTGCCAGTTCCCGCTCGGAGAGACCGCTGCCTTCGGCTCCCTTCAGCCCCTCCAGGCGGCCCTCGACGACCAGCACTTGCAGGTGACCGCTGGACAGGTCCTGTTGCGGCAAGTAGGCGCGACTGGTGACCAGGCCCTTTTCCAAGTAGTAATCGGTGATGACCTTGAGCAACTGGTTAAGCTGCGGCACGCCCAGGCATTGGTTGAGGAAGGGCTTGAGCAGGCGCTGGCGCTCGCCCTCGGACAAGGCATCGGCGCCCTTGAGCTCGATGGTCTTGATCGGGAAACAACGGGTATCGACAGGTGCCGTGGGCTGGGCCGGCTTCGCTTCCTTGCCGGGCAGGTCCTTGAGCTCTTCAAGGCGTCGGCGCTGCTCTTGGAGCAGGCGATCCTGACGCTCACGGATCAGGTCCGTATCGCCGGGGGTTGGCGCGGCGACAGCAATGTTCATCGCCAGAAAACACAGCGACGCAACGACTAGCCTAGTCCCTAAGGCAAATACGGACATGTTCGATCCCTCGATACAGAAATGACAGCAGGCATGCACAGCAATGCTGCGCACACCAGACCCTGCATATCGCTTTCGGTTCAAGAGAGCGGAAACTTTCTACGCAAAAAAGAGACGCGTCTCACAGACGGCGTCGACAATCACAGCGAAAAAACACTTCGTAACGCCCGAGCCGGCCAGTAACGCAGTTCACTTAGGCAGTCGGAAACCTGTGGCGAGGGAGCTTGCTCCCTCGCCACAGGTTCATCGTTTTCTTAAGTGAGCGCGCCTTTGCCGCTTCCCGCTCGCGAATCAAGGCTTTTAACCCCGTTGCCAAGCAAGGTGGGCGACTGCCCAGTGATCTCGCCCAGCAGCGTCGTCACGGCGTTGCCTTCGACCATGCCTCGCGCCTGAAGAAGGTCCGCCACCGCACACACAGCCGGCCAATAACGGTGCACCAGGCAACTGCAACGAGCGATGGCCTGGGATTGGGCATCGAGCAGTTTGCGCGGTGGTAGCAGGCTGATCAATTCCTGCCCCCGGTCCAGGTCACCCCGACCACTGCCCCTGATCAGCCGATCGGATCGGCGGTGCCGGTAGACCGCTTCGGCCACCGGCCCCGCGAAGCAATGGAGCAGGTCCCGCTCAATGGCATCGACCATCGAGGGCAGGTATTCAGCGATCCCCGGGGCTTCGAAGGCCGGGCGCGAGACAAGGTAGTCAGCTTCCACCAACCCTTCTGCGTATTGCGGGTTGCCGCGCAGGTCGAACAGAGGTCCCGTGCAGGCTTCAGCCTTGGTACGCACGGTGATGCGTTTTATCGGTTGGCCGTTCCACCAAAAGGCCAGGGCATGACCCGCTTCGTGGAAGGCCGTGCTGCGCGGGCATTTGTTCATTATTGGGTCCGTCACGGCAGGCGCTGTTCATATCATCTGCCTCACTGCGGGGCCCCGGTAAAAGATTATCCCTATCGACCGTTAATACTGCGCCTATTAGCTATCTGGCAAAGGGGGACTAGCCTGAATTCAGGCTGGTGTAATCCGGCCCGTGAAACCTGACAAAGAGATACGAAGCGTTCAGAAACGTACTGGGCTTGCCGTGGGCCACCGAATGGGTAACCAGACCTCTCGTGTGTTGCCGTGTGGCCGCACACGATCAGTTGAGCGAACTGTGAGCCCTGCGCCCTGAGTCATTTATTTCGCCTGTCGCTATTCGAAGCCCGGCCGGGCTCGATAGCTGGATGAATACGACCAAAGGTAGCTTCTCATGGGAAACGAATCGAAATGCCCGTTCAATCACGCCGCTGGCGGTGGTACGACGAACCGCGACTGGTGGCCGAACCAGCTGAATCTGAAGATCTTGCACCAGCACTCCTCGCTGTCCGATCCCATGGGCGAGGATTTCAACTATGCCCAAGCGTTCAAGCGCCTGGACTTCCAGGCCTTGAAACAAGACCTGAATGCACTGATGACCGACTCGCAAGACTGGTGGCCGGCAGACTTCGGCCACTATGGACCGCTGTTTGTCCGCATGGCCTGGCACAGTGCAGGCACCTACCGCACCGGTGACGGGCGCGGTGGGGCGGGTTCCGGCCAGCAGCGCTTTGCTCCGCTCAACAGTTGGCCAGACAACGTCAGCCTCGACAAGGCACGTCGGCTGCTGTGGCCGATCAAGCAGAAGTATGGTCGCAATATCTCCTGGGCTGACCTGATCGTCCTCACCGGCAACGTCGCGCTGGAGTCCATGGGCTTCAAGACCTTCGGTTTTTCCGGAGGCCGCGCCGATGTCTGGGAGCCGGATGAAGACGTCTACTGGGGTTCCGAAAACAAATGGCTGGGGGGCGATGTTCGCTACGCCAAGCCCGACAAAGCCGCCATGCAAGACCCCGGCGAGGGCCAATTGGTGGCCGAGCCTGGCAACGAAGAAAGCCGCACCGACGAGGGGCGCAACCTGGAGAACCCGCTGGCCGCCGTGCAGATGGGGCTGATCTACGTCAACCCGGAAGGCCCCGAGGGCCAGCCGGACCCGGTCGCTGCCGGGGTGGACATCCGCGAAACCTTCGCCCGCATGGCCATGAACGACGAGGAAACCGTGGCATTGATTGCTGGCGGCCACGCCTTCGGCAAGACCCACGGCGCAGGCCCTGCGGACAACGTCGGTGCCGAGCCCGAAGCCGCTGGCCTGGAGCTGCAAGGCCTGGGCTGGAAGAGCACCTTCGGCACCGGTAAAGGCGCCGACACCATCACCAGTGGCCTGGAAGTCACCTGGACCACCACCCCCACCCGCTGGAGCAATAACTACCTGGAGAACCTGTTCGGTTTCGAGTGGGAACTGACCAAGAGCCCGGCAGGCGCGCACCAATGGACGCCGAAAAACGCTGCAGGCGCGGGCATCATCCCCGATGCCCATGACCCGGCCAAACGGCGCAACCCCACGATGCTGACCACCGACCTGGCGCTGCGCTTCGACCCGATCTACGAGAAAATTTCCCGGCGCTTCCTGGCCAACCCCGACCAGTTGTCCGACGCCTTCGCCCGCGCCTGGTTCAAGCTGATCCACCGCGACATGGGCCCGCTCTCACGCTACCTCGGCCCGGAACTGCCCAACGAAGAACTGCTGTGGCAAGACCCTATCCCGGCGGTCGACCATCCGCTGGTCAACGACAGCGACATCGCCGCCCTCAAAGGCAAGCTACTGGCCTCGGGCCTGTCGGTTTCACAGCTTGTGTCTACGGCGTGGGCCGCGGCTTCCACCTTCCGTGGTTCCGACAAACGCGGCGGCGCCAACGGTGGCCGCCTGCGCCTGGCCCCACAAAAGGATTGGGCAGCCAACCAGCCAGAGCAACTGGCCAAGGTGCTGGCGACCCTCGAAGGGGTCCGGAATGAGTTCAACGCCGCCCAGTCCGGCGGCAAAAAAATCTCCCTGGCAGACCTGATCGTGCTGGCCGGCAGCGCCGGTATTGAACAAGCCGCGAAAAATGCCGGGCTCAGCGTGACGGTACCGTTCACGCCGGGACGCATGGACGCGAGCCAGGAGCAGACGGACGTCGAGTCGTTCGGTTTTCTCGAGCCCATCGCCGATGGCTTTCGCAACTACCTCAAGGGCCGGTACCGCGTGTCCGCCGAGGCACTGCTGATCGACAAGGCCCAACTGCTGACCCTCAGCGCCCCACAAATGACGGCGCTGATCGGCGGTCTGCGGGTGCTGGACACCAACGTCGGCCACATCGCGCACGGTGTCTTTACCCAACGGCCCGGGACGTTGACCAATGACTTCTTCGTCAACCTGCTCGACATGGGCGTGGAATGGAAAGCCCTTTCCGATACCCAGGAAACCTTCGAGGCCCGCGACCGCAAGACCGGCCAGGTCAAATGGACCGGCACCCGTGTCGACCTGGTCTTCGGTTCCAACGCCCAGCTACGGGCCTTGGCCGAAGTCTATGCCAGCCCGGATGCCCAGGAGCAGTTCGTCAAGGACTTCATCGCGGCGTGGGTCAAGGTGATGAACCTGGATCGGTTTGATCTCAGGTGAGCGGCGTACGAGAGCATGAGGTCTGGCAAGAAGGCGACCTCATGAACTTTTCTTCACCCCACGCCCCCGCGTGATTGGGTACAGTCGCCTCGCTCATTCAAGAAACTAAGGTTTTAGCCCGCTCTCCCAGCGGGCTTTTTTTTGCCTGGCATTCAGGTTGCTCCAAAGCCGCCCGCCCATAAAACAGCAACGCCATCAGCCAACAACTCAACCAGACAAAAATCCCCGCCCAGAACGTGTGGGACATGTAATGCCAACCCTGCAGGACCCGCGTCGTACCGTAGACAAACCCCAAGGCCAGCGCCCCGTGCATCAGGGCTTTCGAATGACGCCAACGGTAGCGGCGGGCGACGAAATACAACGCCAGCATCGTAAAGCCGCCGGACGCATGACCGCCGGGCCAGCAGCGACCGTCACCGGCGACTTTCAGCAGGTCGAAATTCTGGAACCATTCCTTGTGCTCGATCTTGCCGGCGTATTGGGTGGTTTCCACCGGGCAGTACACGCTGGTGTGGCCCTTGAGGTAATGGATCACCCCGCTGCTGAGGGAAAAGGCGAAGACCACGTAGAGAAAGTCGCGCCGATGCTTGTGGGCAAAACGCAACGGCGCGGCCAACCGGGTTTTCTCCAACAGGCGAAGCAATCCCGGGCGCTTTTGCGGCTTGAAGATCGGCCAGACAAACGACAACAGCGCCCCGATAATCGCCGCCTCGCCGGTCCAGTTCGGGATGATCCTGGCCCACTTATGGGTGATTTGCTCGAACAGCCGCACGTGCTCCAACGCAAAGACCTGGTGCAGCGGGTCGTAGAATAAATTGCTGAAGGCGATGTCGATGCGAGTCATGTCGAACAGCAAAAACACCACCACGGCGCAGACCAGGGGAATTCCAAGATTGAGCCCGTAGAAACGGGCGCGAGCAGACATCAGCATGGGCGGTCCTAATCGTGGGAAAGGTTACTGAAAGCCGCCGAACGCCAGTCAGAGGCTTCGATAAAACCGAGCAACTGCGGTGCTTGTGGCTGGGCGGTGGAGACGAACAGCGAAGCGCCGTAGCCAAACGTCGAGGTGGGCCGGTGGAGCGCGGTTTCCAATGCCTGCATGCATTCGCTGTGGGTGACCAGGATCAGATTGCGCCCGGCGACTTTGTGGGCCAGGGCATTGCGCAGAAGGTCGTGGCGGCAATTGATCAGCCAGTCGTCGCCAGCACTCACCTTGTTGAACATGTAGCCCGCCGTCTGGGCCGCACGGACCAGAGGGCTGTTGTAGAGATCGGCGTTGTCCAGGCCCAGTTGCTCGAACCGGGCGCCGAGGCCCACCGCAACGGCACGGGCCCGGTCAGTGATGCCTTCGCGATCATTCAGGCACGCGGCCTTGGCGTGATCGCAGCGCTCGACATGACGCACCAGCACGATCATCTCGCCCTTGGCCCAGCCATCGGCCAAGGCCCGGGCGCCGGCAACATTGCCATGGGCCAGGTCCGGTATCGCCGCCGGGCTGAGCAGCCAGAGGGTCAATGGAATGACCAGCAGCGCCGAAGCCAGCACGACCACAGCGTTTCGGTAACGGGCAAAGCGCCGCGTATCGATCGAGCGCCTCAGGCCGAAAAGGCTCAGTCTCAGTTCCACATCAAGCCGCCCCGACGGCATCCACCCAGTCATTCGATGGCGCGACAGTAGAGAGGCCGACGTAGGCAGGCGGTGAAAGCGATGTGAAAAAAAGCTTGGTGTGGGAGCAAAGCTTGCTCGCGAAACAGACACCTCGATTCTGTGGCAGACCGCATCGCCTTCATCGCGGGCAAGCCTTGCTCCCACAGATACTCGGAAAAAAACTTTCAGATCCAGGACCAGCGGCCGATACAGCCCTGTTACATGCTCTTGCTGGCTCTTAACAACAACAATCTTCCAGCGTACCGACGATCAAGCAGCACAACGTTCCTGGAGGAATTTGATGAACAGCTGGTTTGGCAACATTAGCGTCAACATGAAATTGGGCCTGGGCTTCGGTCTGGTGCTGGTACTGACCTGCCTGCTGGCCCTGACCAGTTGGACCAGCCTGGGCGGGCTGATCGACCGTAGCAACTGGATGAGCGACATCACCCAGCTCAACGCCGGCCTGACCAAGCTTCGGGTCACGCGCCTGCAATACATGCTGACCAACGGTGACGAGACCGCCGCCCAAAACGTGCAGACCACTCTCGATAGTTTTGTGACACAACAGAACGCCCTGCTCAGCAGCTTCAAGAGCCCGGAAAACGTCAAGTTGCTCAAGGAGCAGAGCGCAGTCATCAGCGCCTACCAGGTGTCCCTGAACAAAATGCGCAGCGCCTACCGCACGGGCAACACCGCCCGCGATGCCATGGGTGCGAACGCCGAGATCGCCTACAAGCTGATCGAGACCCTGGATTCGGACGTGCGGAAAATGGCCCCCGGCGATGAGCGTTTCGCCCAGTTCCAGGCCATCACCCAGGCCAAGCAGGACTTCATGCTGGCCCGCTATGAAGTGCGCGGCTACACCGCCAATAGCAATGCCGACACCGAACGCAAGGCCGTCACCCAGCTGGACGCCGCCATCACGTCGCTCAAGCCGCTGAACGAGCACTTCTCCAGCACCCGCCAGGATGAACTGCGCCAACTGGAAAACGCCCTCACCCAATACCGCAGCGCCGTGCAGGCCTTCAAGCTGGCCACCGCCGACGCGGTACAGGCACGCAAGGAAATGACTGAACAGGGCGCGTCAATCGTGGCGTTGAGCGAGCGGCTGTACCAAATCCAACTCGACCGCCGCGACGCCGAAAGCGCCGAGGCGCGCACCCTGCAACTGATCAGCACCCTGCTGGCGTTGCTGGTCGGCGTCATTGCCGCCGTCATCATCACGCGCCAGATCACCGGCCCGCTGCGCGAAACCCTGGCCGTGGTCGAACGCATTGCCAGCGGCGACCTGTCGCACACAGTCATCGTCACTCGCCGCGATGAACTGGGCGTGCTGCAACAAGGCATCGCGCGCATGGGCGTAACCCTGCGCGACCTGATCAGCGGCATCCGTGACGGCGTGACCCAGATCGCCAGCGCCGCCGAAGAGCTGTCCGCCGTGACCGAGCAGACCAGCGCCGGGGTCAACAGCCAGAAAATCGAGACCGATCAGGTCGCGACCGCCATGCATGAAATGACCGCCACGGTGCAGGAAGTGGCCCGCAACGCCGAAGAAGCCTCCCAGGCCGCGGCCGCCGCCGACGGCGAAGCCCGTGCCGGTGACAAGGTGGTCAGCGAAGCCATCGCCCAGATCGAGCGCCTGGCCAGCGAAGTGGCGCGCTCCACCGACGCCATGACCGTGCTGCAACAGGAAAGCGACAAGATCGGCAGCGTCATGGACGTGATCAAGGCCGTGGCCGAGCAGACCAACCTGCTGGCGCTCAACGCAGCGATCGAAGCGGCACGCGCCGGTGAAGCCGGACGTGGTTTTGCCGTGGTGGCCGACGAAGTCCGTGGCCTGGCCCAGCGCACGCAGAAATCCACCGAAGAAATCGAAGGCCTGGTGGCCGGCCTGCAGAACGGTACCCAGCAAGTGGCGGCCGTGATGAACAACAGCCGCAACCTCACCGACAGCAGCGTGGCCCTGACCCGCAAGGCCGGCGCGTCACTGGGGAACATCACCCGCACGGTGTCGAACATCCAGTCGATGAACCAGCAGATCGCCGCGGCCGCCGAACAGCAAAGCGCCGTGGCCGAGGAGATCAGCCGCAGCATCATCAACGTGCGCGACGTGTCCGAACAGACCGCCGCCGCCAGCGAAGAAACCGCCGCCTCCAGTGTGGAACTGGCACGGTTGGGGAATCAGTTGCAGATGCTGGTCAGCCACTTCCGCGTCTGACGCCCTACGCACTGTGGGAGCGAGCTTGCTCGCGAAGGCGGTGGTTCAGTCAACTTCAATGCTGACTGATCCGACGCCATCGCGAGCAAGCTCGCTCCCACAGGGTTTGCATCAGCGCAGCCCCACGAATCGCTCTTTCGTACACATCTCCCGCCCACGTCCTACCGTCTTTTTTTGCGTACTGCTGTACGGTTTTCTCCTGACAAGAACATTCCGTTCGAACAGGAGAGGCACCTACATGGACGCAGACAACGGCTCTCTGTTGCACACGCTCGTTGCCTCGCCAATTGGCGAGGACGCTGCAAAAACCGATTTCAAGACCGCCCTGCAGCGAATGGGGCTGACATCGGTATTCGACATCCTGCGCCTGGGCAAGACGCAGTTCGCCCAGGCGCTCGCCAGGCACTGCGATGCAGATGCCGGACAGGCCTACGACAATGCGTCGAGCCACGCTCGACAGATCAGCCGCTTGTACCTGGAGCATCAACTCTGCTCCAGCGACACCAAGCCCCGTGTGCGACGCAGCCTGGGCTCAGACCCGACATCCGGGCCGATCAGCTATCAAGCACTGTTCCAGGAAAACTGGGATCAGTTTTGCAAGGACGGTGACATCGCCGCGATCGACTCGCCCGTGGCCTACCTGCGTGCGCTGTACCTGTTTGCCAGGCAGTTGGAAAACAGCTCCACCCACGCTCGCAAGATCCCCCTGGAGAAACGTCGACCGGACCTCAACACGCTGATGCTCGACCCACACAGTGCCTTGGTTGCACGCCCGATGCTCAACATCGTCAACGACACGTTGCGCAGCCATATCGAGGCCGGTCTCGATGACGGCACAACCGTCCATCAGGCCTTGGCCGACGCACACTATCCCTTTTCACTGCCCTATGATCTTCACCACCATCAATGCCTGCTTGGCTTGGGCGCAGGTAAACCCGCCCTGGGTGAAGTCAATTATCGGATCAGCCTGAAACTGCCGTTTTGCCAGGACGGCTCAACGTATGGACACGTTTCGCAATCGCCTGTCGAAGCGCAAAAACTGCTTTCAGGGTTCAGTCCGGCGCAGCAGGCACTCTTGCTCGCACCGCTCGCTTCGGGCTCCGATTTCGAGGCCTTGAAAAAAGCCTACGGCACTGAAAATGTCGGGCGCCTGGGTGATTTCACATTCTTCAAGGAGCGCACCGGGCTGACGACGGAACAGGTTGAGCAGCTACTGGAACATGGCAGATACAGCCCTTGTATCTCGCCCCATAACCCACCCTCGACGCGTGTTCGCCAGGGCGCCGCTTACATCAACGGACCCAATGCTTCAGATGCCCTGACACTTGACCCACCAGGGTTCGGTAACAAGTCCTACGAACGTTTTGATCGCATTCAGCGGATGGTTCGACTGCAGCAATGGACCGGCATTCCCTTTACCGAACTGGATACGCTGATCGTCAATGCCCTGCATTCGGAAGGCAACACCGCAATGACGCTCAGCACTAATACCTTGCGGGCACTTGGGGTCTATCAGTACATGAAGCGGCGCCATGGCATCACCCCTGAGGAGTTTGCCTCGCTGTTGTACGACATGCCGACCGGCGCTTGCGCAGAACGGGTTCCGTTGTTTGACCAGGTATTCAATCGCACCCGCTTGCTCGAGCGCCCTGCGTGGAAGCAGGCGACGGACCTCGATACCGCAGACCTCAAAACACTCAGCTATCTCGGTGCGGGTCTGGGGCTTGCCCTCACAGAAGACGCGCTGTTGCTGCTTGTGAAACAGACTAAAAAGTACCTGCCTCTGAAAAACGATTTGCCGACGATCTCTTCGCTCTACCGCCAGGCCCGTATCGCACGGATGTTTGGCCTGTCGCCTCTTGAGTGCACGGAACTGGCTCGGCTACTGGGTGGGGATACGTTCTGCCGGGCATTGGTGACGGGAGCACTGGACACCACGCACCCCGACATTCTCGACGTATTGATGGCGATGGATTGGGCGGTGGACTGGCTCAAGCAAAACCATCTCGATGTGCTGCAGTGGTGTCGCCTGTTCGAGACTGTCGGGCCCGATTTGCCGTTGAATCAGAAACTGGAAGAGCGATTAGCCGTACTGCGAGAGCACGCCCAGTCCACCAGCGACTATCAATGCCTGGTGGAAACGCTGCTACACGATTCGGCTGACGTGTCCGCCGAATCGTGTAGCAGCGTGATGAAAATGGCCGGCACGAATGCCACAGACATGGTCGAGGCCATCATCGCCACTGTCGGCAAAACTCCGCCATTGCTGGCACACGTGCTTCGTACCGCGCAAGCCTGCCAGAAATTGCATCTGAGCAGCAGCACGCTACAGGTGTTAATGGACCATCCCACGTGGTTAGCCTCGAACAGTTCAGGGACGCTTACACCTCAAACGCTGTATTTGCTCGAACGGTTCAATCATTGCGCGCGCCATCAGGCGCAGTCAGAAGAAAACCTGTTGCATTACTTGCAGCTCGCCAACCAAGACCTACCGCAACATTCAGTAGAGACAGTCAACGGCCTGCTGGCCCACCTGCTGGGCTGGAGCATCGAGCAAGTGAGTTGCCTGACAGCGCTGCTGACGCCCAAACGCGCCACCACGATGCAAGCCGTGGATTGGGTCATGCGTTGCCAGGCGTGTTGCTTGAGCACGGGCCTGTCGGCAAGCCAACTGCTCATGGCCGCCACACTCAATAACGACAGCCTGACGCAGGACTGGAAAATCGTCGGTGAAGGACTGATCGCTGCGTGCCATTGAGGCGAACATTTTTTTATTCAAGGATTGAATATGACCGTTGCCATGAAGAAGCAGCTGGATGAAAGCCTGCGCGATGCGCAGTTGGCGTTCTACCTGGACAAAGTCGTGCCCGACAATGGCCTGACCGGGACGGCTCGGCTCAAGACGGCCCAGGACCTCTACGAATATTGGTTACTGGACGTGCTGGTCAGCCAGGATGTGCCCACCACGCCTGTGGCGTGCGCCATTGCCAGTCTTCAGCAATACATCAACCGTATCCTGATGAATATGGAGCCCGGCTACGAGCGGGCAAGCATCACGCCGGAGCACCTGCAAACGTGGCGCAACGAGATGCATCAATACGCTATCTGGGCGGCTCATCAAAAGCTGCTTTATTTTCCCGCAAGTTATCTGGACCCCGTCCTGAGGAACAACAAGAGCGACAATTTCCAGCAGTTGGAAAACGACCTCAACCAGAACCGGATCCAGGCCGACGCCGTTCAATCGGCGGTCATGGCCTACCTGACCCGATTCGAAGAAATGGCCAACCTGAATATTCTCAACGGCTACATCGATGGCGAGGACTTCGCCAACAGCACCTACTATTTCATTGCCAAGTCACGCACCGAAAACACCTACTTCTGGCGCTCGTTGGACATGGGGCAACGTCCGGTCGCCGACACGCCCCCTCTACCACCCGCTACCGCGCCAAAATTCGACGGGCCGGCTCCGTTCGCCTGGTCGGATTGGGAAAAAGCCGACGTGCCTATTCCCGAAACCGCAGTTGAACATTCGATCCGGCCCGTGCGCTTCAACAACCGTCTGTTTATCGTATGGGCAGAATGCATACACCAAGATCCGACGGCCTCTAGCACTGATTCCGCACATGTCTCTGCCGAGCAAGCAGGTAGGAGCCATCCACTATTGCGCTTGAGCTTCTGTTTCAAAAAACAGAATGGAAACTGGAGCGCGCCGCGAATCGGTCTGCAGGGTTATTGCGAGGACAAGGCGTTTGCCGGCAAGAACATTAACGCTATCAAACCATTATTGTGCACCGTCGCAGAGCATCATATTACTGTCTGGCAGGACCTGCTTTTTCTATCCTTGGGGGCCAAGGCCGATAAGCAGCCTGCGTCCGGCGACAATTGTATTTTCCTTCGAACCGCTTGCATCAATAAGGACCTTAGCATCCAGCCTTACTTGTCGGACCCGCCCCCCCAAAAAACGGAATTAGATCTAAAGCTGCTCAACGAAATGCTCCGAAAAAAACTCCTGGACGCTAACGATAGACGTATTCAAACCAATGCCGCTCTCAGGCGCCTTCCGATTACCCATGAAAACAACGAGATCAACGCCTTTCTGCCTGCGACCCTGTACTTCCTTCCTCTGGAGAGCGTCCCCCAAATCACTGAAAAGTCGCTAGGCGGCCAAGGAACGGTCCAGTACTTGGATTTTTCCCTATCCGCTTTTCGTGGCAGACCGAGCCAGCCGATCAGGTTGAACACCGCCTTCGCCGCAGAACTGATCCGCCGTACAGAGAACGGTCTGGATGAGCTGTTCGACTGGACGACACAACACTTGTCTGAGCCCGTCATACCCGACGCCCCCAACAACAATATGGATTTCCATGGTCCCTACGGCCGTTACTTCACCGAGCTGTTCCTCTACTTGCCTTGGTTGGTCGCCCATCGCTTGAACGCCGAACAGCGTTATGAAGAAGCCGAACGCTGGTTGCGCCGCCTCTTCGATCCAGGTCGCGGCAAAGAAAACTGCTGGAGGGCCCTTCCCTTACTCGATAGCAGCACGCCTTCGTATGCCGACCAGGCGCCCCACGACCCTCATCAGATCTCGCTCAGTCATCCGGCGCACTTTCGCAAGGCGCTGTACTTCCTGTACCTCGACATCCTGATCAATCGAGGTGACGCCGCCTACCGCGAGCTGACCCCCGACGGCCTCAGCGAGGCAAAGCTGTGGTACGTGCGGGTACTGGATCTGTTGGGGCCACGCCCGACCGTTCAATCAGTCGATCATTGGGTAAACATCAACCTGAAAACGTTGGGCGAAACGACCAGTGACGACTTACGCACATTTGAACGATCACTCGCCCGCTCCCAACCCTCATTGCCCGTTCGCGGGGGCAGTCTGCACGCGTCCTGGCCAGCCATCGACAGCCCGCACTTGCGCCTGCCGTTCAACCCGCAGTTGCTCCAGTGCTGGGACATTGCTGAAAGCCGCCTGTACAACTTGCGGCACAACCTCGACATCGCCGGCAAGCCGCTGCATCTGCCGGTATTTGCCGTGCCGCTGGACCCTCGCGTATTGCTCAGCCCCGCTGTATTGAATACTTCGAACCATACGGTTCAAGGATTGCCAACCACATCTGTCCCGCACTATCGGTTCTCGGTCATGCACAGCCAGGCCTTGAGCGCAGTGGAAAGCCTCAGCCAATTTGGCGCCACGCTGCTGTCGCTGGTCGAGCGCAAGGAGCAGGCACAGTTACAAGAGCTACAGCAGCAGCAAGCCTGGAACCTGGCGAAGATCTCGGTCGACCTGCAACGCCAGGCCTTGAATATCGATCGTCAGAACCGCCAGGCGCTGCTCGCAAGCCAAGCAATTGCGCAAAACCGCTCCACCCATTACAAAAAACTGTTGGACGATGGCCTTAGCAACAAGGAAATAAGCGTCAGTTGGTTCAACGTATCCAGCGGCACGATGGAGGCCGCTGCAATGGCCTTCCAAGTCGCAGCTGCTGGGCTGATGCTGGTTCCAAACGTCGCGGGCTTCAGCTTTGGCGGCAGCCGTTGGGAGGGGCCGGCGCTCGCGGCCTCTGCGGCCGCCCATAGCAGCGCGATCATAACCCGCACGATAGCGGCCGACCTCGACCGTCAGGCCATATTCGATCGCCGCCGGGAAGATTGGCAACACGCCTATGATCAATCACAGCTCGAGCTGACCCAGATTGACGCACAACTGGCGCAATCCACCGAGCAGGAAACCGCCACTCGCCTGCAACTGCGCCTGGCCGAATCAACCCTGAGCCAAACCAAGACCCATTACGATTTTCTCAGCAAGCGCTTTACCAAAGCACAGCTGTACCAATGGCTGAACAGCCAGTTTGCCGCACTCTATCGCCAGGCCTACGACACTACGCTCTCCCTGTGTTTGGCCGCCGAGCACTGTTGGCAATACGAAATTGGCGATTGCGACACGCGATTCATTCAGCCAGGCGTATGGAACACCACTTATCGAGGGCTCGGAGCAGGCGAGCAATTGAAACTCAGCCTGTTGAACATGCAGGCCGGATATCTACGCCGTAGCGAGCGAGAACTGGAGATCCGCAAGACGATTTCATTGCGTCAATTGAAGGACCAGACCGCAACCTCGACGATCAACGAGCCATGGCTGGACATGCATGCCGCACTGAAGAAAGGTCAATGCGACTTCGAGCTGCCCCACGACCTGTTCGAGAATGATTACAAGGGTCAGAAGCACTACTTGCGGCGGATCAAAACCATCAGCGTTTCCTTGCCGACCGTTGTTGGTCCTTACGAAAACATCCGGGCCACGCTGACCCAGACCTCTAGCAAGGTGTACATGTCCGCCGATGCCAAGGGTCGGGTCATGGAGAACCTGCGCGCCAACCAACAGATCGCCCTGTCCACCGGCGTCGACGACAACGGTCTGTTCACCCTGACCTTCAACGATGAGCGCTACCTGCCATTTGAATACACCGGTGCGGTTTCCAAATGGCAACTGACATTCCCGAACCCCGAGGCACAAAGGGACATGCTCGAGTCGCTGACCGACATCATCGTACACGTGAGCTATACCGCCAGGGTCGGGGGTGCGCAATGAACGAGCAACCCGCATTGCCGGTTACCGCGCCGGCCTTGCCCAAAGGCGGCGGTGCCATCCAGAGCATTGGTAAGGGGTGGGGAAACGTCGGTGCCCACGGCACAGCTTCCTATGAAGTTGCATTGCCGATTTCCCCCGGACGCGGCTTTGCTCCGGCCTTGTCCCTGAGCTACAGCAGCTCAGCCGGCAACGGCGTGTTCGGTATCGGCTGGGGGCTGTCGCTGCCTTGTGTGGCGCGACGCACCAGCAAGGGCGTGCCTGCCTATAACGACGACGATGAAATCGTCGGCCCCAGCGGCGTGGTCTGGTTGCCCGAACACGGCACTCGGCCAACCCGAGTCAATCGCTACAACGGCCTGGACCTGGGCACGACCTACACGGTGACGCGTCACCTGCCAAGAATCGAAAGCAGCTTCGACCGGATTGAACATTGGTCATCGGATGGAGATATACCGGGTTTCTGGCTCGTGCACGGGGCCGATGGCAGCCTGCATGTCTACGGGAAAAATCCCGAGTCGCGACGAACCGATCCCCAGGACGCAAGCCGGGTAGGTGAGTGGCTGCTGGAGGAAAGCCTGAATGCACATGGTGAGCACATTCAATATGTGTACGCGGGAAATGGCGGAGCCCAACGCTATTTGAGCCATGTGCGTTACGGCAATGTGAAGGCCGACACCCGCCTTTACGCTTGGAAAACAGATCCGCCCACACAGGGCCAATGGCACTTCGAGTTGGTGTTCGACTACGGTGAGCGAAGCACCGAATACGAGAAAAAACCACGCTATGAAGCACTGCAACCGCAAAAACGTAGCGATGGGTTTTCCACCTTTGCCTACGGTTTCGAACTGCGCACCGATCGCCTATGTCGCCAGGTGTTGATGTTCCATCGCTTTCCCGAAGCGCTGGGCGCCGATCCTGTTCTCGTGCGACGTCTGCTGCTTGATTACCGCCAGACGCTCCTGGGCTATAACTTCTTGAGCGCAGCGCATGACCAAGCGTTCGGCGACGGAACAGTTCCTCAAAGCCGTCCCCCCATGGAGTTTTACTACAGCGGATTCAAAGGCCTGTTCGATAAGCCCGCCTGGAAACACGTTGAGAACATGGCAGGGTTCAGCGACGAACAAGGTTTCCAATGGGTGGATTTGTACGGCGAAGGTTTGCCCGGCCTGCTCCATCGAAGCGATGCAGGCTGGCGTTACCGTGAGCCCATGCGAGCTAAAGCCAAGACGGATGAAGTGGCTTACGACCAGGGGAAAGCGCTGCCTGGGATTCCCGTCGCCGACACCGCGAAGACACTGCAGCAAACGCTCAGTGATCTCACAGGTGACGGTCGACTGGACTGGATCATCGCCCAACCGGGGCTTAGCGGCTTTTTTTCCCTGGGCGCTGATAGGAAATGGTCGGACTTCGCGACATTCCAGGCGTTTCCGGCAGAGTTCTTCAACTCAAAAGGGCATCTGGCCGACTTGATGGGCGAAGGCCTCAGCGACCTTGCCCTGATCGGCCCCCGCAGCGTTCGCTTGTATGCCAACCAGCGCGAGCGGGGGTTCGCTGCCGCCCGAGAAGTTCCTCGCCACGACGATGACGATGCCTTGCCGGTATTCAACGGGTCGCCTTGCGAACTGGTGGCTTTCAGCGATCTGCTCGGTAGCGGCCAGCAGCATCTGGTGCGCATTCGCCACGACGAAGTGAAGTGCTGGCCAAATCTTGGCCACGGGCGATTCGGCAAAGGCATCGTGATGGATTTTCCAGGCCTCGCCTACCCCACCTTCGATGCCTCGCGCATCCGTCTCGCAGACCTGGATGGTTCCGGTGCCACCGACCTGATCTATCTGCAAGCGGATCGAGCGCTGATCTTCATGAACCGCTGCGGCAATGGCTTCGCTCCCGCGATTACGCTGCTCTGGCCAACTGGCCTGCGCTACGACAACTTATGCCAGGTGAGCATCGTCGACCTACTAGGGCTGGGTTGCTCCAGCCTGGTGTTGAGCGTGCCGCATCTAACCCCGGCGCAACATTGGCGCTACGACTTTGTCGAGGAAAAGCCGTATCTGCTCACCGGCACCAACAACAACATGGGCGCCGCCAGCCGCATTGCTTATCGCAGCTCGGCCCAGGAATGGCTGGACGAGAAAGCGGCAAGGGTCATAACCAAGGAGTCCCTTGCCTGCCACGTACCGTTGCCCCTGCACCTGGTGTCGCGCCAGGTCCAGCGGGATGAGATCACCGGGAATCGCCTGACCCAGTGTTTTTCCTATCGCCAAGGTTATTACGACGGCGCCGAACGGGAATTCCGTGGCTTCGGCTTGCTGATACAAACCGACAATGAAACCTACCCCAACGATGCCGATTCGCCAGGCTTCACAGAGCCTTGTTTGAAAAAAACCTGGTTTCATACCGGCCAGGCAGTGGACATGGACCGAAGCGACTATCACGGCACCGATTCGCAAGCCAAGGCGTTGGGTAAAGCCTTGCTGTGCCGATACAAAGATGACAATAGCGAGGACGAGCTGATTGGGGCGACAGACGAAGCGACCAGGCTTGAAATGTGCCGCGTCCTGAGCGGTCATTTACTGCGCAGCGAGACGTACGCAGGGGGCAACGACAAGACGCTGTATTCAGTCCAGGAACACCGTTATCGGATCCGTCTACAACAGGCGCCCCAGGGCCCGCGGCGCTATGCCGCCCTGTTGCCGCTGCCGCTGGAATCCATCAGCTACCAATACGAAGGCCAGGACGACGACCCCCGGTGCCAGCACACGATCAACTTGCAGCATGATCGGTACGGTGCCGTGATCCACAGCGTGATCATCCATTACGCCCGACGCAAAACGCCAGAAGATACCGCACCGTTCAGCGATCCAGACCCACAACAATGGTGGCGGGATGCTCATGACCCAGCGCAACAGTTCTACTACCTGACGCAAACTCGCGCCGAATTCATCAACCTGCAAACGCCTCAAGAATGGCGCCTGGGTTTACCTTATCGCCAACGGACCAACGCGTTGAAACGACCCAAGGCGCCTGAAGACGGAGGGCTGGCACCGGAGGGTATTAATTATGAAAAGCTCACCGAACGCGTCGGAAAACCCAGTTGGGCGACCCAAGCCGTTCTCACCGACCTTTCTATAACACGCTACAAAAAAGCTTCTGCCAACGAAACGCTGCCGGACGGCAACGCCAGCTTCGAAGCCCTGGTCGACCATCTGGAAACCGCCGAGCTGGACGAAACCGCCCTGCAAGCCTTCCATCTATTGCCATCGGCCTCTCAACCCGACGACAACATGCTCACGGAGCTTGGCTATCACTCCATGGCTGAGTTCCTGGCCACAGGCACGCCAGCCGGCAAGCTCTGGTCAGTCAAGAGTGGCTTCGCGACCTACGCCGGTTTGGAAGGTTTCTACAAAACCAAGACCGTGCAGCCGAGCGACAGCCAAGGCGTGACCAAGATCAGCTACGACCCATACACGTGCTTCGTTACCGGGTTCGAACTGCCCGATGGCGCTATGACCAAGGCGCAATACGATTACCGTAGCTTCCTGCCCCAATGGGTCAAAGACCCCAACGGTAACGTGCAGGAAGGTCTTGCCGATGCCTTCGGCCAGGTACTGGCCAGCACCTTTTACGGCGACGAGAACAACAACCCTGTCGGTTTCAAACCGATCGCAGCGTTCAACCCATCGCCTAAAAGTCCGGCAGAAGCGATCGCACAGGGCAAGGATGCTTTGCAGGACGCCGCCACCGCGACCTATTACGCGCCATTCAGTTGGATGGGAAACGTATCGGCGGCGGCCTTGCAGGACACCGACTGGCTAGAGCGCTGTGTGAGCAACGGTGACGTACTGCCAACCGGGCCTATTCGCGCTTCGGCTCGCGCCCGGCTGTCGAAACTCGAGGTAGTTCCTGCCGACGATAGAAAACTGAAACGCGAAATTCGTACGTCTAAACGTGAGCCGATACACATCGCCACACTGGTCGCCGATCGTTACCCCGATGACGAGCAGAAACAAATCCGTATCGCCATGACGTGCTTCGATGGCTTTGGTCGCCAGTTGCAAAGTAAGCAGCAGGTCGAATCAGGCAGGGCTTACATCGTGGATGCCAAGGGTGAACTGACACTCGAGGGCGACAAGCCGCAGGAACAGATCACCGCAACGCGCTGGCGTGTCAGCGAACGGGTGGAATACAACAGCAAGGGATTGGCGATCCGGATCTACCGCCCCTATTTTGCCGATCAACACCGCTACATCAACGATAAATCCTTTCGGCGGTTCGGCCATTGCGACCAGCAGTTTTACGATGCCTTGGGCCGTCCCACCCACGCCCTTCTCGCCAAACAGAATGGACTTTCCTGGATGCGTCGGCAGACCCGTCATCCTTGGTACACCGTGGAGGAGGACGAAAACGATACGCTGGAAGAAGTCATGGCCGAACATGCCACGACAGCGGGAGGTGAGGCATGAGCGCGCGCCTTCATCACAAGACTCCCACCCTCAACGTCGTCGACGGCCGCGGCCTGCCGGTGCGCCAGGTGGCTTACTGCCGAGGCAAGGAAGGCGAAAAAGCCCAGACGCGCGCCAACCGGCAAGAGCACAACGTCGCCGGACGGTTGATCGCCCAGCGCGACCCTCGGTTCGCCAACGCAACTGACGCCAATCTTGCGAGCGTCTACAGCCTGTCCGGCAAACCATTGCGAGTAAAAAGCGTCGATGCCGGATGGCGCCTGAACCTGCCTGGCGACGCCGGACAGATCCTGCACAGTTGGGATCAACGAGGAAATCACTGGCAATCGACCTACGACAACCAACTGAGACTGACCACCGTCGAGGAACAAGCCGCAGGCCAAGCACTGCGCAAAGTAGAGTGCCTGGGCTACGGCGACAGTTCGCAGGAATCGACGAGGCTCAATCGTTGCGGCGCGCTCATCCGCCACGATGACAGCGCGGGCACGCTGATCGTTGACGAATATGCGTTATGCGGTAAACCGCGCAGCCAGACAAGGCACTTTCTGAGCGAGACGGCACAACCTGACTGACCAACCGACGTGAAAGATCGCAATGGTCTGTTTGAAGAGGGAGAAGGCTACAAAACGAGTTGGTCCTACGACGCTCTAGGGCAAATTATCCAGCAGACCGACGCCGCCCGACACGAACAGCACCACGCCTTCGATGTCGCGGGCCAACTCAAATCCGTGAGCCTGAAAATCAAAGGCACCGAGGCAAAAAAAACCATCGTCAAAGACCTCGTCTACAACGCATTCGGCCAGGTCGAGTCGCAAACCGCCGGCAATGGCGTGACGAGTCGCGCGGTGTTCGATCCGGCCAGCGGGCGGCTGACCTCGCTCAGCGCATCGGCGCCTGGCAAAACCTTGCAAGACCTCCACTACACCTACGACGCCGTGGGGAACGTGACTCAACTTAGCGACAACGTCCAACCTGAGCGATTCAACAGCAATCAACGGGTTAAACCCGTCAGCACCTTCACCTACGACAGCCTCTACCAGTTGACCAGCGCCACGGGGCGTGAGGCCGCCGGGCTGGCGGCGCCCCCCGGCCTTCCCACCGCCGGTACGATTTCATTCGACCCCACGCAACTATTCAACTTTACCGAGCAATACACGTACGACGACGGCGGCAACCTGACCGAACTGCGTCATGTACGCGAAGGGAATAACTACACCCGCACCTTGAATGTCGCCGCAGCCAGCAATCGCCTCGTGTCTTGGAGCCAGGGCGACGACACCACGACCAGAATAACAATGAGCTTCGATGCCAACGGCAACCTTCAGGCCCTATGCCCGGGCCAGGCACTGGAATGGAATAGCCGCAACCAGCTCGACAGTGTGGTGCAGGTCAAGCGTGAAGGCAGTTCCGACGACATTGAACGCTATAGCTACGACAGCAGCGGTCAACGCGTGCGCAAGGTCAAGACGACCCATACCGCGGCGATGACCCTCACTGGCGAAGTCCGCTACTTGCCAGGCCTCGAAATCCGCACCCGTCATAACGAGCACCTGGAGGTCATCACCCTGCAAGCCGGACGCTGCAGCGTGCGTTATCTGCATTGGACCAAAGGTCGACCCTCCAAGATCGCGACCAACCAACTGCGCTACAGCCTCGATGACCATTTGGGCTCCAGCTCACTGGAGCTCGACGATCAGGCCGACCTGATCAGCCAGGAAAGTTACCTGCCCTACGGAGGAACCGCGTGGGTGGCATCCCGTTCGGCCGTGGAAGCCGACTACCGGACCATTCGCTACTCCGGCAAAGAACGCGATGCCAGCGGGTTGTATTACTACGGACATCGGTATTACGCACCGTGGTTGCAACGCTGGATCAGTCCCGACCCGGCGGGGGCGGTTGATGGGTTGAACTTGTATTGCATGGTCGGGAACAACCCGATGAGGTATGTCGATCACCAAGGGTTGGTACTCACCGATGCTCAGGGGAAGGAAATCGACCCTGTCGAATGGACGAAACAGGATGGGGAGGAACGCTCGAAAAAAATGCTGACGCCACCATCTCCAGCGAAGAAGGGCAAACAAGGCCCTGAAGAAGACCCCGATGCCAGCCCCAGCTTTAGCAAGACGAAACGCAAGGATCTGGTCGTCCACTCCTTTGGCGTAGTTTTGGATCGCAATGGCGATAACCATGCGGGCCTCAACGAGTACTACAACCTCACCGGCCCAAAATCCGGCCCAACGGGATACCGTGGCGTGGTCAAGGAGTATGACGGCACCGCCCAAAGCGAGCGGTTCTACCTGAGTTTCGGAAGCTACCAGATCGGCAATACAGCTGACTACCTGGCTGACCTGGGCGAACGGTTCCGCGCGGCGAAAGATGATCCAGCCCATAAATTCGAACTGGACCCTGAGGTGCTGAAGCTCGAACCGACGCTGAGCAGGACGGTCGAGGGCATGTACGAACTCCAGCAACCCACCCAGGAGCTCATCGCCAGGCACATCGAGAAATCCAACGGCATCATTCCCGTACGCACCGGAGGGCCAGGGGCTCATGGAGAAGTCCGCCTGCTCAACTCAATCGTGGCGCTCTTTCCGGGTCAAACTGAAAGGGTGCTGTCGAATACGCATCTGTACACCCAAAAACTGGCCGGTGTTGAACAACCGGAGCCTTTCATTGCCTGCTTCAACTGCAGCGGCATTATCCCCGAAGAGGTCAACATCCCGACCGGTCGTAACCTTAGAAACTATGGGCTGTACAACTTTCACGTATCGGAAATAAATCGACTCGGGCTTTCTGGCAATTCGTCTTGACTGGGCGTCTTGATGCAAAGCTTGATCGGTTCATATCGGGTCCATGAACCGAGCATTGACGGCCATGCCCTGGGTTCCAGGGTATGGCCTGAACACTATGCGTGATCGATCAGGTCCGACCCGTCGTCGCTCTCTCTTGCCGCGAAGGCAGATCGAGCTCAACCCCACCGCTAGCGCTGAATCTGTTTCGGATCCGGCTGCCAAGCCCCCTTGCTTGATTCAAAGAGGCCAACGCCTGTCCCAGGATCAAGCGAGCCTCCGTCTCCATCGAGTGCCCATTATGGGCAGCGGCTATCCGCAGTTGTTCTTTGATCTGGTTGTCAAGGTTTCGAATCGTGATGCTGGCCATGATGCCTCCTGCAGTCGATGAAATCGCTGATGAAGGCTAACACCCTAGGCCATCAAAATCTGCGCAGTGGCGACTCACACGTTAATCGCATTGGTAAACACCAACCGATTCCCAAATGGATCACTGATCGCCATGTCCTGGCTTCCCCAGGGCATGGCCTGGATCTGGGGGTGGGCGTAGCGGTATTGCTTGGCCAGTAATTGCTGCTGGAAGGCTTCCAGCTCATCGGTCTCGATCCGCAACGCCGAGCCTGGTGTGCAATCGCCATGGTGTTCGGACAGGTGCAGCACGCAGTCGCCGCGGGAGACTTGCAGGTACAGCGGGAAGTCGTCACCGAAGCGATGTTGCCAATCGACGGTAAAGCCCAGGAAGTCGACATAGAACACCAACGCCTTGGCTTCATCGAAGATCCGCAGGATTGGGG
Organism: Pseudomonas sp. A25(2017); assembly: GCF_002001065.1. Lineage (NCBI taxonomy): Bacteria > Pseudomonadati > Pseudomonadota > Gammaproteobacteria > Pseudomonadales > Pseudomonadaceae > Pseudomonas > Pseudomonas sp. A25(2017). The sequence continues at coordinate 8,472 of NZ_MUOA01000061.1, read as the reverse complement.
TGGTTTTACCGAAGCTCATGGGTTGCTCCCTGGCTGAAAAGACCCAGTTTAGATGGGTTGATCCCATTGCTTCGGCCTTGAACCGGGGTTCTTTAGTGTCGCAGTGCCGTTGTTGTGACGCCAATTAACACAATATCAGCCACTTACACGTCATTCGATAGACCAAATCCCTGGCGCAGATCGCCCTCGCGCGCCAGGAATCGACCTTCCCGTCGCCCGTTTGCCTGCCCTTCGCGATAGCTCAAGCCCCCATTGACCCACACGCCATCAATCCCTTCGGCAGCTCGTTGAGGTTCGTTGAAATCAGCCACGTCGCGAATGGTTTTGGGATTGAACAACACCAAGTCCGCCCAATGGCCTTCACGAATTTCGCCCCGTTGCTTGAGGCCGAAGCGCGCCGCCGAAAGGCCGGTCATTTTGTGCACGGCGGTGTGCAACGGAAAAAGCCCGACGTCACGACTGAAATGCCCCAGTACCCGTGGGAAAGCGCCCCACAAGCGTGGATGGGGAAACGGGTCTTCTGGCAAACCGTCGGAGCCGACCATGGACAACGGATGGGCGAGGATCCGTCGTACGTCGCCCTCATCCATGCCGTAGTACACCGCGCCGGCCGGTTGCAGGCGCCGGGCCGCCTCCAGCAGCGACACGTCCCAATCGTTGGCGATGTCGGCCAGGTCGCGACCGCCCATGTGCGGATGCGGTGTCGACCAGGTGATGGTGATGCGATGGGCATCGGTCACCTGCTTGAGATCCAGGGTCGAAGAGCTGGCCGCATAGGGATAGCAATCACAGCCGACCGGGTGGGTCTGCGCCGCGTTCTCCAACGCCGCGAGCACCTGCGGGCTTCGTCCCCAATTACCGGCGCCCGCGCATTTGAGGTGGGAAATGATCACCGGGCTTTGGGCGTGTCGGCCAATCTGGAAGGCCTCGTCCATGGCTTCGAGCACCGGTTCGAATTCGCTGCGCAGGTGGGTGGTGTAGACCGCACCGAACGCGGCCAACTCTTCGCTCAGTTGCATGACTTCGTCGGTGGACGCCGAAAACGCGTTGGCGTAGGCCAGGCCGGTGGACAACCCCAGGGCACCGGCCTCCAGGCTTTCGCGCAATTGCCGACGCATGGCGGCGATTTCTCCCACCGAGGCGGTGCGCAACAAATCGTCCATGTGATTGCTGCGCAACGCCGTGTGCCCGACCAACGCAGCCACGTTGACCGCCGGTGTGGCGGCCTCTACTGCACCGCGATAATCCATAAAGCGCGGGTAGGCGAACGCCTGGGCCGTGCCGAGCAGGTTCATCGGGTCCGGTGGATCGCCCCGCAGGCTCACCGGCGAAGCGCTGATGCCGCAGTTGCCGACGATGACGGTGGTCACGCCCTGGCTGAGCTTGGGCAGCATCTGCGGTTGGCGAATGACCACCGTGTCGTCGTGGGTGTGCACATCGATGAAGCCTGGCGCGAGCACGCGACCGGCGGCATCGATGTCTTCAACCGCGCGGGCATCGCGCAAGTCGCCGATGCGTTCGATGCGACTGGCGCGAATGGCGACGTCGGCGCGGTAGCCAGGCGTGTCGCTGCCATCGATGACCAGCGCATTGCGGATAAGCGTGTCGTACAGCATGTCAGTCTCCCAGCGGCAAGTGATCGTCGCCGCCGCGGTAATCGTCCAGGGCGAGTTTGACCCGCCGCAGGCGCTCTTGATTGTCTTCAGGGTGGGCCAGCGCCAGCTCGGTGGCCAGCACATCAATGGCCAGCAGCATGCCGTAGCGCGCCGCCGTGGGTTTGTAGATGAACGAGGTTTCAGCGCCTTGCAGGGGCAGCACGCAGTCGGCCAGTTGGGCCAGTGGCGAGTCGGCACGGGTGATGGCCAGGATCGCCGCGCCATAGCTGCGGGCCAATTCAACGGCACTCAACAGCTCCGGCGTGATACCGGTCAGCGAACAGGCAATGACCAGATGTTGGTCGCTCAACGAGGTGGCGGTGATGCGCATCATCACCGGGTCGCGACAGGCGGCAATCGGGTAGCCAAAACGCACCAGCCGCACCTGCAACTCCTCGCCGCACAGCGCCGACCAGCCCCCGAGGCCGAACGCATGGATCATCCGCGCCTTGCCGATCATCCGCACGGCATCGCCGAACCGCGACTCTTCGAACGCCGACAAATGCTGGCGCAGGGTCGCTTCGATATCGCCGACGATCTGTCCATAAAACGCCGATTGCTCCGGCGCGCCAGCCGGGTCGAGGAAACGGCTGCCGACACCGCTGGCCTGGGCCAGTTGCAGGCGCAAGTCCCGCAGGTCGCGGCACCCGACCGTGCGAGCGAACCGCGACAGCGTAGCGCTGCTGACTTCCGCCCGTTGGGCCAGTTCATCGAGGCTGGCGGAGGCGGCAAAGCCCACGTCGTCGAGCATCAGCCGAGCGATTCGGCCTTCGCCGGCGCTGAAGGAATCCTGCCGGGAGCGGATCTGGTAGAGGATGTCCATGGCGGCTCCTGTTGGGTGGCGTTGCGCTCAAAGCAAGCGTGAAAGCCCGAGGGTCAAGGCGAACGCGACCACGGAGATCAGCGTTTCGAGCACGGTCCAGGTCTTGAAGGTTTGGGTGACGGTCATATTGAAGTATTCCTTGATCAGCCAGAAGCCGCCGTCGTTGACGTGGGAAAAGATAACCGACCCGGCGCCGGTCGCCAGCACCAGCAACTCGGGGTGTGGATAACCCAGGCCAATCGCCACGGGCGCGACGATGCCCGAGGCGGTGGTCATTGCCACGGTGGCCGACCCTGTGGCGACGCGCATCAGTGCGGCGAACAGCCAGCCCATGACCAGCGGTGACAGCTGGAATTCCTGGGCCAGGCCGACGATCTGTTGCGTGACCCCGGCGTCCACCAAAATCCGGTTCAAACCGCCGCCGGCGCCCACCAGCAAGGTGATGCTGGCGGTCGGTGCCAGGCATTCGTTAGTGAACTTGAGGATCGATTCACGGTTGAAGCCCTGGGCCAGGCCGAGGGTCCAGAAGCTGAGGATGGTCGCTAGCAGCAAGGCGATCACCGAGTTGCCGATGAACAACAGGAACTGGTTGAAACCGCTGCCCGGCGTGGAAATCAGGTTGGCCCAGCCGCCGATCAGCATCAGGATCACCGGCAGGAGAATGGTCCCCAGGGTCACGCCGAAGCCCGGCAGATTCGCGCGCGGCTCACGGTCGAGGAATTGTCGCTCCAACGGGTTTTCAGCCGGCAGCTGGATGCGTGGCACGATGAATTTGGCGTACAGCGGGCCGGCGATGATCGCGGTGGGAATGCCGATCAGGATCGCGTACAGCAAGGTCTGCCCCACCGAAGCCTGGAAGGCCTGCACCGCCAGCATCGCCGCCGGATGCGGCGGCACCAAAGCATGCACCACCGACAGCCCGGCGACCATCGGCAGCCCCACCATCAGGATCGACACGCCCACACGCCGGGCGATGGTGAAGGCGATGGGCACCAGCAGCACGAAACCGACTTCGAAGAACAACGGCAGCCCGACCAGGAAGGCAATGCACACCATCGCCCAATGAGCGTTGCGCTCGCCGAAGCGTTCGATCAACGTCTGCGCCATCCGCTCGGCGCCGCCAGACTCGGCCATCATCTTGCCGAGCATCGTGCCCAGGGCCACCACCAGCGCAATGTGCCCCAGCGTCTTGCCGACACCCGCCTCGTACGCCCCCACCACACCCGAGGGCGGCATCCCGGCCAGCAACGCCAGGCCAATGGACACCAGGGTAATCACAATGAACGGATTGAGCCGGTAACGGGCGATCAGAACGATCAACGCAATGATCGCGATGGCCGCGTAGACCAGGAGCCAATAACCGAAAGCAGGGGCCATGCGTTACTCCTCGAATGGGGTCACGTCGATGTGTTGTGAAACTCATAAATCATTTCGACGGAGAATCTTCAAACCCACTGAAAGTAATTTTCGCGCACAGATAAAATTTGTCGCTGACGGACATCGCGACACGGCGTTGATGAAAATTCAGCGCAAGACTTTCATCGCTCCCTGTGGCGAGGGGATTTATCCCCGCTGGGCTGCGAAGCAGCCCCAAAAGCAATAGGGCCGCTGCGCGCCCCAGCGGGGATAAATCCCCTCGCCACAGACGGCTGGCCGCCCCGCACTCAATTCCGTACCATCCGCCCCTGTTTTTTGCACCACTCCCCGGCAGCCGACTCTCCACCGGCGCCCAGTCAGGTAAATCATGAAATCAGCACGTCTTCGCGCCGACGCCCTCGCCGGCCTCACCACTTCTTTCGCCTTGCTCCCCGAATGCATCGCCTTCGCCCTGGTGGCCCACCTCAACCCGCTGATGGGGCTCTACGGCGCGTTCATCCTCTGCACGCTGACCGCCCTGTTCGGCGGCCGGCCAGGCATGGTGTCGGGGGCGGCGGGGTCAATGGCCGTGGTCATCATCGCGCTGGTGGTGCAGCACGGCGTGCAATACCTGTTGGCCACCGTGCTGCTGGGCGGGCTGTTCATGATGGCCTTCGGGCTGTTGCGGTTGGGCAAGCTGGTGCGCATGGTCCCGCACCCGGTGATGCTCGGCTTCGTCAACGGCCTGGCGATTGTCATTGCGCTGGCCCAACTGGAGCATTTCAAGCAGGGTGAAACCTGGCTCAGCGGCAGCCCGCTGTATCTGATGGCCGGCCTGGTAGCACTGACCATGGCCATCGTCTACCTGCTGCCGCGGCTGACCCGCAGCGTGCCGCCGGCCCTGGTGGCGATCCTCGGTATCGGCCTGGCGGTCTACCTGCTCGGCCTGCCCACCCGAACGCTGGGCGACATGGCCCATATCGCCGGCGGCTTGCCCGCCTTCGCCTGGCCCGATCTTCCCTGGAACCTGGAGACCCTGCAGATCGTCATGCCCTACGCGGTGATCATGGCAATGGTCGGTTTGCTGGAAACCCTGCTGACCCTGAACCTGACCGACGAAATCACCCAGAGCCGCGGTTATCCGGACCGTGAATGCGTGGCGCTGGGCGCAGCCAACATCGCCTCCGGGCTGTTCGGCGGCATGGGCGGCTGCGCCATGATCGGCCAGACGGTGATCAACCTCAGCTCGGGTGGGCGCGGACGGTTATCGGGCGTGGTGGCCGGGGTGATGGTGTTGCTGTTCGTGTTGTTCCTGTCGCCGCTGATCGAGCGCATCCCGCTGGCTGCGCTGGTGGGCGTGATGTTCGTGGTTGCGCAGCAGACCTTCGCCTGGGCCTCGCTGCGGGTGATCAACAAGGTGCCGAAGAGCGATGTGTTGGCGATCATCGCGGTGACCATCATTACGGTGTTCACCGACCTGGCGGTGGCCGTGCTCTGCGGCATCGTCATCGCGGCGCTCAACTTCGCCTGGCAACAGGCCCGGGAGCTGTACGCCGATACGCACCAGGAAGCCGACGGCAGCAAACTCTATCGCCTGCACGGCACGCTGTTCTTCGCCTCGACGACACCGTTCCTCAACCAGTTCGACCCGGCCAACGACCCGGCCCTGGTGACCCTCGATTGCCGTCACTTGCGCTTCGTCGACTACTCGGCCGTCGCCGCACTCAAGACCCTGCGCGAACGCTACAGCAAAGCCGGCAAGCACCTGCGTGTGTTCCACCTGTCCGAGCGTTGCAAGCAAATGCTCAAGCGCGCCGGCGTGCAGCACGACTGACAACATGCCAACACACACCCTGTGGGAGCGAGCTTGCTCGCGATAGCGGTGGGTCAGCTAACTTCAATATCGACTGACCCGACGCCATCGCGAGCAAGCTCGCTCCCACAGGGATAGGGGGTTATCAGCCCTTGAACTCCCGCGAGGCGTAGCCGGCGAGCTTGTCCTGGATGAAGTCCAGGAAGCACTGGATGCGCAGGGCCAGTTGCGAGTTGCGGTAATACACGGCATTGATCGGCTGGCGGTATCCGCTGTTGGCATCGGCCAGCAGCACCTTCAGCCGACCGGTGTGGATGTCTTCGCGGGTCATGAAGTCCGACAGGCAGGCAATGCCCTGCCCCTGCAGCGCCAAGTGGCGCACGGTCTCGCCGCTGGACGCGCTGATGGCGGGCTGGATCGGCCAACGATCTCCGTGTACGTGGCGCAGTGGCCACTGGTTGAGGCCCTCGTTCTGGGCAAACCCCAGCAGCGCATGGCCTGCCAGTTCGGCGACGCTTGAAGGCGTGCCGTGCTGCTTCAGATAAGCGGGGCTGGCCAGGATGTGCAACGGGCTGCAACCCAGGGCGCGGGCGTGGAGCGTCGAGTCGGTGAGGGTGCCGATGCGGATGGCGATGTCGGTGCTTTGCTCCAGCAGGTCGATGATCAGGTCGTTGCTGTTGAGTTCGAGCAGGATGTCCGGGTAGAGCCTGCGGAACTCTTCGATGTGCGGGACGATGGCATGCAGCATGAACGGCGAGGCCGCGTTGATGCGCAACCGGCCTGCGGGGTTCTTCTGGCGGGATGACAGGCGCTCTTCCAGCTCGTCCATCTGGTCGAGGATGCCTTTGGCCTGCTCGAAGAAATACTTGCCCTCCTCGGTCAGGTCCATGCGCCGCGTGGTGCGGTTGATCAGCGTGGTGTCGAGCTTGGCCTCCAGCCGCGACAACGTGCGGCTGACCGCCGACGGCGTCTGCCCGACCTGCTCGGCGGCGGCGGAGATGGATCCGCACTCGATCACGCAGATGAAAATCTGCAATTCGTCGGATCTGGCTTTCACGTATCCCCCTGTCGACTGATCTCTCTTGTGGCGAGGGGATTTATCCTCGCGATGTGGGAGCAAAGCTTGCTCGCGATGAAGGCGCCGCGGTCTTTCGGGGATCGAGAGGTCTGTTTCGCGAGCAAGCTTTGCTCCCACAGCGCAGGTTTACCCACCCGCCACAGGATAGTATCGGGATGTGAGGTAAAAGACAGGTCACGCCTTCAGACCGAACACCTCGCGCAAATGCTGTTCATACCGCGCCACATCCCCTTCGATGTTCGGGCGCTTCATCACGTCCACGCACAGGAAGGTTGGCAGGCCGGTCATGCCGAGGAACTGGTTGGCCTTGTGGAACGGGAAGTACACCGCATCCACGCCCTTGGCCTCGAAGAAGTCGGTCGGGTCGTCGAAGGCTTGCTGCGGGGCGTTCCAGGTCAGCGACAACATGTACTGCTTGCCCTGGATCAGGCCACCGCTGCCGTATTTCTGCGAGGCATCGGAACGGGTCCGACCGTCGCTGGCGTAGAGGCTGCCGTGGCCTTCGGTGAAGACTTCGTCGATGTATTTCTTCACGGTCCAGGGCGCGCCCATCCACCAACCTGGCATCTGGTAAATGATCACGTCGGCCCAAAGGAACTTGGCGACTTCCTCCTTGATGTCGTAGCCGCCGTCGATGAAGGTGGTTTGCACATCAAAACCGCCACGGTCCAACACACTGACCGCCGTGTCGTGGAGGGTGGCGTTGTAGCGACCGTCGGAGTGAGCGAATTGTTTGCCGCCGTTGAGCAACAGGACTTTTTTCATGGGAGCCTCATCGGGTTCCACGGCATGGCCGTCAAAGGGCCGCTGCATGGAAAGGTTGAAAATGATGGCGGCAGAATAACGATGAGTTTCATGGGGAATAAGCAGCCCAACGGCAAAACTGATTTGACCTATACGCACGAATGAACGACCGATTGTTGCCTTAGACTTCGAGACCTCTTTTATCTCAGGAGCCACCTCGATGAGCGAACTGCACGGTTTCATCCTGCACGCCAAGACCCGTCCGGAAAAAGCCGAAGCCTTCGAAGCGCTGTTCCGCGCCTACGTCGAACCAAGCCGCGCCGAACCCGGCTGCATCGAATATCACATGCTGCGGGACCAGCAGGATCCGACGCTGTTTATCTTCTATGAGATCTGGGCATCCCAGGCGCACCTGGAGGTGCACTCGAACCTGCCGCACATGCAGCAGTTCTTCGAGCAACGCATGGATTATCTGGAGCGCGACTTCGACATCCGCCGCGTCGACATGCTCAGCCCGTCCTCGGCTAGCCGCTGATCAGCAGATGGCCGCCGAGCACGCCGAGGCCGACAAAAAACACCCGTTTGAACAACACGGCGCTGATCCGCTGGCGCAACCATTGCCCCAGCCACATCCCCAGCAGCGCCGGTGCCAACGCCAGCAACGAAGCGCTCAATTCGTCCCCTCCCAGTGCGCCGCGCCACAACAGGCCGGCGGCAAGGGCCAGGGTAGAAACGGTGAATGACAGACCCAAGGCCTGTACCAGTTCGTCCTTGCTCAGGCCCAGCGCTTGCAGATAGGGCACCGCCGGAATGACGAATACGCCAGTGGCGGAAGTGATGAGGCCGGTGAGCAACCCGCAGAGCGGAGCGATCCACGGCTCGGCACGGGCGCCGACCCGCAACGTTGGCAGCAACAGCCCGCTCAGCGCATACAGCACGAGCGCCCCGCCCAAGGCCCGCACCACCCAGGCCCCACCCGTCATGCCGAGCCACAGCGTACCGA